>JBKHYG010000115.1:0-6049 GCA_046565595.1 Actinomycetota bacterium | reverse complement strand
TTGATGTCGAGTTCCTCGGCTACCGCTTCGATCACCAGATCGCAAGAGGCGAAGCCCTCGAGGTCGACGGTTCCCGATACCCGCGCGGCGATCTCGGCGAGTTGCTCCTCGGTCATCTTGCCCTTGGCGACCGCGCGCGCAAGGGACTTCTCGATCGCGGCCTTCGATGCAGCCACCTTCTGTTCGCTGCGTGCGCGGATGACGACCTCCAGGCCAGCCTTGGCGAGGACCTCCGCGATCCCGTTGGCCATCGTTCCCGAGCCGAGCACCCCGACCTTCTTGATATGAGCCGCTGCCGCTTCCTTGGTGGAGTGCGTCTCGTTCGCGTCGGTTATCCGCGGGCTGCCGGGCTCCTCGTAACTGTAGAAGCCGCGACCGCTCTTGCGTCCCAGGAAACCCGCGGAGACCAGGTGCTTGAGGATCGGCGCCGGGGCGTAGACCTGCTCGCGGAACTGTTGATGCATCGCCTCGAGGATCTCGTAGGTCGTGTCCAGACCGATGAGGTCGACCAGCGCCAGCGGCCCCATCGGATGGCCACATCCGAACCGCATGGCAGCGTCGATGTCCTCACGGCTGGCGTAGCCAGCCTCGAACATCTTGACCGCGTTGTTCAGATAGGGGAACAGCAGCAGGTTGGCGATGAAGCCCGCGCGGTCCTGGCAGACGACCGGCGTCTTGCCGAGCGACTCGACGAAGGCCTTGGCGTCGGACAACACCGTGTCGGTGGTCACCACGGTGCGGACCAGTTCGACCAGGCCCATCACGGGTGCGGGGTTGAAGAAGTGAACACCGATGACGCGGCTCGGACGCGATGTTGCCGTGGCCATCTCGATGATCGGCAGGGACGAGGTGTTGGAAGCGATGATCGCTTCCTCTGGGAGCAGCGCATCCAGTTCGCGGAAGGCCTCTTCCTTCAGAGCGAGCTGCTCGGGGATGGCCTCGATGACCAGATCGCATTCCTTCAGATCTGTCAGCGTCGTGGTGCCGCGGATCTTTCCGAGCGCTTCGTCGCGGGCGGTCGACTCGATCTTGCCCCGTTCCACCGCTCGGTCCAGGCTCTGTCGGATGTTCGCGAGTCCCGATTCGACGCGATCATCGTCGGTCTCTCGGAAGATCACCTGGTAGCCCGAGCGAGCAGCGAGCTCGGCTATACCGGACCCCATCGTCCCACAACCCAGAACTCCAACGGTCGCTATGGCCACCTACGATCCTCCCTGGTCGGTTACGCGAGGCGAGGATAGTGCTTCCCGAGAGGCCTCGAACGGGCAGGCCTGACGCGGCTAACCTTCGATCGCTATGGGCGTGAATCACGAGAAGGACCGTCCCTGGGTCATCAGGACCTACGCGGGCCACACCAACGCGACCGAGACCAACGCGTTGTATCACCGCAACCTCGCCAAGGGGCAGACCGGCTTGTCCGTTGCCTTCGACCTACCGACCCAATGCGGTTACGACCCGGACCATCCGATGGCCTCGGGCGAGGTTGGCAAGGTAGGTGTGCCGGTCGCACACATGGGCGACATGCGGACGCTGTTCGACGGCATCCGACTCGAGGAGATGACGACCTCGATGACCATCAACGCAACCGCCATGTGGTTGCTGTCGATGTATGTCGCGGTCAACGAGGAGCAAGGGGGGCAGCGCGCGCCGCTGGCGGTCACCACGCAGAACGACCTGCTCAAAGAGTTCCTGGCTCGTGGCACCTACATCTTCCCGCCGCAACCCTCGATGCGGTTGATCACCGACATGGTGACCTTCTGTGCGCGCGAACTGCCGAAGGCCAACCCGATGAATGTGTGCAGCTACCACCTGCAGGAAGCCGGCGCGACACCGGTCCAGGAGGTCGCCTTCACGCTCGCCAACGCCTTGGCGGTGCTGGATGCCGTCAGAGCCACCGGCGAGATCAGCGACGACGACTTCGGTCGAGTCTTCGGCCGGATCAGCTTCTTCTGCAACGCAGGCATCCGCTTCATCGAAGAGACCGCCAAGATGCGGGCCTTCACCCAACTGTGGGCGCGGATCGGTCGTGAGCGGTACGGCGTCGACGACGAGAGGTTCCTGCGCTTCCGCTATGCGGTTCAGGTGAACTCGTTAGGCTTGACCGCCCAGCAGCCAGAGAACAATGTGTACCGGATCCTGCTCGAGGCCCTGGCCGTCACGCTCTCCAAGGATGCTCGTACCCGGTCGCTGCAACTGCCCGCTTGGAACGAGGCGCTCGGATTGCCGCGACCCTGGGACCAGCAATGGTCTCTGCGGTTGCAGCAGATACTGGTCAACGAGACCGACCTCCTGGAGTACGAGGACCTGTTCCGAGGCTCGCATGTGATGGAAGCCAAGACCACCGAGATCGCGGACGCCGCCTGGGAAGAGCTGCAACGGATCTTGGACATGGGGGGTTCCATCGAGGCGCTGGAGTACCTGAAACGCGAGCTCGTGACATCGCTCGCGCAGCGTCAGAGGGCGATCGAAGCCAACGAGTCAACCGTCGTTGGCGTCAACGCCTTCACCGAGACCGAGCCGTCCCCACTGACCTCTGGCGAGATGATCGTCGAGGTGGATCCAGCCGCCGAGGCGGAGCAGGCAGAGGCCGTGGTGCGTTGGCGGAAGGAACGGGATCAGACGGCGGCCACCGCCGCTCTCGACGGCTTGAAGCGCACGGCAGAGAGCGGCGAGAACCTGGTCGAGGCTTCGATCGCTGCCGCAAGAGCCGGCGTTACGACAGGCGAATGGGCCGACGCGTTGCGAGAGGTATTCGGCGAGTATCGCGCACCCACCGGTGTCGGACAGGTACCGATCGCCTCCGCCGATAGCCACACGAGGCTCTCAGATGTGAGAAGCAGGGTCGAGCAGGTCGCGAAGGCTCGCGGTGTTGGCCGCCTGAAGATCCTGGTCGGCAAACCCGGCTTGGACGGGCACAGCAACGGTGCCGAACAGATCGCCGTCCGGGCTCGCGACGCTGGATTCGAGGTGGTTTACCAAGGCATCCGACTCTCACCCGCTCAGATCGCTCAGGCCGCCGCCGACGAGGATGTTCACATCATCGGCCTCTCGATCCTCTCGGGCGGACATGTGTGGCTGGTGCCCCAGGTGCTCGAAGAGATGAGGGCGAGAGGTCTGGATCCGAGCCAAGTGCCGGTCGTGGTCGGAGGCATCATCCCCGATGTGGATGCGCGAGCACTGATGGATGCCGGGGTTGCGCGGGTCTTCACGCCCAAGGACTTCGATCTGACCGCGATCGTCGGCGATATGGCTGACCTGGTCGCAGAGAGGGCCGGCTGACATGCCCGAACCAGGGGCTCGCACGCCGCAACAGAGCCGGGTGGTGCTGGCGAAACTGATGGAGGTAGAGGACTCGAACCTCCAGGACAATGTCCATGGTGGAGTGATCATGCGGCTGGTCGACACCGCCTCTGGGATGAGCGCCTCCAAACATTCTGGAGGCCGTGTCGTCACGGCGGCCATGGACGAGATGAGCTTCATCGAGCCGGTGCTCCTCGGCGAGATCGTGACCGTCAGCGCCCAGGTGAACGATGTGGGACGGACCAGCATGGAGGTCGGCGCGCGGGTCATGGCCGAAGATGTGAAGACCGGCGAGACCAGGCATGTTTCGACCGCGTACCTGGTCTTCGTCGCCCTCGATGAGGATGGCAACCCCCGGGCCGTTCCGCCGCTGGAACCCGAGAACGACGAGGAGCGGCGCAGGATGAGTGAAGCCAAGATCCGACGCAAACACCGGCTCGCCCGCAAAGAGGAGATACTTGCTCGTCGCAAGGAACGGGAGGGCGAGTAGGTCTTCGGGTAGAAGGGGCTCAGCCCCGCTATCCTGCGGCCCGGCGCGATGTACGACGGACTCAAGAACCTGGAGGTTCCGCGCCGACCCCGCAAGCGCAGAGGTGGCGGTTCGCGCCATCCGTTGCTTCGACGGGTCGGCGTAGTGGGCCTGATCTTCACGCTCTTCGCGGGCGCCGGCTTGTTCGTCACCTACCGCAAGGTGAAGGCGAACCTGGACAAGGGCAAGGACAAGACCATCCAGGAACTCGAAGAGGCGCTGCCCGATCAAGCTTTGAACATCCTGGTGCTGGGCAGCGACCGGCGCGATGTGATCGAAGGTGTCGCGCGCAACAAGCGACAGTTCAAGGGCGAGGTTGGTCAACGCGCGGATGTCATGATCCTGATCCACATCGCAGCCAAAGCCGAGAAAGCCGTGCTGGTTTCGCTGCCGCGTGACCTGAAGGTCGACATCCCCGGCTATGGGTCTCAGAAACTGAACGCCGCCTACGCGTTCGGCGGACCGAACCTGACGCTGAAGACCGTCAAGCACTTCACAGGCATCCCGATCAACCACTATGTCGAAGTCAACTTCGCCTCGTTCCAGAACATCGTCGATGCCGTCGGGGGAGTGGATGTCTATGTCGACCGCCCGCTTCAGGATCGGCGCAGCGGCCTGGACATCCCCAAGGCAGGATGTGTGAACCTCGACGGAGAGATGGCGTTGTCCTTCGTCCGGGCGCGCTACATCGATCCGACCGCAGACATCGGGCGCATCCAACGCCAGCAGCTGTTCATCAGGACTCTGTTGCGCAAGGTGAAGTCGATCGGCTTCCTCCTGAACCCAGCCAAGTGGTTGCGTCTGTCCGAAGCGATCGGTGAAGGCGTCAAGTACGACGAGGGCGTCGGGCTTGATCTTGCTCGAGCGGTTGCGAACAAGTTGGCGGGTTTCGATCAAGCCAGGGTCGACTTCAGGATCGTACCCAACTACTCGGCCTTGATCGGCGGGGTCTCATATCTGGTTCCGGTGGAGGACGAAGCGCGCCCACTCTTCAACGCGATCCGTGACGACGAGCCTCTGCCCGATGTCGGCAAGACCAGCTCCAGCGTCCCGACGCCGGGGGATGTGACCGTCCGGATCTTGAACGGCAGCGCGAGGGGCGGCCTAGCGGGGCGCGAACAGACCCGGCTCAGCAAGGCGGGCTTCAGGATCCACTCGATCGGCAACGCCGAGTCTCGGACGCAGGTGACCACGATCCTGTACGAGTTCGGTGACGAGCTGAAAGCGAACCTGTTGGCCAAGCAGTATCCGGGTAGCCGCAAGCGTCTGGCAGAGAAGGATCTGCCTGGAGACATAGTGCTGACCCTCGGTGTCGATCACGCCGAACGCGTGGCAGCGCGCGAACGGGGCGAAACGCCTTCGCCTCAGCCGAAACCGCCGGTCAGTGAGAAGGACCAGGAACGGTCAGCCTGCGGGTGAGCGGTGTCATGGATCGGGTGCTGAGGCGTTCTACGCTATGAACCGTTGAAAGCCCTGGTACCCGCTGGAGGGCACGGGACGCGGCTTCGTCCCATCACCTACACCAGCGCCAAGCAGCTCGTCCCCGTGGCGGGTGAACCCATCCTGTTCTCGGTGCTAAGACACATCGCCCAAGCGGGGATCACCGAGGTCGGCATCGTCACAGGCGACACGGATCCAGAGATCCGCGAGGCCGTTGGAGACGGATCTCGCTGGAAGATCGCAGTCACCTACATCCCGCAGGCCTCTCCCGCGGGTCTCGCGGACTGCGTACGCACGGCACGCGAGTTCCTGGGCGACGAGGCCTTCTTGATGTACCTCGGTGACAACATGCTTCGAGACGGCGTGCAAAGCCTCGTCGACGAATTCGTCTCCGAACCTGTCGCAGCCCAGATCCTGACGGAACGGGTACCAGAACCTCAGCGGTTCGGAGTGGTGGAGATGGACGGCGACCGAGTGGTGCGTGTCGTCGAGAAGCCGGACGATCCGCCGTCGGATCTGGCCCTCGCCGGGGTATACCTCTTCTCGCCTGAGGTCCACGAGGTCATCTCGCAGCTTCGTCCGAGTGCGCGCGGCGAATACGAGATCACCGACGCCATACAAGGTTTGATCGACGAAGGGCTCGAGGTACGCGCGCACGAGGTGACTGGATGGTGGAAGGACACCGGCCAGCCTGAGGACCTGTTGGAGGCCAATCGTCTGGTGTTGTCCTCCATCGAACCCTGGATCGAGGGAAGCGTCGAAGGGGCCGAGGTGATCGGG
>JBKHYG010000114.1:0-27483 GCA_046565595.1 Actinomycetota bacterium | reverse complement strand
GCGGCCGTGATGGCGAGTTTCCGCCGCATGAGGTTCCTCCTTACATGCTGGGTTGGCTCTCAACCTCTGCGCGATAAGTTTCGACGCCGACCTCGCGATTCCTTCCGACCGAACGGACGCGAATCGGGCACGACCGCTAACAGTTGCTAGCGAGGACGCCTGATCAGCGGCCCTTCTTGCCCGCCCGCTTCTTGGTCGCCGCCCCCGCAGTGCCCCCGGAACTGGTGAACAGATCAGCCCCGGTCTTCTTGGGCTTCCCAGCTTCCGCTTCCTCCCGTTTCGCGAGGTTCTTGGCGGCCTGCGCCATGGGGCCGAGGTAGGCGTCGAGCACGCCCTTCTCGCGGACCTCGGCGGCAGGCCCGCCGGTGGTGATCTTGCCGCGTTGCATCAGGTACACCCGGTCTGCCAGCGCGAGCGTTACCGGAGCGTTCTGCTCGACCAGCAGCACGGTGTTCCCGTCGCGGCGGATCTCTTTCACGATCTCGAAGACGCGTTCGACCATGACCGGAGCCAGACCGAGAGCTGCCTCGTCGATGATCAGCAGCCGCGGACCGCTCATGAGTGCCCGTCCGATCGCGAGCATCTGCTGCTCGCCTCCAGAAAGCGATCCGGCCATCTGCTGGCGACGATCGGCAAGCACAGGGAAGTACCGGAAGACCCGATCCAGCGACTCCTTCGCGGCTTTGGGCTTGGAGCGCTGCGCCCACGAACCGAGCCTCAGGTTGTCTTCGACGCTCATCGCTGGGAACACATGGCGGCCCTCTGGGACATGTGCGATACCGAGCGCCACGGTCTGCTCGGGACTCATACGACCGATGTCTTGGCCATCGAAGCTGACCGTGCCAGACCATGGGTTCAGCAGACCGGATATGCACGACAGCGTCGTCGTCTTGCCTGCACCGTTAGGTCCCAGCACGGCGACGATCTCGCCTTGATCGACCGAGAAGGTGACGCCGTGCAGAGCTGGAACGGTGCCATAACCCGCGCGGAGGTCTCTAACCTCCAGCAACGGCAAGGCTGGCCTCCTCTCCAACTCCGCCGAGGTAGGCGGCGATGACATCGGGATGGCGAGCGACATCCATCGGCAGCCCGTGGGTCAGCAGCCTCCCGAAGTTCAAGACATAGATGTAGTCACAGGTCGAGAGCATCAACGGCACATGGTGCTCGATCATGACGATGGTGACGCCGAAGTGTTTGGCGACCTGTTGGAGGGTCTCGCCGAGGGCATCAGCTTCACGCGGGCTGACACCCGCAGCAGGCTCATCCAGCAGCAACAGTTCGGGGCCGGTCACCAGCGCAGCACCAAGCTCGACCAGTTTGGCCAGACCATGCGGAAGGCTGTGGATCCGTTCGTCCACGATGTCTTCCAGCCCCAGCATCTCGACGACGGCAGCCGCGCGCATGCGCAGCCGGCGCTCCTCGCTGGTGACCGTGGGGGTCCTAAGCAGGCCGGTCATGGCGGGATAGTCAGCCACCAGGTGCTGCGAGATGATCAGGTTGTCCGAGACGGTCTCGCTCTTGACCAGGCCGATGTTCTGGAAGGTGCGGCCGATGCCGAGTGCGGCACGCTGGTCGGCCCGGAGACCGATGATGGAACGACCTTCGTAGAGGATGTCTCCCTTGGTCGGGTCGATGAAGCCCGAGATATTGTTCAGCATCGTCGTCTTGCCCGACCCGTTGGGTCCCATGATGCCGATCAGTTCGCCTCGTTCGACGACCATCGAGACATCATCCAGCGCGCGTACGCCGCCGAACTGTTTGGTGACGCCGACGATCTCTAAGAGCGGACCAGAACTATGGACGCCATCGGAGCGTCTCTTCAGGTCGATCGACGGGGCCTTGATCTGACGGACGGGCGCGTCTACCTCGTCGTCGTCATCGGCGGGTGCCTCGACGACGGTGACCGCTGCTGGCGTCAATCCGATCATCTTGGCAGCGATCAGCAGGCCGCCTCGCAGCCCACCTGCGAGACCTGCCAGCCCCAGGAGGAACCGCAGCATCTCGGGGGTGTCGGTGGACTGCGAGATCGCCGGGGCGATCAGGTCCGCCACAGGTCCCAGGATGATCGGTACCACGAAGAACAGCCCGATGGCCGAAGCGACCACCGTGAAGAAGGCGAATACTCCGCGAGGTCCCTTCGAGGTGAAGATCTGGAACCCGTGTTTGAGTTCGCGACCCTCGGCAGCCAGGCCGCCTGGCAGACGCAGCAGCGTGTAGAGCAGGAGGATGCCTCCCAGCATGGCGCCCGCGGTGCGCAGATACTGAAGGAACTGCCGGTAGAGCACGGGGAAGGCGCCTCCGACAGCGGTGCCGACCCTGCTTCCCAATCCACCTAGTACGGCGAAGACCAGGAACTCGATCGAGAAGATGAATTCGAAACTCTCGTTTGTGACATCTTGTTGCAGTGTGCCGAACATCGCGCCGGCGATGCCCGCGTAGAAGCCGCTCATCGCGAAGGCGAGGAGTTTGTAGTTGGCGATGTTGATGCCGAAGGAAGATGCTACGAGTTCGTCCTGCCGGAGCGCGAGGAAGGCGCGTCCCATCCTGCTGCGCGTCAGGTTCCGGTCGAGCAGGAAGAGCCCCACCAGCGCGGCGATGATCAAGAACAGCAGGTAGCGGTCCTCGATAAGTTTCACGCCGAAGATCTCTGGACGGTGAACCTCGACTCCGCTGGCTCCGAAGACCCTGAAGAGGACCCGCTGCATCGCGAACTGGAAACCCAGGGTGAGGATCGCGAGGTTGAGGCCCTTCACGCGCAGAGCGGGGAAGCCGATCACGAGCGTGATGAGAGCGGTGAAGAGAGCCGCCAACGGGACTGCAAGCAACCAGGGGACACCGAGGTTGGATGTGACGACACCGATGGTGAACGCACCGGTCCCGAATAGAGCTGCCTGAGCTAGCGAGATCTGGCCGGCGTATCCGGCGAGCACATTCATGCTCATCCCGACCATCGCGCTGCACAACGCCCAGCCGACCGCGAAGGCGTTGTTCTGTACGAACGGAAGGAGCGGCAGACAGAAGAGCCCGAGGATCAGAGCATCCATGGTGGCGTGCTTGCGGCGCATCCTCTCAACGGCCGCATGCACCACGGTCTCGCGAGCCTCGGGCTGCTGATTCGTCTCGCTCACGCCTCTGCTCCAAGCAGACCATTCGGCTTGACCAATAAGACCAAGATCATCGCGCCGAAGACGGCGAGGAACTCGGCTCCGGCCAGGTCCTCGAGATAGAACTTGGCGATGTTCTGGGTGATGCCGATCGCCATCCCACCGACGAAAGCGCCCGGCAGACTGGTCAAACCGCCGACCAGACCCGCCGCCAGCGCTGAAGCGACCAGGGTAAGCGTCATGAAGCCAGGAGTGAAGGAGCCGATGGTCGGCGCGATGATCATGCCCGCCAACGCGCACACCATCGCTCCAGCGGCCCACACGAAGGCCGAGACCCGGTTCAAGGGCAGGCCCTGCAAGCGCAGCGCCGTCTGATCTTGGGCGACGGCCAAGACCCCTAGGCCGAACAGGCTGCGTTTGAAGAAGGTATAGAGCGCCGCCCCTAGAGCGATGGTTACCAGCAATGCCAGGATCCGCCCGTAGCGAACATCGAAATTCGCGAGGGTGAACAGGTTCCCGCTGATCAGTTCAGGAGCCGTTCGCGGGTCGATCTTGAACCTGAGTATCTGGAAGGCGATCAGGATCGTCGAGATCCCAAGCGTTGCCACGGTAACCGTCAGACGCGGTGCTTGAGCCAGCGGCCGGAAGAGCCGCTCGGTGGCGGCACCCAACAAGCCGGCGACACCTAGGGCCAGGATGATCGCGAACAGCACCGGGATACCGAGCCCCACGAGGTTCGCCTCGACATAGATGGCGAGCGTGCCGATCTCGGCCTGCCCGAAGTTCAAGATCCTGGTCGCCTTGTAGACGATGACGAAACCGAGCGCAACGAGCCCGATGGCAGCCCCATCGGTGATGCCCGCCAGCAGGGCTGCGAGGAACTTCTCCATCTAGTGGTCAGTTCCCGACATCAACGCAACTCTGGACCTGCTTCCACTTCCCGCCCGAGAGTTCCAGCACATTCACATTATGTCCGCCACGCCGACCCCCTCGAGTGAAGTCGGCTGCGCATCCAGGGGCGACCTCCGCCTGATCCTCCTTGTACTTGCTCACCAGGTTGAACAGGCCGCTGCGCGTCGGGTTCGGTCCGAGGGCGAGCAGGAGCCGGTGCAGGAACTCTGCAGAGATGAACGCGCCGTAGTCGAAGTCGTCGATCTCTGGCTTCTGCTCGGGGGAGTACTTCTTGAAGATCTGCACGAAGCGACGGATGTGGTCGGCGTAAGGCAGCGAAGGGTCCTGCCCGCCTTCGAACTTGGTGCAGTTGCAGCCCGGGTTGAAGTGTTGGAACACGACCGCCTTGGCGCTCGGCCCGAGCGTGTTAGCGACCAGGTTGTAGCCCGCGATCGGACTCACTGCGGTCCAGGTAGGCCGGTATCCCTGCGCTTGCGGGATCATCTTCAGCCAGATCGACGGTGTCGTGAAGTTGTTGACGACCTGGACATTGTTCGCCCGTAGATCCTGGATGACCGCAGAGAAGGAGGTCTCGTCCTTCTGGACTTCACGGTCGACCGCCAGGGTAACGCCGAGCTTCTTCAACTCGTCGACGAAAGCATCATGGCCTGCTTCGAAGAACACCGACGCGACACGGACCATCCCGTATTTGACATCCTTACCGTAGCGGCCGACCAGGTAGCGGGCCAGGTAGCGGTGCTGCGCTTCGTAGGTCGGGGCCGCGTGGATGTTGTACTTGTGGGTCTTCAGATCCTTGTCGGAGGTAGGCCCATGCAGGTACGGGATCTTGTACTGCTCTGCGAGTTTCGCGACCGAGACGATCTGGTCGGTTCCAGCAGCACCTACATAGATGAAGGCGCCCTCGCGACGGCAGCGCTCGAAGGCCGCGCGCGCGCCGGTCGGGTTGTACTGGTCGTCGTACGCCAGGAACCTGACCTTGCGCCCATATATCCCGCCTAGCTCCTTGTTCACATAGTTGAAGTAGAACTGGCCGAACCGGTCTTGGTGGCGGGCAAGAGGCGCAGCTCCCGAGATCGGGACATGAGCGCAGATCGTGATCTGATCGTTGTTGATGCCTTCGGTCTCGTTGGCGAAAAGGCCGCTGGACTTGACCGCGCCTCCAGAGTTGGAGTTCCCGCCGGAACTGCCCGTGTCACCGCTCCCGCCGGAGGATCCCGTGTCCGTACCGCCAGGCAGGTTGACGGTCCCCCCAGAACCGGTGTCGGTCCCACTGGTGTCGCCGCCGAGTCCCGGCTGCGCGTCGCCGAAGTCCTCTGGGCCCACCGGAGCGCCGCCTTGGCCGAACGAGCCGGTAGCGTCGGTCATCGGAACCTGCAGTCCGCAGGCTGCGATCACTGTGCTCATCACTAGGCTGAATATGATGGTGCGCTTCACGGGGACTCCCTCCCGCTAACTGCTGGTTGTCACGATGGTTAGCGGACACGGTACCGTTTCTAGGTCGTGGCCGCTCGACCCTCCTATGGGCCGCAGACCCTGCACGGGCTCAAACCGATAGACACGGCCTCTTCCCTCGAAACCCCTCTGACTTCACTAGCCCTCTCGACCAGGCGACAGGTCGGATCGTGGAACGAGGTGCCGCCCCCCGCGATGTAGACCTCCGCCTTGGAGGCGCCGTTCCGGGCGCCTTCCGCTGAGCTTGCGACCACATCAACGACCGCCGTCACCTCGGCCTGGGGGGCCGTAGCGGGGGGCGTATCGGGGAGTGAGCGCAGGATGAGGCTCGCTGCGTAGGAGATGGCGCCGACGATCATCAGCGCCGCTCCGAACAAGCCCCCCGAGATCAGGTACGGCACCTGAGCTTCCACGATCGGGTTCTTAGATGCTCCGTTGTAGCCGAGGTACAGGATGAGGACCCCGAGCGCGAAGGAAGCCATACCTATGTAGCCGGCGACGCGACCACGGCGCGACACATCCCCCTCGTCGGTTCGACGAGGCTGCCTGCTTGTCGGAAGTTCCCTTTCGGCCATGGCCCCTCTGGTGGTCGAAGGACGCGATAGTAGCGCAACAACTCCAATCCGACCGAGTCGTCGGGCTCAGCCGAGCGGGCGGAAGAGAAGGCCGCTGACGGGTTTCGGAAGGAAGAAGGTGGACTTCCTAGGCATCAGTGAGCCTTCGCCCGCGATCTCGAGAACCGCCTTCAGGGGAGTGGGCCGAAGGAGGATCGCGATCCCTTGGTCCTTGATGGCTTCAGATGCCTCCGTGGGGGTGTGCACGAAGGTCGGTTCCTTCTTGCCCAACAACTCGTCGAACACCGCCTCGTGCAGTATCGCGACATCGAGCCGACGGACGCTGGCCGGCATGTCGGTGGGAAGCAGCGGTGACAGGCTCTTGCTGATCGCCGCACGGAAGGCCGTCCTGTCGGGACCGAAGAACACGAATGCCGGCTGAAGTTCGGAGCGGAGCTCTTCGGCCCACTCCTCGGGGCCTCCTCTGGTCACATCATCGATATCGAACCACGGGGCCAGGGCTTCGCGAGCCTGCTCGAGGGTCACATCGGTCAAGACTCGATGGATCGACAGCAGCGACGGAGAGTGCGCCCCGATGTCTTGCAGCAACATCAGCTGGGTGGCGCCCTGGCGACCCATGGCCGCAGCATGGCGAGTAGCCGTGGTCCAACGATGATGACCGTCCGCGATGACCGTGGTGGCATCGTGCAGATCCGACCTGATCTTCTCGATCACCGCTAGGTCGTCGATGGCCCACAGCCGATGCTCATCACCGTCGAAAGGACTCGTCACAGATACGGTGGGCTCGCCCGCGGCCACATCCTCCAAGAGGGTCCGCGTCCCACCTTCGGAACCGTCATAGATGGCGACTATCGGCTCGAGTTCGGTGTCGGTCGCTTGCAGGAGCGAGAAGCGGTCATCGACGATCTTCTCGTAGACGCGTTCGTGGGGCAGGACATCATCCACGGCGACGGCTGCGAGAAGACCCCTCACCGTGACGCGCTCTCCGGCGACATCGGAGGTCTGCTCGTAGAGGTAGAGCGCAGGTTCGGTCGCTTCGAGCATCCCTTCGGAGATCCAGGCCCGCAGGGTCTCGGCCGCGTCCCGGTACCTGGTCTCGCCTTCCGGAAGGGTCAGGTGAACCGTGTTGTGAGGGGTCTTCGCGAGGCTCGAGCGGAGGCTCGGTGGCACGACATCATAGGGAGGAGCGATGAGATCTTCGAGGCTCCCAGCATCGGGGGAGAAGCGGAGCCCAGCGAAGGGTTCGAGGCGTGGCATGACCGCGTGTATAGCATCGCCGCCGACCAGCCGCGTCAGCCGATGATCATCGCTCAAGCCTTCAGCCGCTTCGCCATCGACCTCGATGGCGTCGTCTGGCGTGGCCAGACTCCCATCCCGACCGCGCCCGAGACACTCGAGGCGTTGCGATCGGCGGGCAAATCCTTGGCGTTCGTGACCAACAACTCTTCGAGCGATTCCGATGAGGTGACCGAACGCCTGCAGAGCTTCGGTGTGACCGCTGACAGCAAGCAGGTCGTCACGAGCTCAGATGCGGTGGTCTCCTTGATCGAGGAGCGAGTGCCTGGCGCGCGAGGACGGTTGGCGTTCGTCCTAGGCGGCCCCGGCCTCGAGAAGGCCGCGATGCGCTCGGGCATGCAGGTAGCGGACCTCAAACGCGCGGGCGACGCGAGCGTCGTCTTGGTCGGCCTCGACCAGAAGCTGTCCTACGACCGGTTGAGAGCGGCCGTCCACGCTGTGAGGAACGGCGCGTACCTGATCGCCTCCAACGCAGACCCGCATCTGCCGGTGGACGACGATCTGTGGCCGGGCACCGGATCGATCCTGGCGGCGGTCGTTACCGCTACGGGAGCTTCGCCGATGATCGCGGGCAAGCCGGATCCGAGGATCTTCCGGCTCGCCGAGACGATCCTCGGAGGAACCCCGGCGTTGGCTGTAGGAGATCAGGTGACCACCGATGTCGCCGCAGCACATGCCGCCGGATGGAGCGCGGCGCTCGTGCTGACCGGGGTGACGACGCTGGCGAGCCTGGCGGTGGCGGACGCCTGGCCGGAGTTCCTGCTGCGGCATCCTGGCGACCTACTCGAGGATCTGCCGCACGGCCAGGTTCGGCCGGCCAGCGGAGGAGATCTCACCCCGATCGCGAGCTTGCTTCACCGCGCCGGGCTGCGCAGCGGAGGAGCCCGCGAGCGCTTGGGCAAGACCGTGGTCGTCGAAGCCGAGCGTGGCCGGGTCCTGGCGACCGCATCGGTGGATCCCGTCAGTGACTCTCGGGGGGTCTTGAGATCGGTTGCGGTAGCCGAAGGTTACGCGGGTAAGGGCTGTGGCACGCTGGCGGTCGCGGGGGCCTTGAGGTTGGCCGCTCGCACCGGACTCTCTGAGGTGTTCATCGCTACCGAATCAGCAGACGGGTTCTTCGCAGGTCTGGGGTTCAACGAGATCCCGCGCGATCGGCTGCCTGAACAGGTCGCAGAACACCCTCAGATCTCTAGGGAGTGTCCGATCACAGCGCCGACCATGGCGTTGGCCCTGCGCTGAGGCGCGGCCGGCGGACGAAGATCCTGACCAGCGCCATACCCGCCAGGAAACCACCGATGTGCGCCCAATAGGCGACGCCCACATCTCCGAGTCCGCCCGGTCCAACACCCTGCAGGAGTTGAAGACCGAACCATGCCAGCAGGACCACCGCTGCAGGGATCTCCACGATCGTGATGATGAAGAACATGATGAGCGTCTTGACTCGAGCGTGCGGATACAGCAGCAGATAGGCACCGAGCACGCCGGCGATGGCCCCCGATGCGCCGATCATGGGAGTCGTATCGCCGGGGCCGGCGAGCACCTGAGCACCGGTGGCGATGGCTCCGGCGAGGAGATAGAAGATGATGAAGCCGAGCCAACCCATGCGATCCTCGATGTTGTTGCCGAACACCCAAAGGAACAGCATGTTCCCTGCCAGATGCAGGAAGCCGCCATGGAAGAACATGGCGGCCAACACCGACATCCAGATGCTCTTGTCGGGGCACTCCTGCTGCTGGACCTGCGAAGCGACCCGTCCGAACTGGTCGAGTTCGGAAGCGGCCGCCTCAGATAGGGGCCGCTGGGATGAGATCTCGTCGGGTATGGCGGCGTTGCAGATCGCGAAGACGATCGGCTGAGCATCCTTGGGGATATCGGGGTCGCCTCGGAAGGTGGGCTGAACGAACAGGAAGATCAGCACATCAGCTGCCACGATCAAGGGGACGATGATCGACCGGCGACTGGTGGGATTCGAATCAGCTATCGGGATCATCGGTCAGAACAACTTCCGGAGCAGCATGAGGTCGCTCGGCGCCGCGTCGACACGCACGCGGCCAAGCAGGAATGCGGTGGCGACATTCATGCGACCCTCGATCAGAGCGACAAGATCATCGCTCTTGGCGGTCAGACGCACATCTGCGGCGTCCTTGTCGTTCGCACGGCTGAGACCGACCAGCCTGCCGCCCGAGAGCTGAGCCCTGAATGCCTGCGAGAGGTCAGGGAGTATGCACAGAAGGGTCCGGTCAGGGATCGTCCCCTCGGGGACCTCGGCTGAGTTCAGCCGTTCCGCGAGGGTGGTGATCGCCGCCTCCACGGTCGCTGCGTCAGCCACGGGAGGGTCAGCGTAGCAACGCAGTCTGGTGATCCCCTCCTGCCGGGCTCACGGCCGCGATGCCACCGTCCGCCTATCATCAGCGGCTATGGACGACCAGGTCCGACGGACGCTTGAGCATATGGACGCCGCCGAGCCAGAGGCTCGTATCGAGATGCTCGAGGAACTCGAGCGCGACTTGCGTGCCCGGCTCGACGCTGACGACGACGGAGAGTGAGCGTGTCCGCGCCACAGCGGCGCTTCGTTTCCCGCGGAGGCGACAAGTTGGAAGGTGCCCTCGTGGCCTTTCCGATCTCCGTCGAAGGCTGTCGCGCACTCGATGCAGGATGCGCGACCGGAGGCTTCACCGATTGCCTCCTCCATCACGGGGCCGCAGAGGTGGTGGCGGTCGATGTGGCTTACGGTCAGTTCGATTGGGGACTCCGCAACGACCCTCGGGTCGACCTTCGGGAGCGAACCAACATCAGGCACTGCACCCTCGAAGATCTGGAAGCTCCCGTCGATCTTCTGTGCGCAGACCTCTCCTTCATCGGGCTGGGACGCCTCGCGCCGGTGTTGTCGCCGCTGGTGGATCCGGTCAGGGGCGAAGCGATCCTGCTCGTCAAGCCCCAGTTCGAACTTCCCCGAGACATGGTCCCGAGGGGCGGGGTGGTTCGTGAGCCAAGCGCGCACCGCCACGCGGTCCTGTCGACCGTGGAGGCGTACCTGGAGCACGACTGGCATCTGCACGGCGTGATCGAGTCGCCGCTGACCGGACCGAAGGGCAACCGAGAGTTCCTGGTCTGGCTTCGAAGGCAGATGAGCGATCTGGATCCTGAGCGCTCCATCGCGCAACTCTTCGAGGAGCCAGCATGAAGCGGTTGGGCCTGGTCGTCCATGGCGGGCGCGCCTCGGCGGTCGAAGCCGCTCGAGCGCTCGCAGAAGCTGCCAAGAACGAAGGCTTCGAGGTCGTCGCCATGGACGCCGAAGCCGCACTGGTGGGAGCGCAGACGGTGGAAGAGTTGCCGGCCGATCTCGACCTGATCGTCTCTCTGGGAGGCGACGGGACGCTCCTTCGCGCCTTCCGAGGAACCGGCGGCTCGATCCCTATCCTCGGGATCAACTATGGGCGCCTCGGCTTCCTAACCGTCGCAGCCGAACACGAACCCAAGGCGCTGCTGGAAGCTGTCCAGACCCGGCTGGTCATCTCCGAGCGAGCGCTCTTGGCGGTCGAACATCCGACAGGTATGGATCTCGCGTTGAACGACATCATCGTCGAGAAGCCCCAACCGGGACGCGCCGTTCGACTCGATCTGAGCGTCGATGATGAGCCGTTCATCGGTTGGAACACCGATGGGGTCATCGTGTCGACACCTACGGGCTCGACCGCATACTCCTTCTCTGCGGGTGGCCCTCTGGTCGATCCGTCGGTCGGCTGTCTGGTCATCACGCCGGTCAGCCCGCATGGACTCTTCGATCGCAGCATCGTGGTAGAGGCCAGCCGTAAGGTGACGCTTTCTGTTGATCCTGACGGCGAAGGCGCCTTGTATTCGATCGATGGAGGCCCCGCCGCAGAGGTCCAGGCAGGTTCCCAGATCGAGGTCCGGACATCGGAGCGCAAGGCGTTGCTCGCGACGCTTGACGGACCGGACTTCTGGGATCGGATCCGGGACAAGTTCGGGGTTCGTGGATGAGGCGCTTCCGCAGGAGGACGACCCTCGCGTCGGGTACGGCGCGCATCGATCGACGGACCAAGAACCTGCTGCACCGGATCCGATCCGGAGAGATCGCGGTGATAGACCACGAGGACCTCGATCAAGCCGCAGCCGAGGGATTGGTGCAGAGGTCGGTCGCCGCGGTCTTGAACGCGCGGGCCTCGGTCTCTGGCACCTACCCGAACGCGGGCCCGATGGTGCTCGAGAGGGCCGGCATCCCTCTGGTCGATGTCGGCCCGGAGATCCTCGCAACCCTCAAGGACGGGGACGAGGTCTCGATAGCAGAGGATGGAACCGTCGAGCGGGGCGGCGTCACCGTCGCCACGGGGACGATCCTTCGGGGCGAGGCGCTCGCGGCTGCGATGAAGGTCGCTTACCGCAACCTGGGCGACACCCTCGAGAGGTTCGTCCGCAACACCGCTGACTATCTGGAGAGGGAACGCGACCTCATACTCGAGGGCACCGGAGTGCCCGAGATACGCACCCAGATCGAGGGCCGGGACGCGGTGATCGTGGTCCGCGGCAACGAGCACAGGGCCGATCTACAGACGCTTCGCCCGTACCTACGCGAGCAGCGTCCTGTGATGGTGGCTGTCGACGGAGCCGCTGACGCGCTGCTCGACCTGGGTTACAGACCCGACATCATCGTCGGCGATATGGATTCGGTCTCGTCGGAAGCCCTCACATGCGGAGCCGAGCTGATCGTCCACGCGTATCCCGATGGCCGCGCCCCCGGCCTCGACCGCATCCACGCCCTCGGGCTACAAGCCGTCGTTTTCCCGAGCATCGGGACCAGCGAGGATCTCGCCTTGCTGTTGGCTTACGAGAAGGGCGCCAACCTGCTGGTGGCCGTGGGCGCACACGACAATCTGGTCGAGTTCCTGGACAAGGGCCGAGCCGGGATGGCGTCGACATTCGTCGTGCGATTGAAGGTCGGACCGAAGCTGGTCGACGCGAAGGGCGTCAACCGTCTCTATAGATCTAGCGTCAGGTCCCGCGACCTGATCGCGTTCGTCGTCACGGCGTCGGCAGCGATGGTGACCGCCGCCATGATCTTCCCCGGGCCCCGATTGTTCGTCCGACAAACCCTCGACCTGATGGTCGAAGCCTTCAGGAGCGTCTTCGGTTGATCTCTTTCCGCTACCACATCGTCTCGCTCATGGCTGTCTTCCTTGCCCTTGCGGTCGGGATAATCGCCGGCAGCACCGTCGTCGATCAGCAGCTCATCAAGGGCCTGCAGCGACAGCGCAACATCGATGCCGCGATCAAGGAGGAACTGCGGCAGGAAGCCGATGTGCTGCGGGCAGAGGTCGCCCTCTGGAAGACCTACGGCGATGAGTTGCTGCTTCCCTCGATGCGCGGAACCCTGAACGGTGTCGATGTGGCCCTGGTGGTTCCTCCCTTCGTGCCAGACGACACGCGCGTCGCCGTGCGAGACGGTCTGCGCATCGCGGGCGCGACCATCTCTGGAGAACTCCGCCTGAAGGCCCGGATCCTGATCCCCGACGAGACGTCGGCTCAACAGCTCGCTCTGGCTATCGAAGCTGGCGATGAACGCGGGGACGAACTCTTGGCTTCGGCAGGGCGCGTGGTCGGCGGCACCTTCGGACCGTCCCTGCTGGACCGGTGGACCAGCGGCGCGTTGGTCGACGCCGACATGATCGAGGTCGCAGAGAGAGGACCAGCCAGGGCCAGACCCCAGGTGGTGATCATCCTCTGGGACGCGACGCTCGAGAACGAGCGGCTGGCCGGGACGCTCCTGCCGGCCATGCTGAGTGCCGCGCTCGAAGCTGGCGCCAAGACCGTGTTGGCCGAGCCTCTCGCACAGGAGCCAAGCATGGCGACCCGAGTCTTGGACAACGATGCGCTCCGGAACGGCATATCCACGGTGGACCATGCCGCAACGACTCTCGGAAGCGTCGCGTTGGCCGCCGCGACCCGTTCGCTGGTCCGTGAGGGAGCCGTCCACCACTATGGGGTGCGTCCGGGAACCGAAGGCGCGCTACCGACCAGCAGCCGCCAACCTCCTGGCGGGCTTCCGCCGCCTCCGACGAAACCACCGATCCCTTCGCCTCGACCCACCCGCTGATGGGCATCCTTGCTCCGACAGTCGCCCTGGGGGTTGTCTTCGTGGCCACCTTCTGGAGCCTGTCGGGGATGGCGCGGCGCCAGCCGCTGCCGGTCACCAACCACAGAGGCCTGCCCGTGACGACGGCTGGCGGGTTCGCGATCGTGTTCGGCGTGACGGTCGGTGCCGGCATCCTCCTGGCGCTGCGAAGCACAGACCCTTCAACCGGACGGTTGTGGCTCGACCTCAGCTCGGGGATCCTGGTGGCATCCCCCGGTGCGCTCTTCGGCGTCTTCGGCCTGTATGACGATGTGGCGGGCGAACCTGGGCAGAGAGGCTGGTCGGCGCACCTGGAAGCCCTGAGGAAGCTTCAACCGACCGCAGGTGTGGTCAAGATGATCGGAGCCGTAGCTCTCGCTCTGTGGTTCACCCCCCCAGGCTCGGTATCTGGGATCGACGAGCAAGTGATCCGCGCAATCACCGTAGCCCTCATCATCAACGCCTTCAACGGGTTCGATCTCCGACCCCTTCGGATGACCAAAGCCATCGCGATCGCGTGCATCCCGCTGCTGTTCGCAGGTTGGTCAGGAACCGGAGCCGCGCTCCTCATCTTGATCGCGATGGCCGCCACCGTCAGCGCTGAACGCGCCGAGCGGATCATCCTGGGAGACACGGGTGCCTATGCCCTGGGCGGCATGCTCGGCTTGGCTGCCTCCCGCCAGATCCCGGAAGGCTCGACGGGTCTCCTGATCCTGCTGTTGGTCGCAGCTCTGCTGAACCTCCTCGCCGTGAAGCCTGGGATATCCAACCTGATCGATCGAGTCGGATTCCTCGCAGCATGGGATCGGCTCGGTCGACGGACCGACCTACCCCCGCCGCCAGCGCAGTGAGCGCATGCTGCTAAGGTGAAGGCCCGTCAGGCAACAACCGACGGGAGTCCCCTTGGCCAAGTTCATCTTCGTAACCGGTGGCGTCACTTCTAGCCTCGGAAAGGGACTCACCGGTGCCTCGCTCGGAAGACTCCTGAAAGCGCGCGGATTGCGCGTCGTCATGCAGAAGCTGGATCCGTACCTGAATGTGGATCCAGGCACGATGAACCCCTTCCAACATGGAGAGGTCTTCGTCACCCACGATGGCGGCGAGACCGACCTCGATCTTGGGCACTACGAGCGTTTCATCGACGAGAACCTGTCTCGCGAGTCCAGCGTCACGACCGGACTGGTGTATCAGACGATCATCGCCCGCGAGCGTCGCGGCGAGTTCCTAGGAGCGACCGTGCAGGTGATCCCGCATGTGACCGACGAGATCAAGGGCCGGATCAAGCGTCTGGCTACCGACGAGGTCGACATCGTGATCAGCGAAGTGGGCGGCACCGTCGGCGATATCGAGAGCCTTCCCTACCTCGAAGCGATCAGGCAGATGAGGCTCGATGTCGGCCGCGACAACGTCTTCTACCTGCATGTTTCGCTGGTGCCTCATATCGGGCCGACCGGCGAGTTGAAGACCAAGCCGACCCAACATTCGGTGGCATCGCTACGCAGCATAGGTATCCAGCCTGACGCGATCGTGTGCCGCAGCGACCGGCCGCTGTCTCCTGGCTTGAAGAGGAAGATCAGCGACTTCTGTGATGTCGAGGTCGAAGGCGTCGTCAATGCGGTGGATGCGCCGAACATCTACCAGATCCCGTTCGTGCTGAGGGACGAGGGACTCGATTCGTATGTGTTGAAGCGGCTGGGTGTCCAAGCGCCGGAACCCGATCTTGCCGATTGGCAGGCACTCGTGGAGCGTGTGGATTCAGCCGATGAGCCGATCAAGGTCGCGATCGTCGGCAAGTATGTGACACTCGCAGACTCCTACCTGAGCGTCGTCGAAGCTCTGAAACACGGGGCCTTCGCCAAGGGCGCCGACCTCGACATCGTCTGGGTCTCAGCAGACGACATGGTCGACTCGACCGAGCCACTCACCGGGGTCGATGCGATCGTGGTCCCTGGAGGCTTCGGGATACGAGGGGTCGAAGGCAAGGTCGCGGCGATCCGGTATGCGCGCGAGAACGGCGTCCCGTTCCTAGGTCTATGCCTCGGGCTCCAATGCGCGGTGATCGAGTTCGCGCGTCATGTCGTGGGTCTGGAAGGTGCACACTCCAGCGAGTTCGATCCTTCCACGCCGCATCCGGTGATCGACCTGATGCACGACCAGCGAGATGTGCTCGACAAGGGCGGAACGATGAGGCTTGGACTCTGGGTCACCAAACTGGTCGACGGTAGCCGTGCCCATCAGGCCTACGGCGAGGAGATCGTCCTGGAGCGGCACCGTCACCGGTACGAGGTCAACAACCGGTATCGCAAGCAGATCGAGGATGCCGGGCTGGTGTTCTCTGGGACGACGGTGGATCAGCGTCTGGCAGAGATCATCGAACTGCCGGGTCATCCCTTCTTCCTGGCGACCCAGTTCCATCCTGAGTTCACGAGCAGACCGACCCGTCCGCAGCCGTTGTTCCGCGAGCTGATCGGGGCGGCCCTGGAGCATGCCCGGGCTCGGACGGGCCGACTGGTCGCACCCCAACGCTAGGCTCGGTTCGTCCACGACCCGCCGGGAGGAGTTGCGGTGATCATCGGAGTGCCACGCGAGGTGATGGAGGCCGAGTATCGGGTCGCCATCACACCCGTAGGGGTCAGAGAACTGGTTGCGCACGGCCACACGGTGCTGATCGAAACGACCGCAGGCGACGGATCTTCCCTGCCCGACGAACTCTTCCAGCGTGCCGGCGCGGTCATCCGGCCGGACGCAGCGAGCGTCTGGGGCGAGGCCGACATGATCGTCAAGGTCAAAGAGCCCCTCGCCAGCGAGTTCGCCCATCTGCGTGAAGACCTGATGCTGTTCACCTACCTGCATCTCGCCGCACACCGCGAGTTGACCATCCGCCTCGCCGAGTCCGGCGTCACCTCGATCGCATACGAGACGGTCGAAGACGCCGCCGGACGCTTGCCGCTGCTCACGCCCATGAGCGAGATCGCCGGCCGCATGGCCCCACATGTCGCCGCTAACCACCTAGAGCGCGCGCACGGCGGCAGCGGCGTGCTGATGGGAGGGGTCAGCGGGGTGAAACCGGCTCGAGTGCTGGTCATAGGAGCCGGCATGGCCGGCGCCAACGCCGCATGGATCGCGCAAGGCATGGAGGCTGAGGTCGTGCTGCTGGACAAGGATGTGGATCGCCTCCGCTATGTCGACCACATCCACAAGGGCAGGATCCTCACGCTGGCCAGCGCCGGTCTGGTCATCGAAGAACAGGTGCGCGAGGCCGATGTGGTGATCGGTGCGGTTCTGGTCACCGGTGCGCGCGCACCGAAACTCATCTCACGAGAGATGCTCGCAACGATGCGTCCGGGATCGGTGCTCGTGGACATATCGATCGATCAGGGTGGCTGCTTCGAGACCAGCCGTGTTACGACCCACATCGAACCGACCTACATCGAGGAAGGTGTGGTCCACTACTGCGTGGGCAACATGCCAGGTGCCGTTCCGCACACCTCCACCTACGCGCTCACCAACGCCACCTTGCCGTACCTGCTTCGCTTAGCCGATAGCGGATTGCGTGCCACGATCGACTCGGATCCGGGTTTCGCTCCTGGCGTGAACACCTGTGGCGGAGCGATCACTTCCGCGCCGGTGGCCGAAGCCCACGATCTCGAGGCCAAGGAACTCGGGGCCGTTCTCGATGGGTGAGATCGCGGCGGTCATAGACCGGTTCTTGGATGATCTCGTCGTCGGCCGGGGCGCGAGCAGGACGACCCGAGATGCCTACGCCCGAGACCTGCAGCGGTACCAACGCTTCCTGCTGTCGCGAGACATCGACCTCTCGGGGGTCACGACCGGAACCATCGAAGCCTTCCTGGCCGGCTTGAGGGACGGTTCGGCGGTCGGCCGCCGATACTCTGCTTCGAGCATCGTCCGGATGCGTGCCGCGGTGCGCGGCTTTCACCGGTTCGCAGCCAGGAGTGGCCTCACCGCTGAGGATCCCGCTTCGCTGCTTGGATCCTCCAAGGCTCCCAGGCATCTGCCGAAGGCGATCGGCCGTGAGGCCGTGGAGGCGATGATCTCGACGATCCCAGACGCATCTCCAAGCGCCAGCCGCGATCACGCCATACTGGAATTGCTGTATTCGGGAGGGCTTCGGATAAGCGAGCTGGTCGCACTCGATGTCGATGACATCGACCTAGACGACCGAGCGATGAGGGCCCTGGGGAAGGGGTCCAAGGAGCGCATGGTCCCGCTCGGCCGCCTCGCGTGCCAGGTGGTTGAAACCTACCTGCGCGAGGGTCGCCCTCTGCTGATGCCAAAGAGGGGCCGTTCGCCGCGCGCACTCATATTGAACCGGCGCGGCCAGCGCATGAGCCGGCAGGGGTGTTGGCTCGTCGTCAAGGCTGCTGCTCGGCGAGCCGGTCTGGATGCCAGCCCGCACACGCTCCGCCACTCCTTCGCTACGCATCTGCTCGATGGGGGAGCGGATGTGCGGACCGTCCAGGAACTCCTCGGTCATGCGAGCATCTCGACCACCCAGGTGTATACCCTTGTGAGCCGCGAGAGCATGCGGGGCGTCTACGATGCCGCCCATCCCCGAGCACGACATGCCGGGGGAGAGCAAGGAAGAGGAGCCCGATAGGTGGATCTGGACGCCACGAAGAAGGAACTCGAGGAGCTGCGCGCCGAACTGCGGGAGCAGTTGGTGGAACGCGGCGCGAACCCCGACGATGACTCGATGGACGAGTCCGGAAACGAGGGGGGTTTTGCCGATGCCGCCCAGACGACCGCCGAACGAGACAAGATCCTCGCGGTCGTGGAGCGACTCCGTGACCAGCTGGCCGCGGTAGAGCAGGCGCTTGGGCGTGTCGCGGAAGGCACCTACGGGACCTGCGCCAGCTGCGGCGCCGAGATCCCTTCGGAGCGCCTAGAGGCTCTCCCGTATGTGGTCTTGTGCGTCGACTGCAAGACGAAGAAGGATCGCCCCTTGTCGTAGCCGTCCCTGGGACGGTAGCCTCGCCGCCTCAGGTCGCTAAGTCGACATTCGAGCAGAGGGGGTAGGCGTGGCGCGCATCATCGCGATGGCGAATCAGAAGGGCGGGGTCGGCAAGACCACGACGACGATAAGCCTCGCTGCCGCTCTCGCAGAAGCGGGACATCGGGTCCTGATCGTCGATCTGGATCCCCAGGGGGCCGCCTCGGTGGGGGTCGGGGTCAACGCCATGGAACTGCCGAAGACGATCTACGACCTGCTGTGCGATCCGGCCAGTACCTTCCGTGAGGTCGCGCAAGGAACCTCGATCGAGAACTGCTGGATCCTCCCCGCCAACATCGACCTTTCAGCCGCCGAGGTGGTCCTGGTCAACGAGGTCGCCAGGGAGCAGGCACTCAAACGGGTACTCGAACCTGCACGCGATCTCGTGGATCTGGTGCTGATCGATTGCCCGCCCTCGCTTGGACTCTTGACCGTCAACGCGCTCACCGCCGCCGACGAGGTCATCATCCCGCTCGAATGCGAGTACTTCGCTCTGCGTGGCATGGCGCTGTTGGTCGACACCATCGAGAAGGTCCGGCAGCGGCTGAATCCTGCCTTGGAGATCAGAGGCGTCATCCCAACGATGGTCGACAATCGCACGCTGCACACCCGCGAGGTGCTGGAGCGGGTCCACGAGGTTTTCGGTGCGAAGGTCTTCTCAACTCAGATCCCCCGGACGGTGCGTTTCGCCGAGGCGCCAGTCACCGGTCAGTCGATACTCGGATATGCAGGAACATCTAAGGGCGCAGCGGCCTATCGCCGCCTAGCCGAGGAGGTCATGGGTCTTGTCAACGATGAAACGCGCGAGCTTGCCGGGAGCGGACGAGCTGTTCCGTCCGACCAGGATACCGGACCCGACCCCGTCTCCCTCCCAGGCGACGATGACGCCGACGCAAGAAGCTCCGGTCCATCGACCCCAGAGTCCACAGACATCCCGCTCTTCGAAGACCCGGATCGGGGCGCCCAGACGGGCGAGCGGCCGTCAACGCCACGAGGAGAAGATCACCTTCTACTGCACCGAGGATGAGCTCTTGGCGCTAGAGCGTGCACGACTCGCGCTTCGAGAGCTCGGCGTCAGCGCCGATAGGGGCAGACTGGTGCGAGAGGCCGTATCGCTAGCCCTCAGCGACCTCGAGTCCCGCAACGACCGTTCAGCGCTTGCACAGCGCCTACTGGGCGAGATCTGAGCGTGGATCCCTTCGCAGCGCTCGGCGTCGCCGCAGCGTTCCTCATAGGCGTCACGGGACACGAGTTCCTGACGCACCTGGCTGCAGCCTCACAGGGCGATCAAGCTCCTCGCTTCCAACGCCGGGTGACCTTGGATCTCAGGCAACATGCGGATCCGTTCGGAACCTGGGTGCTCGGCATCGGTTTCAGCGTCCTGGTCCTGCTGGGCACCCCGATGCCCTTCTGGTTCGCCTACGGCAAGCCGCATGCCCTGGCTCCCTCTTACCAATCTCGTAGAGGGCCGCGGCGTTGGATCCCGCTCGTCGGACCAGCCTTCACCCTGGCCCTTGCTGCACTCGTTGGCCACCTGGCGAACTCGCTGTCTCCTGGAGCGATCCGAACGGTGCTCCAGTTCGCGACGATCACCTTCCTGTACCTATCCGCGATCGAGCTCCTGCCCCTGCCGGGGCGGGATGGTGGTCGGCTCTTGGCGACCGCGCTGAGTCCGCAGGCGGCGATGAAGATGGAGGAGCTGCGCGTCTACGAAGGTCTGTTCGTCGTCGGGATATTCCTGATCTTCCCCGGAGCCGTGCGCACCGTCACCGACCTGCTGGCGAGCGTCCTTCAGCTCTGACCACCGTCGTGACTCGTGGTGGCGGTATCCCGCAAGCCCCTGGCGGTATCTCGCATGCCCGCGGTCGGCGGCATCCGCAGTTCGTGGCTGACCGCCTCCGCGAGCCCCTGGCGGCGGTTCCGGCGGAGAGGCTCGCCTAGGCTGAGGGCGTGACTTATCAGGTCCAGGTCCCAGCCTTCGAAGGCCCCTTCGACCTGCTCCTGCATCTCATCAGCAAACACGAGGTCGACATCTTCGAGATCTCGATCTCTCAACTCACAGAGGACTATCTGAGCGTCCTCACCGAGATGAAGGAGCTCGACCTAGAGGTCGCAACCGAGTTCCTGTTGGTCGCAGCAAGCCTCCTCGAGATCAAGAGCGGGCGGCTGCTGCCGGGCTCGATCGTCGAGGATGACGACGCGTTCGCGCTATCCGACCGCGACCTGCTGATAGCACGACTGCTGCAGTACCGAGGCTTCAAGGATGTGTCGGGCTGGTTCCGACAGCATCTGGACGAGAACGCCGGATTCATAGGCAGAGCCGTCGGTCCGACCGAAGAGTTCCAGCACCTGTGCCCTGACATCTTGGCTCGCGTCAGCCTCGAACGGTTCGCACGCATCGCCGTCGAGGTGCTGACGCCTCGGGTCGAACCGACACTGGACCTGTCGCATCTGACCCCCATAGGCATCACGATCGAGGAAGCGATCGCCCGCGTCGAGACCGCGCTCAGCTCCAAGGAGGTCGTCCGGTTCCGAGAGGTCGCGGGAGAGGATCGCATGGAGGTCGTCGTGCACTTCCTCGCCATGCTCGAACTCATAAAGGCCGGTACCGTCACGGTCGAACAGGCTGAACTGTTGGGAGATATCGAGATCCGCAAGCGCGAAGGTTCACAGTCATGACCGACCTAGCCCGCACCCTCGAAGCGATCCTCTTCGTCGCGGCAGAACCGTTGCCAGCGACCCGGCTCGCGCAGGTGACCGAGACTCCGCTCGCAGTGATCGAAGCCACACTGCGCGAGATGCAGGACGCATTCCAAGGGCGCGGCATCGTGCTGAGGGAGGTGGCCGGCGGGTGGCGCCTTGCCACGAACCCTTCAGAGGCTGCCTTCGTCGAACGCTTCGTCATCGCCGTAGCACAGCCACGACTCACCCAGGCAGCACTGGAAACCTTGGCCGTCGTCGCTTACAAGCAGCCCGTGACACGAGGCCAGATCGCGTCGATCCGAGGTGTCGATCCGGATTCGGCCGTGCACACGCTCGTCTCTCGCGGATTGATCCGAGAGGTCGGACAGGACGACGGACCGGGTCAGGCGACGCTCTATGGGACGACGACCCTCTTCCTGGAGAGGATGGGTCTGAACGGACTCGGAGAACTTCCAGACATCGGGCCTCTTATGCCCGAACCAGCCCTGGCTGACGACCTCGAACCGTGAGCACAGAGCGAGGCGTCCGGCTTCAGAAGGTCCTATCGCAAGCGGGTGTCGCCAGCCGTCGCGCGAGCGAGGACCTGATCACCGCCGGCAGGGTGAAGGTCAACGGGGAGACGGTGACCGTACTTGGCACGAGGGTCGATCCTTCGGTAGATGCGATCGAGGTGGACGGCGAACGGATATCCGTCGACGCAGAGCGAGTCGTGATCGCCCTCAACAAGCCTCGCGGCGTCGTGACCACAGCCGACGACGAGCTTGGCCGACCGACGGTCATGGAGATGCTGCCCGCGGTACCTGGGCTGAGAGCGGTTGGGCGGCTGGATCTCGAGACGACCGGATTGCTGCTAGCCACCACCGACGGAGACCTGGCTCACCGTCTGACGCATCCGCGTTTCGAGGTCGAGCGGGTCTACCTCGCAGAGGTCGAGGGCGTCCCCGATCGTGACAGCCTGCGGGCGTTGAGGGCAGGGATCGAGCTGGACGACGGCCCTGCTCGAGTGAAGCGGGTGACGCTGGTGGACCAGCAACCCGGCCGTGCACACCTAGAGCTCACGCTCACCGAAGGCCGCAACCGCGAGGTCCGGCGGATGCTCGACGCGATCGGCCATCCCGTTAGGCATCTGGGGCGGACGAGGTTCGGTCCGATCAGGTTGGGCGATCTGCCTTCGGGCAGGAGCAGATACCTGAATCCGACCGAGATCGGTTCGTTACTGCGAAGCGTCGGCCTCTGACGCCTTTATCATCGAGGTCGTGCCACCTACGATCCGTGCCCTGAGGGGCGCAACGACCCTGGACGCCGACACGCGCGACCAGGTCATCGAGCGCACCGGGACACTCGTCCAGGTGATGCTGGACCGTAACGGCCTGACCGCTGACGACCTGATCAGCATCTTCTTCACAGCGACCGGGGACATCTCCTCGGAGTTCCCCGCCGCCGCCGCCCGAGCGATCGGATTGAACGAGGTGCCCCTCCTGTGCGCCCGGGAGCTAGACATCGAGGGGGCCGTTCCTAGATGCATCCGCGTCATGATGCACGCGGTGACCGATCTGACCCCGGACCGGTTGCGGCATGTCTACCTAGAGGGAGCCCAACCCTTGAGGACGGACCTGCCCAGATGAGCGGCCAGAGGGTCCTGCTGGTCGGGACCGGCCTGATCGGAGGGTCCATCGGCCTCGGGCTACGCAGAGCTTGGCCAGACGCGCACATCTTGGCCTGCGACGCCGAAACCCCTGTAGCCGAACTAGCCGTCGAACGCGGCGCGGCGCACGAGGTAGGCGAGCTCTCTGATTCCGCGACCTGCGATCTGGTGGTGGTGTCGGTACCTGTGCGAGCCCTCGAAGGCGTGCTTGGAGGACTGGGCCCTCACCTGGGTGCCGACACCGTCGTCACCGACACCGGCAGCACCAAGTCGGGATTCGTAGAGGCTGCTGCTCGTGTCCTTCCCGCCGATCAGATGGTCATCGGGGGACATCCGATGGCTGGCAGCGAGAAACACGGGATCGAGTCTGCCCGCCCCGATCTGTTCGAGGGCGCCTGGTGGATCCTGACCCCGACCGACCGAACGCGCCCCGACGCCTATCAGCAGGTCCTTCGCCTCGTGTCAGCCCTGGGAGCCAGATCGATCGCGCTCGATCCCGGGTCGCACGACCGGCTGATGGGCACCGTCAGCCATCTTCCGCAACTGTTGGCAAGCACCCTGATGAGGATGGCGGCCGCGGAGGGGCAGGACCGAGAGGCGATCTTGGCTCTGGCAGCCGGTGGCTTCAAGGACATGACCCGGATCGCCTCTAGCAGTCCCGAGATGTGGGCGGACATCTGCCTAGAGAATGGGCCTGCCATAACCGACCGGCTGCGGGCCTTCGCGGCCGAACTCGAGACCGTGGCCGATTCGATCGACAGGGGAGGGGAGTTGCTCTCTTTCTTCCAGCAGGCCCGCGAGGCCCGGGATCGGATCCCATTGAAGCGCGAGACGACCGGGCTGATCGAGGTCCGGATCGACATCCCAGACCGCCCCGGCGTGCTGGCCGATGTGACCACAGCGATGGGGAGACTGGGCGTAAACATCGAGGATCTGGGCATCCATCACGCCGCCGAAGGCGGGCACGGGATCTTGAGCATCTGGCTTGCCGACGATGTGGATATCCAGCGATGTGTCGACAGGTTGTCAGACCTCCAACTCGAGGTTTCGACATCTATACACGACGATGAATCTCCTTCTCGTTCTCCAGCTAAAGGGACTTAATGACTCAGAGATGTATCGACTTCTCGACTGCAGATGACTCTGTGGTCGTGTTTCCATGTCGAGAGGTCTCTGGAGAGGTAGATCTACCTGGCGATAAGTCGATATCTCATAGGGCCGTACTCTTCAGTCTGCTGGGGGAAGGCAGAGCTAGGGTCTCTAACCTGTCTGCGAGTGCGGATGTCGCTTCTTCGGTGGCGGCGGTGCGGCTCCTCGGGGGTCGGATCGAACTCGCAGATCGGCAGTCTGAGGTTCCAGTAGAAGGTTACTTAGAGGGTCGAGCACCTCTACTCACCCATAATCTGGATGAGTATAGCGAAGAACTGCTAGTCAGCTGCGGAAACTCTGGAACGACCATGCGACTTCTGGCCGGGATCCTGGCTGGTCGGCCCGGTCGATTCGTTCTCGTCGGGGATGACTCCCTCAGTCAGCGACCGATGAAGCGAGTCGTGGATCCGCTCTCCGCCATGGGGGCGAGGATCACGCTGCCCTCTTCCGGAACAGCTCCGATCCAGATCGAGGGCTCCTCGCTGACCGGCGGGGCCTTCACCCTGCCCGTCGCCAGTGCACAGGTGAAGAGCGCACTGCTGCTTGCGGGGCTAAGCGCCGACGGGAGCACGACCGTGCGCGAGCCCGCTGCTTCGCGGGACCACACCGAGCGTCTCCTCAAGCACCTAGGTGCAGATATCAGTTTGTCGACAGATGGATGTGTCGTTAAACCATCTCGGCTACAGATGCGAGATATCGACATACCTGCAGATCCATCTGCGGCATCGTTCTTCGCTGTCGCTGTGGCCCTGGTAGGAGGAGAGATCGCTGCGCGAGGGGTGTCATCCAACCCGACGCGCACCGGCTTCTTCGATGTCTTGGCTTCCGTGGGCGTTCAGGTGACCAGTCGCCGGGAGGAGACGGTCTCTGGAGAACCCCGCTCGAACCTCGCCTTCCGGCGCGAGGATCTGCGGGCGATCGAGATCGACGCCTCGAGCATGCCGGGCTCGATCGACGAGATCCCCCTCCTGGGCGTGGTCGGTTCCCTGGCGCCTGGCACCACCCGGGTGACCGGAGCAGGGGAGCTGAGGGTCAAGGAATCCGACCGCATCAGCGTCCTGGTCGACGGGCTCAGAGCCGCGGGAGTGGCCATCCGGCCCCTCGCCGACGGCTTCGAGGTCGAAGGCGGCCCCGTCCCCAAGGGCGGCTGCACCCTCGACCCAGCAGGGGACCACCGCATGGCCATGGCCTTCGCGGTCCTCGCCCTAGCCTGCGAGGAACCCGTGAAGATCCGCGATGCGAGCTGCGTCAAGGTGAGCGACCCCGGCTTCTGGGACACACTCGCCAGGGTCGGGGTGCCGAGGGGCCTGAGAGGATGAGGGACCGAGGATGAAGATGGTCATAGCCATCGACGGGCCGGCGGGAGCCGGCAAATCCACGGCCGCCCGCGCCTTGGCGCAACATCTGAGGATCCCTCACTTCGACACAGGAGCCGTCTACCGCGCGGTGGCCTCGGCTCTGCTCGCGCAGGGCAGGGATCCAGAAGACCCGAGCGCGGCCCGCCGCGCCGCCGAAACGCTCCGCGTTGACCTCTCCGAAGCCGGTGTGCTCTTGGATGGGATGCCCCCGGGACCAGAGTTGAGGACCCGCGAAGTCGCGATCGCTGCCTCGAAGGTGAGCGTCCACCCCGAGGTGAGGAGCGTTCTGGTCGCGAAACAGAGATCGGCTCTCGAAGCGACCGGTGGTGTCGCGGAAGGTAGAGACATAGGCACGGTCGTCGCGCCTGACGCTGCCCTGAAGGTCTTCCTGACCGCAACGCCGCGAGCCCGAGCGAGCCGTCGCGCCCAGGAACTCCCCGATGCTGACATCGAGCGCCTCACGCTCGAGATCGCCGAGCGGGATGAGCGCGACGCGAACCGTACGGTCTCGCCTCTGCGACCAGCATCGGATGCGATCATCCTGGATACCAGCGAACTGGATGCATCCGAGGTCCTGGCTCGACTGATCCGCCTAGCTGAAGAAGCCGGCATCTCCGAGGTGAATAGGTGAGCAAGCGCCGGCCTGAAGTCGCGATCGTGGGCCGAGCCAATGTCGGCAAGTCCACGCTCGTGAACCGCCTGATCGGCCGCCGGGAAGCGATCGAACATCCCCAACCGGGAGTCACCCGCGACCGCCGCGGCTACGAGGTCGAGTGGAACGGACTCGCGTTCCGGATAGTCGATACCGGCGGTTGGGAACCCCGCGCCGAAGGACTGAATGCGAAGGTACGCGCTCAGGCCCAACGAGCCATCGAACTCGCCGACCTGATCGTCATGGTGGTCGACGCAGAGACGGGCATCACCGACGACGACCTCGCCGTCGCCAAGGGTCTTCGTCGTAGCGCGGTCCCAGTGATGCTGGTGGCCAACAAGTCCGATGACGCCGAGCGTGAGACCCAGATCCACGGATTGGTGCGGCTGGGTCTGGGAGAGCCGATCCCGGTCAGCGCCCTGCATGGGCGACGATCCGGAGATCTGCTCGATCGCATCGTCGCAAGACTGAAGACCATCGAGATCAGCGACGAGGAGCCAGACGACTCGATACCGGTTGCCATAGTGGGCAGGCCGAATGTCGGCAAGTCTTCGCTGTTCAACCGCTTGGTCGGCGAGGATCGCTCGGTCGTCCACGACATGCCTGGTACGACCCGCGACACCGTGGACACGATCATCGAACACGCAGGGGTCAGGTACCGGTTCATCGATACCGCCGGATGGCGGCGGCATCCCGATCGGAGAGGACCCGAGTACTTCGCTCTGGCGAGGCTGTATTCAGCGATCGATCGGGCGGCGGTCGTGCTGCATGTGATCGACGCCGACGAAGGAACCACCGATCAGGATCAGAGGATCGCCGCGAAGATCAACGAGAACGGCCGCGCCTGCATCCTGGTTCTGAACAAGTGGGACCTGATCGAGGGTGACGAGGCGGATGGTCCCGAACGGCATGTGCGAGACCAACTGCGGTTCGTCCCCTGGGCGAGCCTGGTCCGCACCTCGGCCTTGAGCGGCCGCGGGATAGCCAAACTCGCCCCCAAGATCCTCGAGGCCCACGACGCATGGCAGCGCCGCATCCCCACCAACGAGTTGAACGCCTGGCTACGCGACGCACTCGAAGGCGTGCCGCTCGGCAACACCGTCAAGGGACGACCTATCAGGATCCGATACGCGACCCAATCGGGCGCCGAGCCACCAACCTTCGTGTTCTTCGGCAACGGTAAGGTGAGCGCTTCCGGCGAGCGTGCACTCGAGAATCGTCTCCGACGCAAGTTCGATCTCGAAGGGACACCGATAAGGATCGTGGTCAGGAAGCGGCCTCCGCGCGAAGCAGAGGTATGATGCCGACCGTCCGGGACGTGGCGCAGTTTGGTTAGCGCACCAGGCTGGGGGTCTGGGGGTCGTCGGTTCGAATCCGACCGTCCCGACGATGCCATCGAGTCGTGCCGGTGAACAGGTGAGCCAGGTCACGCCGAGCGACCGGATCCTTACGGTTCCGAACCTGCTCACCTTCCTGCGACTGTTGATCGTTCC
>JBKHYG010000113.1:0-12057 GCA_046565595.1 Actinomycetota bacterium | reverse complement strand
CGATCGTCGCTCCTGGGGCTGGCGCTGCGATGGCCGAGGACGCATCGGTGGGGGCGTTGGTCCGGGGTGCGCGCGGGGACAGCGATGTCGTCCATGGATCGTGGGAGATGCTCGAGGTTCCTTCATCTCGTTCGTGGGTCTCCAGGCCTCGCGCCGAAGGGTCGCGGATGCGGATCGCGCTGCAGCGCGCCGAATCGGGTGCACCGCTATCGGATGAAGATGCGCTCGTGCTGTTCGATGCCAGCGGTGAGGATCTCGAAGCGTTGTGTGGAGCAGCCGATGAAGCTCGCGCCGAGGATTGCGGCGAGACGATCACCTATGTCGTCAACCGGAACATCAACTTCACCAACATCTGCTATGTCGGCTGCCGTTTCTGCGCTTTCGCGCAGCGCCGCGACGATCCCGACGCCTACTTCCTGTCGTTGGAGCAGGTCGCCGATCGTGCGGAGGAAGCTTGGCTGGCCGGAGCGACCGAGGTCTGCCTGCAGGGCGGCATCCACCCCGATCTGCCCGGCGACCACTACTTCGACATCTTGAGGACGATCAAGGCCCGGGTACCTTCGATGCATCTCCACGCCTTCAGTCCGATGGAGGTGCTGAACGGCGCGAGCCGCTGCGGCCTCGACTTCCGCGACTGGCTCACCAAGGCCAAGGAGGCCGGTCTCGGTTCGATGCCCGGCACGGCAGCCGAGATCCTCGATGACGAGGTGCGCTGGGTGCTGACCAAGGGCAAGTTGCCCGCCGATACATGGGAGGAGATCATCCGCACGGCGCATGAGGTTGGGATCCCGACGACCTCGACGATGATGTACGGCCATGTGGATGCGCCTCCTCATTGGGTGGCGCATCTGCGCAGATTGAGGCGCATCCAAGAGGACACCGGCGGGATCACAGAGTTCGTCCCGCTGCCGTTCGTGCACCAGAACTCGCCGATCTATCTCGCGGGTAAGGCTCGTGCAGGCGCGACCAGCGACGAGAACAGGCGCGTACATGCGATCGCGCGATTGATGCTGCGCGGCGCGATCGACCACATCCAGACATCTTGGGTGAAGTTGGGCTTGGATGGCGCACAGGTGATGCTGCAAGGCGGCGCGTGCGATCTTGGTGGCACGCTCATGGAGGAGACGATCAGCCGCATGGCCGGGTCCGAACACGGCATCCGGAAGGAGCCCGCAGAGCTCGACGCTGCGATCGAAGCGATCGGCAGGATCCCGGCACAGCGGACGACCGCATACGAACTGCTACAGACCTGAGTTCGCGCGATCTCGGACATCCGCTACCCAAAGCCGCCACTTCTGGTGTTCCGCTCAAGTTCCGTCCCGCTCGGTCCGAAGTTTGCTGCGAGCGCACCACGCTCAACCTCTCCCCCATCCACGACGGCGGGCCCCAAGGGTCCGCCGTTCGTTTCGTGCCGAGGTAGCGTGGCCCGCTCATGATCGTGGTGCTGAGCGGAGGCAACGGCGGCGGGAGGTTCTGTCGCGGCTTGCTCGGTGCCGTCCCCTCCGATCAGGTCACCATCATCGGCAACACCGGGGATGACATCGAGATCTACGGGGTCAGGGTCTGCCCGGATCTCGACCTGATCACCTTCATGTTGGCCGGGATCCTGGATCAGGAACGCGGCTACGGCATCAAGGGAGATCCCCGTCTGGCCATGGAGGAGCTGAGCGCGCTAGGCACGGATACCTGGTTCGACCTCGGCGATAGGGATCTTGCCCTCTGCCTCGCGCGCACACGCATGCTGCGCCGTGGCGATCCGCTTCATCGGGTAACTGCCCGGATCGCGGAGCGCTACGAGATCGGCGCGCGCCTGATGCCGATGACCGACTCGTTCTGTTGGACCGCTATAGACACCGATGCGGGCACGATGCACTTCCAGGAATACTGGGTCCGCTATAGGGCCGAGGTTCCGGTGCACGGCGTCGGTTGGGTCGGACTCGATCAAGCGCGACCGGCGCCTGGGATCGCCGAGGTGATCGCATCCGCGGATGCGATCGTCTTGGCTCCCTCCAACCCGGTGGTGTCGATCGGCCCCATCTTGGCTGTACCAGAGATGCGGGAGCTGCTGGCATCCGCGAAGGCGCCGAAGGTGGCCGTGTCGCCGATCGTTGGCGGGGCGGTCCTTCGAGGGATGGCCGACAGACTGATGCCTGCGGTCGGAATCGAGGTGAGCGCGTTCGGTATCGGGAAGCACTATGCGGACCTGATCGACGCGGTGGTCATCGACCAGCGAGACGCCGAAGCCCGCACGAAGTTGGAGAGGCTCGGGCTCACGGTGAGTGTGACCGACACGATCATGCGTGACGATCCGGCTGCCACAGCGCTGGCCCGCTCGGTGCTGGAGACCGCGGAGGCCGTGCCATGAGCATCGTCGAAGATGCATGCGAGCGCCTCAGAGCAGAGATGCTGGCGATCTTCGGAGCTGACCTGTTCGCGATCGTGGTGTACGGCTCATGGATCTTCGAGCCGGGTCAGCCGCTCGGGGATCTCGATGTGCACACGATCTTGACCGAACCGGCTGCCATGACGACCGAGCGACGGCAGAGGTACCTCGATGCCATCGCAGCGATCGAGGCTGACTCGGGTCTGGAGATCGACGGGTGGGCGCTGGCCGGCAGCGAACTCGACGAACCCGAACCCCGCAGCTTGATCGAGCCGCCCGCTCGCGAAGGATCATGGGCACTGCACAGAGCCCACTGGCTCGCCGGCCGCTGCAAGGTGCTGCACGGCCCCGCGATAGCTGAGTGGGTCACGCCGCCAGGAACCGATGAGATCGAATCCGCGCTACGCAACGAACTGGCCTTCTGTGTACGGGCGGCCGGCTCGTCTCCGGCGGACTGGCCCTCGGTCAATGCCTACATCATCCGTAACTGCTGCCGGATCCTCGCGTCGGTTACGACAGGTGATCCGGTCCTGTCGAAATCCGAAGCGGTCCGTTGGGCGATGCAGAACCTACCCATCGAGCGCCACGCTTCGGTAGCGGCAGCCGAACGGGTCGCCACGGGAGCCGCAGATGCTGCCGAACGCGAACTCGTCTCCATGAGCGCAGGCTCGTTCCTCGGGTTCACCCGCAGGGAACTGGGCTGGACCCCTCGCCTACAGATCGAAGGCGTATCTGGCCTGCCGGAGGTTCGAGAGGGCGCAGACCTGGCGGAGATGATCTGCGCGCGCACGGAGCTACGCCATCGCGATGTCATAGTCGTCGCTCAGAAGATCATCAGCAAGTCCGAAGGCAGAGTGGTTCAGGCAGCGGATGCGGACGCGAAACGCCGCGCCGTAGCCGATGAGACGCGGCGGGTGGTTGCGCGACGGGATGAGATCGTGATCTCAGAGACTCGCCAGGGTTTCGTGTGCGCGAACGCCGGGGTGGACGCATCCAACGCCGAGGCGGGCACACTCATCCTGCTGCCGGTAGACCCGGACGCCAGCGCAGAGAAGATCCGCCAGGGCATCCGAGAGCTTACGGGGGCCCAGGTGGGGGTGATCGTGTCCGACACCTTCGGGCGACCGTGGCGCACCGGGCAGACCGATGTCGCGATCGGTGTGGCCGGTCTGGCGCCCATCGACGACCTCCGAGGGACCATCGACAGGTCCGGCCGAGAGCTAGAGGCGACGATGATCGCGACCGCGGACGAGCTAGCAGGAGCGGCCGAACTGGCGATGGGCAAGGCTGAAGGGGTGCCCGTCGTTCGCATCCGTGGACTCTGGACCCTCGGGGATCCTGGCAGCGGGCGAGACCTGATCCGGCCCGCGACAGAGGACCTGTTCCCGACCGGCATCGGCGGCGAGGGACCCTCGACACCGGCATCCTGACGCTCGGCATGGTATTAACTAGGCCGACCCAGCCCACACAGACCTCTGGAGGGGACCGTGTCCGATCGTCCGACCAAGAAGGAACGCCGCGAGGCCGCACGCCGAGCTCGCAAAGAAGCCCAGATCAGGGCTCGACGCGCGCAGACCCGTAAGCGGATCGTTTCCGTGCTGGTCGGCGCCGGCGTCATCGGCCTGATCGTGGCGCTCTTCATGATCTCCTCAGCCGGGAAACGCGCCACCGTCCAAGAGTTGAACGATCTGGCCACATCGGTCGGATGTACGGAGTTGGAGAGTTACCCATCGATGGGGGCCGAACACATAGGCCAGGGCGAGACAGGCACCTACGAGCGGACACCGCCCGACTCTGGGAATCACCTAGGTAGCGGGACATCGAACACCGGTGTGCTGGATGCGCCACCTCCGAACGAGTTGATGACCCACAACCTCGAGCACGGCCATGTGGGCCTGCTGTACCGCGAGGGGATCGATGAAGCTTTGATCACCGCTCTGCAGGATGTCGCGCGATCTGACCCGAGTTGGGTCTTCGCCGCGCAATATGCGATGCCCGAGGGACGCGACATCTCGATGGTCGCCTGGCGTTACCGGGTCGACTGCCCGTCTGCGGCCGATGTGGACGCAGACACCTTGAAGCAGACGGCCGAGAGTTTCGTCGCGGCTCGTAAGGGCGCCGGTCCCGAGTCCGTTCCTGGTAGCGCGTCCTGACCTGCGCGACGGTGCGTCCATAGATGGCTAGATCACAGAACATGGTGGACCCTGACCGGGCTCTTCCTGGCCGCTCCGAACCTTTACCGATAGCCGCTGACCATGTCGTGCTCGGCACTCCCCTGAAGGGTCCCTGGCCCGAGGGCTGCGAGGCGATCTCGTTCGGCATGGGATGCTTCTGGGGAGCCGAACGCATCTTCTGGCAGATCCCTGGCGTCTTCGTGACAGCGGCCGGCTACCAGGGCGGCTACACGCCGAACCCGACCTACGAAGAGGTCTGCTCTGGTCTGACCGGGCACGCCGAGGTGGTCATGGTCGTCCACGACCCGAAGGCAGTGCCTCTAGAGGTGCTGTTGAAGGCCTTCTGGGAGAACCATGACCCGACCCAAGGGATGCGCCAGGGCGGGGATGTCGGAACCCAGTACCGATCCGCGATCTACACGACCACTCAGGAACAGTTCGAGACCGCCAAGGCATCGAAGCAGCACTATCAGGAGGCGCTCGATGCGGAAGGCTTCGGCCTGATCACCACGGAGATCCTGCCGCCTGAAGGATCAGGCGAGTTCTTCTACGCCGAGGACTACCACCAGGGTTACCTGCACAAGAACCCGGCCGGGTACTGCAACCACGGCTTCTGCCAGGTCGAGTACGCGGGCTAGCTCTAGCCCACCACGAGCATGTCGGTCTGCACCGAGCTCGGGTTGCCCGCAGCATCGGTCAGGTAGACCTTCACTCGATACAGCCCGGTCGCGCCGAGGTCCGGGAACCAGCGGAGCGTCGTAACAGACGGGATCTCTACCGCAGCCTCCCCCGACTCGTACACGACGCTGCCGTCCCCGAAAGCGCGCGTCACGACCAACTTCACCTTGCCGTTCAGAGACAGGTCATCGGTGATCGCGACGGTCACCGTTCCCGGCAGGTTGGCAGCAGGCACGGCCACGAAGGGCCCGGAGCCCTGGATCTTGGCCGTGGGTGGTGTCCGGTCGATGATCAACGGAACCGTCGAATGCGGTCCCCATCCCGCGTCGGTACGGGCCCGGATGAAGATCCGGCGTACCCCAGCAGGCATCGATAGAGAGGTTGGGATGGTTGCCTTGATCTGTTCGCTAGCCGAATCGAACGAGCCGTCGACGGCCTCGATGGTGATCTGGGTCTCCGGAGCGATGCGTCCCAGGGACGCCTCGACCGCGGTGACCGGATCGGCGGTAAGGCTGCGAGCGGTTCCGGTGAGGATCGAGACCCCATCGGCGCCCACAGGGATGGTGGTACGCAGGTTGAGGACCTCAGCGGTGGTCGAGCCGGTGCTGAGGGCGCGCTCGATGTTGATCCGACCGTTCCCAAAGAAGTTGTCGAAACCTGGCCTCAACATGTCATCGTCAGCGGTGCTCTCGATGATCGAGCGGACCTGCAAGGGTGAACGGCTGGGGTTCTGAGCGATCAGCAGCGCGGCCAGTCCCGATACATGTGGCGCAGCGGTCGAGGTGCCACAGCCAGCAGCAGAGAGACCACCGATCGCACGCGTGTCGAGGCTGACGATCCCGGAGCCCGGAGCAGCGACGCTCGTCCGACCCGAATTGTTGGTACAAGCTGCCGGACGGTCGGCCTCGGTCGACGCGGTCACCGACATGACCTCCGAGTACGCCGCCGGATAGAAGGGCTGATCGCTAGCCGAGTTACCCGCCGCGGCCACCAGTACTGCCCTTCCTACCGCAGCGGACAGAGCGGTCTTGACCGTCTGGCTCTCAGAGGCCATGACCAACGACATGTTGATGACCCGAGCTCCTCGCGCAACGGCGAGGTCGATGCCGGCGGCCAGATCGTTAGCGGTCACATTCCCGTTGCCGTCCACCACGGTGATCGGCATCAGCTGAGCGTTGTATGCGACACCCGCGATGTCCGAGCCGTTGTTGGCGCTGGCACCGAGGATCCCCGCCACGAAGGTGCCGTGATAGGCGGCCTGCCCGTCGAACTGTTGGTTGGAGAGCAGATCCGCAGCGTCTGCGATGTCCAGCTGGCCGCCGTTGCGGGCGTCGTGAGCGTTCGCCGTCGTTCCAGCGTTCGCGTTGCGCCAGTCCGCGCGATAGGGATCGATCTGGGTGTCGAGCACCGCTACCTTCACCGGGTTCAGCGCCAGCTTCTCGGCCTGCGTGTAGAACCGGGAGGGGCTGATAGCCCAGCCCGCAGGCGCGTTGATCGCGTCGAGGTTCCACTGTCGCAGGTTTCCAGCGCAGCCGACGAAACAACGGTCGTCGGGGATCAGTTCGGAAGCGATGGTCCCTACGAAGTTGGGTTCTGCGAAGTCCACGGCGGGCAGCCCTTGGAGGCGAGTGACGGCGGCGGCAACGCCACCGCCTCCCGGGATCTGCACGCGGTGGACCTGCAAGCGACGGATGCTGGAGACGATGCGCCCGCGGACCGATTCAAGCGCCGCGGCGCGCGACAAGGGGCCGGCGTCAGGGCGGAACCTGACCAGCACCTCTCCGGGCACATGAGCGTCGGCTCGCGGTGTTCTGGTCTCTGCTGGTCCTGGCCCGGCGTCGTACGCTGTCGCGTTGCTTCCGGTTGGGATCAGCGACACCACCACGGCGGCCGTGATGAGTAGGGGGCGTCGCATGCTGTCGTAGTTATCTAGATGTCGTGAGGGGATATTCGACCTAGCGGGTGCAATACCTTCCGGCGGTCACCGGGGCTATGACCAGGTCCAACGGCGGGGTCGGACTGCTGGCTCCGGGGGTCCGGACCGTGGTGACGCCGGGCAGGTTGTAGTTGTTCTGGGCGATCTCTACCGAACCGCCCTCGGGTATGACCAGTCTGAGAGCTGCCGAGGAGACCCTGCTCGGGGCACTCGAGGAATCCACCGGGTGCGCGATCAGGCTGATCACGCCGGCCCTCTGGTAGATGACCGTGTTGGGCGGATAGGTGGTCTGCAGAGGGAACGGACCGATCACCATGTCTGGCAGGACCGGGTCGTTCTGCACCTCGACCATGACACTGGCGTCGGTGAAACTCATCTTGCTGCCCCGGGATGAGCACGAGGCCGTCGCCTCGACCTCGACGGTCTTGGCGACCAGAGTGAGGGTCATGCTGGCGTTGACGGGTTCCCGCAGCTTCACATCTCCACCGCCGAAGCGAACCGTAGAGACGACCGAATCACCTTTGGTGCGCGTCCTCGCGGTGGCTCCGAACTCCGAATCCGAGGAGAACGGGTTCTCCAGAGCCCGGATCGCGACCGAGTTCAGCGAGCTGCCGGAGTATTGGTATCCGGTGTCGACGCGGTTCGCTTCGAGCGTCTGTAGAGAGTTCGAGAGGGTCACGGCATCGCCTCGGCGTGCCTGCTGACCTTCACCGATCTGCGTGTAGGCGTCGATCAGCGCTGCGCGGCCTTCGTAGGCGTCGTTGCCGACGACCACGAAGTTGTCGAACATCGCACGCGTACCGCTGGTTCGAAGCCCAACTGCTCCCTGATCGAAGGGCAAGCCCGGCAACGGATCTGCGATGGTGGGCAGATCGCCGCTCGGGATGTCGGTGTGATCGATCACGAGACGGTTGTCGAAGTAGGCGCGAACCCGACCGTTGCCCAGCACAACTTTGTAGCGGTGAGGCTTGGTGAGATCGGCCCAGGTGTGGACCACCTTGGTGTCCAGGAGGTAATAGCCGCGCGCGACTCGCTTGAACAGGCCTAACGCTTTGCCGGTGGGGAACTGACGGGTGACGCCGGTGACGAAAGCGCTGAACAGGTAGAGGTTGTCGGGGTCACCCTTGCCGTCGAAGATCGGTGCGCGTGCAACCAGGCCGACGCTGGCTCCAAGCGGAAGACTGCCGAGCGCGTCGGTCGGGTCCAGGAAGGCGGCCGTTACCTCGGCGGTCACCTCACGGAACGACAGGCCTCGCACGAAGGCGAGAGGCTCGTTGGGCGTGGCTGCCTTCGAGTTCTGGATCAGCACGCGGTTCTGCGCGGCGGCAGGATTGCCGTCGGTCAGAGCCGCGTCGGTTACGGTCCAGACGCCGTTGACGATCTGCCACGGGTCACCTGGCAGCGTGCCGGGTAGAGGTCCTGGTGTGGAGAACGAGTCACGGAACTCTCGAGGCGGGTCGGTGTTAGCTACGCCGATCCCAGTCACCGAGAGGCCGAGCGCGAAGACGAGGAGACCGGTCATCAACCGGCTCCGCGTGTTCGCTTCCTGGCTTCGCATGCTTCTACTCCTTGAGGGAGGGAGTCGATCCCACTTGTGGGCTCGGGAGGCGGTTTCGACGGCGCACGGGGCGTTCCCCCCTGCTCCTGCTGGGACACCGCGGGAGGGTGCGGCACGAATGCGCGGACCGGGCGCTGGGGCGCTTACTGGACTCTGCGGGGCGCCGCCGGACGAAACGGGCGACGAATCGGTACTTCCTATCCGAGCTCTTCAGGGGTCGGCCCGAAACGGCCTACCTCTTCAGGGGTCGGCCCGAAACGGCCTGCGCGCCCGTGCTTAGAGCCGAGGCGCAGCGCGTGCGCGATCCGTGGATCCGTCGCGCTCTTGGCCCACCCCGAGTACCGCCTACGCAGCCTGTGTCGGGTCAGTTGTCGCTGCATCGGGCCGAGATGCTTAGAGGCCAGCAGGAACGAGTTCCGGGCCAGGAAGTAGCGATACAGGGGCGTCTCGGCTCCGCCGAAGGTGCTGCTGCCCTCGTGGAAGACATGCGCGTTCGCGATGATCAGGGGCCGTTTCAGGCCAGCCTTCGCGACCCTCAAGGAGAGGTCGACATCCTCCCACACCAGGAAGAAGCGCTCATCGAACCCTCCGGTGCGCTTCCAGGCCTCTCTCGTGATCATCAGCGAACTACCAGGGGCATAGTCGCTCTCCTCATCCCCGTGAGGCATGCGGTCGGTGTCACGACCGTGCGCGACCACATCCATCCGTCTCAGGTCCACCGTCGCTGTGTGCATGTCGATCATGCGGTGGTCGCTCGCCTTCAGGCTGACCGGTGCGACGATGCCCCTCTGAGGATCTGCCAGGGCCGCTCCTACCAGAGCTTCCGCGCAGGCATGCCCCAGCTCGACATCGTTGTTGAGGATCAACACCGCATCGGCGCCCATCTCGAAGGCTCGGTCGCCTCCGGCGAGATTGCCGCCCGCGTAGCCGCGGTTGGTCTGACCCTCCAGGATCTCCACGCGAGGGTCCTCGGAGCGGATCGCCTCGACGCTCCCGTCGCCACTTGCGTTGTCCACGACCAGGGGAACCACATCGGGCGCGTGATGTCGCACAGACCGCAGACATCTGAGGGTCAGGTCGGCACGCTTCCAGTTGAGGATCACCGCGACCACCCTCATGCGCGGATCAACCCGTCCTGTTCCATCCGCCGGTAGCAGCGTCGCGCTGTCGTATGACCTTCGCCGGGACCCCTACGGCGATCGAGTATGGCGGGACATCCTTGGTCACGACGCTGTTCGCACCGATCCACGAGTTGCGTCCGATCCTCACGCCAGGAAGCACGGTGACATGTTCGCCGATCATCACGCCGTCCTCGATGATCACCGGAGCGATCCTGAAACCCTGCTGCTTCAATGGCTTGTCGTCGGTCGCCTGGTGATACTCGTACTGGTGGTCCTCGATGCAGACGCCGCTGGCGATGCCCACATCATCTCCTAGGCGGATGAGACTCATCGCACCGATGTGGGTGAAGGCGTTGATGACCACTCGGTCGCCGATCTCGATGCGAGCATCTTGGTTGGCGATCTCGGGGCCATGCAGATGCGGGTTCTGGGTGATGACCTCGATCCTGCAGTAGGGATGGATGGTCGAATCGCGGCCGATCGAGATCCGCTCTGGATTGACGAACAGTCCAGGGGCGCGGACCAGGGAACCCGGGCCTACCGAGGAGAAGCGAGGCGCGTCGCGACGATCCTCGAAGTCGTGGATGCGACGATGGAAACGAGCCAGCGCGGCCTTCAGTCGATGCACGCCCGCATCCTCGCAGAAGCCTCGGGTTTCGCCGGCATGGTTGGTCTAAGTCCTCACAGCCACCAGGGTGACAGCGTCGCCGAAACCCAGAGCTTCGCCGGTACGGTGGGCCGCGCGCTTCAGCAACTGCTTACGGTTGCGACCGAAGACCCGCTCCATCGCGAAGGTCCGAGCGGCCACTATGCGGAAACCGTGGCGTTCGAGGCTGGATCGAAGGGTCGCAGGCGTGAACTGCCACGCGTGGCCCTGCGGTTGCAGGCCGTACCAACGGTGGCGTTCGGTCATCCATGCCAGCGAGCGGATGTTCGGAGAGTTGGCCGTCACCAGCACGCCGCCCGGCTTCAGGGCGGCTCGGCATGCATCGAATGTCGAGGCCGGCGACAGCAGATGTTCGGCCACCGCGCTCATCGTGATGACATCGACCGAGTCATCCTCGAACCCGGCCTGCTCGAGGGTCGCTGCCTCTACGGGCAGGTTCCTTCCTCGCGCGTAACTCACCCCGGCTTCGTTCAGTTCGAGACCGGTCGCGTCGTAACCCGCCTCCAACGCGAGCCTCACGAGGGTGCCTGTGTTCGCGCCTACATCGACTAGCCGTGCGGGTGCTGGGCGCAACCGCTGAGCCTCCGCCAACACCGGCAGCAGGAAGCGCTCGTAGAGCGGCTCTCGATCCGCGTAGTTGGTCAGGAAGTCGGGATCTGCGAAGAGTTCGTGCTCGCCGTCCTCTGGGATCGGATCGGTACGAACGAGTCCACATGCCAAGCAGCGGCGCAGCGAATAGTCCAGAGGTTCGCTGTGTTGAGCGTAGGGACAGTAAGAATCAGCCTCGAGGATGACCCTCGAGGCGAGCGTTCCACAGGGACAAGCGTTCATCTTCTGGCGGGTCGCTCCTCAGAGTACGCCTGCTCGATCTGGTCGCGATGTTCGGCTTCCCAGATCTTCGCAGCGACCAAGACCCGATCGTATGCCAGCGAGATCGCTTCGACCGCTCCCGCCATGCCGTGCTTGCGTAGGCCCTGCCGCCAGTAGCGCCAGGCGGTCGAGGTCATGGTCCACATGACGCGCCAGGCAGGTAGCACACGCGCTCCCCTGCCCACAAGCTCGTCGGCTTCGAGGGTCGAGTATCGGTCGATCTTGCGAACCAGTTCGCTGATGCTTCGGTGCGTGCGGTGTTCGATCGGGCCAGATAGTTCTCCTACGGTTCCCTCGACGATGCACCGCTCATGCACCGAACCTTCGAAGGCTGCCCTGGTGCGCTTCATCAGACGGATGGGAGCATCGGCTCCGCCGGGATGCCAGTCGAGGCGCTCTCCGAGGGCAACCGAGACGCGAGCGATCCGGTATGCGTCAGCGTCGCAGCGGGCTACCGCGGCAGCGATCTGCTCGGCAGCGGGCTGGGTTATGCGCTCGTCAGCGTCGAGGAAGAAGACCCACTTCCCCGTCGCTTGAGACAGCGCGAAGTTTCGCTGGTGCGCGAATGCATCGAAGGGGCGCTCAACGACCCGCGCACCAGCAGCGATGGCAACCTGGATCGAGCGATCCTTGGAGCCACCATCGACGATCAATACCTCGTCAGCGAACG
>JBKHYG010000112.1:0-4408 GCA_046565595.1 Actinomycetota bacterium | reverse complement strand
CGAGCGACCCTCGGCACGCGAACGCGCGCCGGCCGCTGCGCGGTACCCCACCCGGGAGCGACTACACGTCGATGAATGCTTCTTTGGCGTTGCGCTGGATGAACTCGCGCCGCCCTTCCACATCCTCGCCCATGAGCACGCTGAACACCTCGTCGGCGAGCGCCGCGTCCTCCATGCGAACCTGTTTGAGGATGCGGGTCTCTGGGTTCATGGTCGTCTGCCAGAGTTCCTCGGCCGGCATCTCGCCCAGACCTTTGAAGCGCCCGATCTCGGACTTGCGTCCCTCGCGTTGCTTCAGCAGGTCGTCTCGTTCCTTGTCGGTGAACACATAGTGGGTCTCGTTCGCTCCGAACTTGACCGAGTACAGAGGCGGCTGCGCGCAGTAGACATGGCCAGCTTCGATCAGCGCCCGCATGTGGCGGAAGAAGAATGTGAGCAGAAGGTTGCGGATGTGTGCGCCGTCGACATCGGCGTCGGTGAGCAGGATGATCTTGCCGTAGCGACGCTTGTCCACATCGATCTCTTCACCGATGCCGCTATTGATCGCGCTCATGAGTGCCTGGATCTCGTTGTTCTCGAGGATCTTGTGTAGCCGCGCCTTCTCGACATTCAGGATCTTGCCGCGTATGGGCAGGATCGCCTGTGTCTCGCGGCTGCGTGCCTGCTTGGCGGAGCCCCCGGCTGAGTCTCCCTCGACGATGAAGACCTCGGTCGAGTCGCGATCGCGGCTGGAACAGTCGGCCAGTTTGCCAGGCAGGCCTCCTCCGGAACCGTACTGTTTGCGCGCAACATCTCGAGCCTTCTTGGCGGCCAGGCGAGCTTGGGCGGCTGCCAGCGCCTTCTTGACGACCCGGTTGGCTTCGGTTGGGTTCTGTTCGAACCAGTCGCGCACATGCTCGTTCACGACGCGTTCGACGAACGAGCGGACCTCGGTGTTGCCGAGCTTGGTCTTTGTCTGACCTTCGAACTGTGGATCGGCGACCTTGACGCTGATGATCGCGACGATCCCTTCGCGGATGTCCTCACCCTGAAGGTTGTCGTCCTTCTCTTTGAGCAGGTTCTTCTCGCGCGCGTACCGGTTGACGATGTTGGTGAGCGCCTTCTTGAAGCCCTCTTCGTGCATGCCGCCTTCGTGCGTGTTGATCGTGTTGGCGAACGAGTGCAGCGAATCGTTGAAGCTGGTGTTCCACTGGATCGCGATCTCGGCTTCGCGTTTGTCTTCGGAGGCGATGATGTGGATGATCTTCTTGTTCAACACCTCGCGGCCGGTGTTCAGCGCCTTGACGAAATCAGCGATGCCGCCGGAGGCCTTCCAGGTTTCGTTGCGACCTTCTTCGCGTTCGTCGTTCAGCGTGATCGTGACGCCGCCGGTCAGATAGGAGAGTTCTTTGAGGCGTTGCGCGAGCGTCTCGAACTTGAACTCGAGGGTCTCTTCGAACATCTGCGGGTCGGGCCAGAACCGAACCGTGGTGCCGTGCTTCTTGCTGGCCTTCCCCTTGGTCGTCTTCTGCGTGGGCTTGCCGCGTTCGAAGGCGGCGGTCCACTGATAGCCCTCGCGATGGACCTCGACTTCGAGTCTCTCGGACAGGGCGTTAACGACGCTGACGCCGACGCCGTGCAGACCGCCCGAGACCTGATAGCCGCCTCCGCCGAACTTCCCTCCGGCGTGCAAGACGGTCATGACGACCTCTAGAGCAGGACGCTTGTCCTTGTTGCCAGGGATCGGTGTGATCGGGATCCCTGCGCCGTTGTCGCTGACCGAAGCGGATCCGTCGGCGTGCAAGGTGACGACGATGTCATCGCAGCGACCGGCGAGAGCCTCGTCGATGGCGTTGTCGACGACCTCGTAGACGAGATGGTGCAGACCTGCGGCGCCGGTTGACCCGATGTACATGCCGGGTCGTTTGCGTACCGCTTCAAGGCCCTCTAGGACCTGGATGTTCTTGCTGCTGTACTCGGTCTTGGCCACTCTCGCCCCTGCTGGTCGGAAGGGCTGAATCCTAGCCGTTCCTAGGGGCTCTCACAGGCGCGGATGACCGATCCGAGGCCCTCGTCCGAGTTAGGCGATGCGGCGTCTCATCAAGGCTCCGAGCGTTCCCGCGAGGGTCAGCATCGCGAGCCCGATGGGAGCTGCAGAGCCGACGCCCGTCTCGGGCAGGATGCCGCCGCCGAGGACCTGACTGACATCGACCGCAAGCGTTCCGCTTCCGGTGACGCCCACAGATCCGAGGCCCAGTCCGGTCACATCGGTCGAGTCTGCGGCGAGTGAGACGATGCAGTTCAGCAGACGCCCGGTCGCGGTTGCTTCGTCCTCGATGACACCAGCGCTGCCTTGCGCCTCTTGGACCATGGTCACGGTCTTCTCGCCGCCGGCTTCGATCGTTCCGACCTTCCAGGAGACCTTGCCGGTATCCAGCAATGTTCCGCCGGTCTTGCTGATCGCGCCTGGAGCGTCGGTGATCTCGAACCGAGCGTTGCGAAGCGTCTCGATGTCGTCGCTCAAGATCACATCGGCCAGATCACACGCGTAAGGGTTCTGGACGGTGATGTTGGTAGTGAACTCGTTGCCGGTGCCGACCGAATCGGGAGTGGCATCCTTGATGACAGGCACGGTGCAGGTGATCCCGTCGGCGGGAACACTCACCTCGGCCTCGACCGCACCGATCGCGATGGTATCGGTCGCTCCCGCGCCCTCGATGACCAGTTTCACTGCGGCACCACTTGCTTCAGCAGAGGTTCCGTTGCTGGCCAGCTTCTGGGTGTGCTCTTCGAGCATCAAGGTGACCTTTACGGGGCTGGTCTCGCCCGGCAGCACGATCGTGGTCGGCTTGTCTGGAACGAGCACGGTGCGTTCGCCGTTTCGGAAGTAACTGACCGTCGGTGCTTGGAAGGTAACGGCCGCTCCGCCAGGGGTTCCGTCCGCGCGGGCACGCAGGATGACCGGCCCGTCGACCTCGACGCTGAATTCGTTAGCGGTTCCTTCGAAGATGGTTACGGGCGCGACGGTCACCATCGAGGCAGCCATCAGCCCGAAGCCGTTGCCGGCACCCGCATACAGCTGCAGTGCCGAGCGAGAGTCGACGGCGCCGCGCGCGGGCGCGCCAGCTTCGGCGTATACGGCGGCGAGCGGGTCCTTAACCGGACCGGTCGGACTGCCAGGATCAGAGCCGACCGCCTGAACCAGCGCGGCCTGGAAGGTTCCCTGCGCGATCGGTTCGCCGATCACACAAGCGGCGCCGTTCCAGTAGGGGGAGGCTGTGCGCTCGATGGCCCTGGCATAGACCGCGGTGTTGACCCTCTGCTCGAGGTCCTTCTGACTGACCGGCTGATCGCCGGGAGCGATGGCGCGAGCTATCCGGGGGTTGGTGATCCCGGGTGCGACCTCGTTGCCGTTCAGTTTGAGCGACGCGAGTCCGCCGATCGCACCTGCCCGGCCTCGGGCCTCGGTGATCAGGTCCCAGCCGAGTTCGGCTTTGACCGGCTCGAGTCCTTCGGAGTCCACGCTTGCGCCCGCCATGCCTACATCCAGGCTGGTGAGCGTCGTGGTGGTCTTCAGGCTGTGGTGGAGCGCGGATGCTGCCGTGGTGGCCGTGTAGGGGCCGGGGCTAGCTGCCTGAGCCGGGATGGTCGGCGCTGCCAGCGCAACCGCGAGTGTGGTGCTCCCTAGGAGCGCGATGCTGCGTTTCATGGATGGTGTGTCCCCTCTCGGTGCTCGCTCGAAACGCGAAACCCTGTCCGAGATGTCATGATCCCGCCGACCTGCTGTGTTACGCGACCAGCGAGATAGTCCCTCGCGCGACCCTTGGGCTGGGTTCTGACGGATGGATCGCCCCGGTCAGTCGTCGACCATCTTCAACGCACGATCCCTGAGACGGTCTGAGTAGTCGCGCCAGGCGTCGTCGGTTGTTTCGTTTCGTCGGAATATGTCGAAGTGGCAGGTGCTGGCTCCCGATGGGATGGTCGAGGTGAACTCGACATCGAACCCCCTGTCACCGAAAAGCGCGCGCGCACCGTCGAGCATGCCTTCGACCAGGTATCGCTGGACTCGACAGTCGAAGGCTCCGTAGACATCCTCATGCGGGCAATAGTGGATGTCGAAGTTCGCGCCCTGCTCGTCGAACCGTGGGGCTTCGATGCTCGCGTAGCAGACCTCGTTGATCCAACTGGCTAGGAGGCTTACGAGCTCGGGGCCTTCGAGGTCGTCTGGGATCTGGATGCCTTCGAGCATCTCTCGCATGATCTTCTCTCCGACGCTGCGGAGCGCTTCGCGGGCCTCGTCATGGCCGTCGGAACCGAAGGCCTTCTCGAACCTCTTCAGCATCTCTATCAGGCCGACGGCCATCATCTGCCCCCAGACGAAGGTCGCGGCCGGATCGAAGTCGGGGTTGGCGAGAGCCTTCGCGCGGTG
>JBKHYG010000111.1:0-16302 GCA_046565595.1 Actinomycetota bacterium | reverse complement strand
CATCGGTCGGGTCGGCGATCAGAGCGCCGGACATGCCTGGGGTCACTGCTTGCGCCGCGCCCGCGCGCGCACTCACGGCCACCGGAGTGCCACAGGCAAGGGCCTCGACCACAGGAAGCCCCCAAGGATCGAAACGGGTCGGGAAGACCAGAGCATCGGCCGCCGAATACGCGGCGGCCATGTCGTCGATCTCTCCGACGACTCGGACCGCGTCGCTGATGTGATGTTGCGCTACCAGCGCGCGCACATCAGAAGCCGGCGCGCGACCTCCGATCACGAGCACCGCGCTAGGCAGTTCCTCGCGGATCAGACGGAACGACGCACACAGCGATCCGAGACCCTTGCGTCGAAGCTCGGTTGCCACGCACAACAGCACCGGACCGTCTCCGGTGGACCAGGTCTCCTGTTTGGCTTCCCGCCCAACAGGTGAGAACCGGAACTCCTCGAGGTTGACGCCGTCTGGCAGCACATGCACGCGGTCCGCGACGCGTGGATAGAAGGTGCGGATCTCCTCGGCAGCCCATTCCCCCGCAGCCAGGACCGCGTGCGGCATCGCATGGCCAAGGACCATCGAATCGAGTCCGAGGGTGATCCGATGATGCGGATTGAGTCTGCGACGCGCACCCTCGAGGCTGCCGGCCGGCCATTCGCGGTTAGCCAGCGTCCACCAGGATCGGTGCGCACCGGGCGCGCGCACGACGGCAGGCGCCAGGACGGATGAGCCGAACGAATAGAGGACATCGAGATCGAGGTCGGCTGCTGCGCGCGTCGCCTTCACCGGGAAGGTCGCGGACCGCAACGCGAGGTTCTTCTTGAAGCCTCCGACCCGGACGAACTCTATGCCGCGATCGGGATCGCCGGCCTCGATGCGCTGGGTTATGACGACGACGCGATGCCCGAGGTCTCGGAGACCTCGGGCAGTCTCTACCGCTACACGCTCGAGACCACCACGGTCGTTGTACGCGCCGATGATCAAGCCGATCTTCATCGGTCCACCAACGCTTCGACGCTTCGCATGCAGTCCTCTAGGAATCTCTCGATCGAGAATCGTTCGCGGGCACGCTGCTGCCCGATGCGCGCGATGTTAGCGGCGCGGCCGGGGTCGTCGAGCAGAGAGACGACCAACCGGGCGATCGCCTGAGGATCGCCGGTCGGGATGACCAGCCCCGCTCCGTCAGCCAGGATCTCTGGCGTGCCTCCCGAGTCGGTCCCGATCACGGGAACACCGGCGGCCATGGCTTCCACGGTGACGATCCCGAAGGGCTCTGCGATCGAGGGCGTCACGAACACATCGAACGCTGGAAGCAGCGAATGCACATCCTCGCGATGGCCGAGGAAGTCGACCTGGCTGGTGACGCCCAGCCGGCTGGCTCGCTCGCGAAGCTGGCCCGGATACTCGGCCGAGAAGCCACCCAATGCGTCTCCGATGACGACGAGCCTCGCTTCGAGGTGGCGGGAGCAGATCTCTGGCATCGCATCGATCAGCAGATGCTGACCTTTCCAGGGCTGGAGGCGGCCGACCGAGCCGATCACCGGGCCGTCCCCGTATCCGAGGCTCGAACGGGCGGCGGCCCGGTCGATGCTTACATCTCCCGTGCGAACACCGGGATGGATGACCTCGGCGTTGCGATGGCGGCGAGCGGCCGCCTGCGAACTGACGATGACGCGGTCGGCTTTGATCGAGTTCGGGAGCACATGGTCGATCAGGTATCGCGGTTCGCCTTTAGCGGGCCTGATCCCGTGGTCCCACCAGGCGCAGGGCTTCTTGGCCAGACGGGCCGCAGGTGTGCCGTAGTAGTTGCCTTTGACCTGCCAACTCCAAACGGCATCATGGCCGACAGCCAGACGCCGCAGCGCGTGCACCGTGCGGGCCCAATGCCACGGATACCGGAGCCGTCTCGCATCGAGATCCACCGTCCGGGCTCCACCCTCTGCCAGTCGCGAAGGGAAGGCCCCGGGGGCGAGGTTCGCGACGGTGACCTGTAACCGATCCGGATCGGCGTTCCACGCGAGTTCCTCTAGCAGCGCCTCAGCCCCGCCCCGGATCGGGGACGGGTTCACGACGAGGAGCCGGATCGCGGTCACGGCCAGATGGTAGAGGCTGGTTGCTCGAGCGGCGGACGGGTCAGTCGTTCCGGGTCGGCGGATCGACCGGACCAGCCTCGGCTATGGCGGCGCGGATGTTGTAGGCGAAGATCTGTAACAACTGCAGTTCGCCTGCGCCGACCGACCGATCGGGGTCGGTGAACCCCCCGACCAGGACACCGACCGCGTCGTCTCCGCGCACTATCGGAGCGACCGCGTAACTGGCCAAACCTTCGTACGGTCCGAGCCATGTCGGGCTGCGACCGTTCAGCTCTGCGACCGGAAGCGCCTTGCGCACACGGAACGACTCACACTCGTACAGATCGGCTTCGATCTCGAGTTTCGCGCCGTCTGCGCGTCGCCCACCGAACGAGCCCCTCAGCACGAGCCCACCGTCATCGGGTGTGTAGATCATCGCGCGGTCGAATCCGATCGTTCGACAGATCTGGTCCGGGATCATCTTGATCCGTCGCTCCAGAGACGGCTCGCCGCCGAGCTGTTGGCGGGCGTACTCGATTCGCCGAACCCGTTCCTGCACGGCATCCGAAGCGCTCGAGAGGTCGAGTTCCTCATCCGAGCGCGTCCGTTCCTGGATCGCGTTGGTGATCACATGCGCGAGCAGCAGATGCACATCCTCGATGTGCTGATAGGAGTTCGACCGGATATGGAGCACATGGTCGGCGATCGCGCTGACCGTTCCTCCGTCGAACCCAACGAAAGCCACTGTGTTGCAGCCGAGTTCGTTGGCGAGCGCTATGCCATTGACGATGTTGATACTCATCCCACTGGCGGTGAAACCGATGACGACATCGCCCTTGCGTGCATGATTGACGAGCTGTTCACCGAAGATGTTCGTGTAGTTGGTGTCGTTCGCCCAAGCGGTCACCAGGGAGGTGTTGTCGCTCAGCGAGTGCACGCGCATCCTGCGTTTGCCGGGAACGATCGCGGTCTTGGATAGATCGCAGGTGAAGTGCATCGCCGTCGCGGCACCGCCACCGTTACCCATGATGAATACCTGGCGATCTTCCTTGTAAGCATCGAAGATGACTTCGATGATCTGTTCGAGGCCATCAGGGTCCACCTCGCGCAGGATCGACTCGACGCTCTGGAGGTAAGACAGGATGAAGTTGCGCGCGTTCATCGGTTCCTCGCTTCTCGTCGGCGTTGAGCCGCGGTCCTTCGGCCCGTCGCTACCGCGCTGGCCCGCTCGGCCAGGATCCAGAATGCCGCGTCGACCATGTCGTCACAGACCGCGTCGGGCATGATCGCCTCTCCGGTGCGGATGATCCGTTCGGCTTGAGTCCCTCGGCCGCTGCGAACCAGGACGGTCGTGCAGCCGGCGGTCGCTCCTGCCTCGATGTCGGTCACATAGTCACCGACCATGAAGGACTCTTCCAGGATGATGTCGTGTTCCTCGGCAGCCATGGCCAGCAGCGCGATCCCGGGTTTGCGGCATGCGCACTCATCGGCTGGGTGGTGGGTGCAGGCGTAGATCCCGTCCACATCAGCGCCACTACCGTGAAGGACCTCTTTCATCTTGGCGTGGATGTTCGCCAGATCGCCTTGGGTCATCAGTCCGCGGCCAACCGCGGCCTGGTTGGTGATGATGAATATCTTTGCGCCCGCCCGACGGAGGCTGGCGATCGCGTCGATGGTCCCTGGCAGGAATGTGAAGTCACGCCAACTGCGGACATGATCTGCTCGGTTCTCGCAGATCACTCCGTCGCGGTCGAGGAACACGGCGAATGTTTCAGCCAACGCGTCCCTCCTCTCCATCGGTGATCGTTCGAGTCGTCACGCCGGCATGGCTGACCCGACATCCGAGCTCCTTCCAGCCTAGACCTGCCAGTTCGCTCCTGATCGGGTCTGGAGAGCCTTCGGCGGCGAAGACCAGCAGCGTCCCCGAGCCACCGGCGCCGGCGAGTTTCGCTCCGAGTGCTCCGGCAGCGCGCGCGTGCAGCACGGCCTCGGCGATCCGCGGACTACGCATGCCATCGTTGAGTCTGACCTTGCGCAACCAGGTCTCGTGCAGGAGCCAGCCTGCTCCATCCAGGTCCCCCTCCTCTAGGAGGCGGCCCATCTGGTAGGCGGCGGCACGGAGCTCATGGAGCGCGGACATGGTCGAGGGATCATCGGCCGACGTGCGGGCATGCTGATCGCGCAAGGGGACGGCGGCGTCTCGTTTGGAACCATCGGTGAATAACAGGATGCGAGCAGCCACGGCCTCGGCATCGACGCGCAACGGGGTGACCGCGGTGCCATCAGCGCTGAACTCGATCAGGTTGATGCCTCCGAACGCCGAGGCGTACTGGTCCTGGCGTCCGCAAGGGCGCCCGAGAAGGTCGCTCTCCATCCGGAAAGCCGCCTCGGCGATGCGCGTGGGATCGTCGGGGTCTCCGAGCATCGCGCCGACGGCTGCAGCGAGTGCGACGGCCAGCGAACCGCTCGAGGCCAGCCCGGCTCCGATGGGGACATCGCTGGTCGCGCTGATCGTCGCGCGGTCGAGTCGGAAGTGGCTGGCGGCCGCCTTCTGGAACAGGACATGTTCTTCAGCCAGTATCGGCGGACGGAGTCTGCGTTGCGCCGAGGGGGCGGGGATGAATTCGCGCTCCCCATGATCGGGCGCCAAGAGTTCGAGTCCATCTGTTCGCGGAGCCACCTGGGCGGTCGCGTACCGATCCAACGCGAAGGACACGACTGCCCCGCCGAACCGGTCCGCGTATGCGGGCAGGTCAGTACCGCCTCCCGCGAGGCTCACGCGGGCCGGCGCTGATGCCGCGATCGTCTTCATGCACCGCTTGACGACGGTCCGTCCGGACCGACGCCGTTCCTTCCTCTTACATCATCGGTAACGAACGACTCAGAGTTTCGGTTGCGAACCAACGAGATGTCGGACATTTCATACCGAACCGTCACTTGAACGGCCGGAGGACCTGGTTCGACCGCATGTCTTGGAGCGCTTGGTCCACGACCTTCGCCTCGACACCGGTGGTCTGGACCCAGTCGACATACTCCCTCCAGACCGGCCCGAGGTCGTCGGTGGGACGCCAGCCGAGTTCGCGAAGCGCATCCGTGTCCGCCAGGGTGTGTCGGACATCGCCGATCCTGTAGAAGCCGGCGAACTCTGGAGTCAGGTCGAGGCCCGTTGCCGCAGAGATCTCGCGCAGGAGTTCGTTCACGCTGTAGTCCCGGTCGCCGCTGACCGCGAATGCTCTCCCGACAGCTTCTGGATGATCAAGGGCAAGCAGGGTCGCGGAAACCGCATCTTCGATCGAGAGGTATCCCCGCCTCGCCTCGCCGTCCTCGAACACGATCGGCCTCTCCCCGGCCAACCCGCGCAATACCGCGGCGCGAAGGATCCCAGAGTAGGCGTTGCGGGGAGACTGGCCTGGGCCATGCACGATCGCGTACCTGAGGGCCGTGCCTTCCATGCCGTGGTTCGGTGCGACATTCAGCACGAGGCGCTCCGCGGCCAGCTTCGAGATGCCATAGGCGTTGACGGGCGCGGTCATGTGAGGTGGGGTGTTGGTTGGCGGAGCCGGCTTGGCGCACTGCGAACATCGAGCCTCGAAGTCGCCTGCCTCCAGGTCCACCTCGCGACGACGGGCCGCGGGGATCACGCCATGCGTAGGACAGTCGACCGCACCTTCTCCGTAGACCGACTGACTGCTACCGAGAACGAACCTACCCACAGGAGTTCCTGTAGCAGCGATCCGTTCGATCAGGAGCGCCGTGCCCCCCGCATTCACATCGATGAAGCGTTGATGATCTGTTCCGTAATCTTGATATGCGGCCAGATGGATCACGGCTTCTGCTCCATGCAGTGCGTCATCCACGGACGGGAGGTCTCGGACATCGCCCTCGACCATGCGTACGCCCTCAGGGGGCTGGACCGGATGAGCGGGGTCGTGTACGGGCGGGGTGCGCGCGTCCAGGATCGTCACCTGATCGCCTCTATCGAGCAGCGCTCTCACGACATGCGAGCCGATGAATCCGAGTCCGCCCGTGACCAGCACGCGCATCGGTTCAGTGTCCCCGGAACGATGCGGGGATGGTCCACATCAGCAACTTGATGTCCATCCAGAGTGTGCGCTCGCGGATGTAGTTCATGTCCATCCGCAGCTTGTCCTCGAAGGATGCCATGTTTCGCGCCCAGACCTGCTGAAGGCCGGTGATCCCGGGGAGGACCGTGAGTCGCTGCTTAGCGGGCTCGTCGTACAAGGCGAACTCGTAATCCAGAGGTGGCCGAGGACCCACCAGGCTCATCTGGCCCTTCAACACATTCAGGAGTTGCGGGATCTCGTCCAGCGAGAAGCGTCGGATGAAGCGGCCGATGCTGGTGATGCGGGCGTCGCCGGTCAGTTTGTAGACGACCTCTTCGCCATGTAGGTGCCCACCGTTCTCGAGCACATACCGTTCGATGAACTGGCGGTGGCTCTCATCGGTCGAGTCGACGCGCATCGATCGGAACTTGTAGTAGGTGAAGGGCTTGCAGTCGCGTCCGTAGACGATGCCGCGATGCAGGACCGGCCCGCGGCTCTCGAGTTTGATCATGATCGCGATGGTGATCCACAGAGGCGAACCGAGCAGCAGCACGAGCGCAGAGATAGCGACATCCAGGATGCGCTTGGTGAGGTCATAGAAGACATGAGGTCTGGCATGAGGGAACGGCACCGCCGCTAGATCGGTCGCGGGCGCCGGATACGGATTCGCGTACGCGGGCGCTGCGTAGGCGGCCTGGCCCGCGATCTGTGAGACGACGGGCTGCTGGCCTCCAGACACCGAGGCGGGGGAAGGTCGCTTCGGGCGGATCGGTGGGTGCACGCGAGTGGAGCGCGGCGCTTCGTCGGTCAGATCGAGGATGGCTACGCCAGGAACGCGGTCACGATCGGCTACCCGAGGCTGGAGCTCGCACGGTGTGTCCGTGCGCGCGGGCCAAGCGACCGGAGCCGGATTGGCCGAAGGGCCGCTCAGCTCGTCGGACTCCTCGTAGTCGCCGTCAGCCTCATACTCGCCGTCGTCCTCGTAGCCGTCCTCCTCGTAGTTGTCCTCTTCGTCGACGAACTCGATCTCGTACTCCGGCTCTTCGGTCAGCGCGTCCGCAGCGACCGGCTCGGTCCAAGCGGCGGGCGCAGGCTGTTGCGGGCGGGCTCCTGCGAACGCGTCCGAGGGCGCGACCCAGTTCCCATAGGCATCGCGATACCAGCCGACCTGACCCTTGGGGGTTTGCTTGCGCCGACCCGGCTTGGGGACACTGACCTTGGGAACGCGTCCGAGCCACCGGTTGACGGTCTTCTGCCAGCGGCCGCGACGACGACGCGCCGCACGAGCGGCTAGCGCTCGATGGATCTGAGCGACCGACAAGACCACTCGCTCGACACCGAAGAAGCTGGAAGCGACATCGGCTCCTGCCTCACCCATGTGTCCACGAAGTTCCGGGTCTGCCAGGAGCCGGTCGAGCGCGTCGGCGAGCAGTTCGGGTCGCGCGGGCGGAACGATGAAGCCCGCTGCGGGGGGCAAGATCTCTGCGGTCGCGCCACCTGCTGTCGCGACGATCGGCTTACCTGACGCCATCGCTTCGACGATCACCCGTCCGAACGGCTCTGGTTCCATCGAGGCATGCACGACGATGTCGCAGGCGGCCATCGCTTCGGGCGCCGGCTGGTGACCCAGGAACGCGACCCGATCGGCGATGCCCAGATCGAGGACCAGCCTGTGCAGGTAGGCGTCGAAGGGGGCGTCGTTCTCGGGGAAGAGCACGGTGCCGATGACCGCGAAACGCGCCTTCGGATGACGCGAAGCAAGCATCGCAGCTGCCCGGAGGAAGACCTCTTGACCCTTCCAAGGAGCGATCCGTCCGACGATCCCGATGACCGGATCCTTCTTCTTGACCCCCATCATCTCGCGGAGTGAGCGGTCGCCTCGCGCGTCTACGAAGTCAGCGATGCGGATGCCGTTGGGGACCAGACGCACCTTGCGGAACACCTTCTTGCGGGCGCGGAAGGGTTCGGCGACGGCTCGTGATGGGACGATCACCACCGAGGTCAGGCGAGCCAGCCGGATGAAGATCTTCGAGACCCACGACTTCGGCAGGATGTCGCGCACATGCCATACCAGCGGTGTGCGTGTCACCAAGGCGGGAAGCAGGCACAGCAGATGCGCCTTGAGAGTGTTCGAGTGGATGACGCGAGGACCTATCTCGCGGATCAGTCTGCGGAGACGCCAACCGACCACCAGGAACGCCCAGAGCCTGGCGAGCGCGATCCAGGGCTTGCGTGCCAGCGTCTGACGCGAGACGGTCAGGAGGGCCTCGTCCATGCGCAGCGTGCGAACCAGCACGCCGCCAGCACGAAGACGGGACGACAGCGGACCTTCGCCGGGGAGGCAGACGATCGGCTCGACGCCGACCTCTCGAGCGCCTTCGGTCAGGTCAGCCAAGGACTGCTCCGCGCCTGAGAGGCGAGGAACCGTGTCGACGAACAGCACGCGTAGCGGCTGTCCCTTGGCGGGTTGCTGCTGCATCTTCGAACTCTCTAACGAGCGAACCCGCGTTCGTTTCACGCGGATCTGCCGTTCTCAGATGTTCTCGGCAACCTCTTCGTACGACTGAAGCAGGACTTGTCCCGCTTCGTCCCAGGTTCGATGCAAGGCGATCTCTCGTCCTCTGCGGCCCATCCTGGCCCGTCGGGATGGGTCTCGGCGCAGCACATCGATGGCTCCGCGCAGGGCCTCTGAGGAGTGCTCAGTGAGGACGATCCCGGCATCTCGGACTATCTCGTGGGCGCCGGCATCGCGGCTTACGACCACCGGCAGCCCGCACGCCATCGCCTCCAACACCGCCATCCCGAAGGCGTCATAGCGGCTGGGGTGTACCAGCAGGTCGGATGCCCAATAGGCGATCCGAACATCATCTAGCTTGCCGGGCGCGATCATCGGCAGCCCTCGCTCCTCGGCCTCTTCGACCCATGCGTCGCCGCGCCTGTCCCCCGGCGCCAAGAGCACTTCGTGGGTCTGGCTCATACCCATCGCGTCGAGGACCAACGGCAGGCCCTTGCGAGGGCCGTGAGGTCCGACCGTCAGGATCGTGAAGGCTGCCTCGGAGATCCCGAGGACGGCTCTGGCGGCCTCGCGCTCGGCTTTGGTCGGAGGCCGGAAGCGTTCCGGATCGACCCCGAAGGGCAGGTAGCGGATCCGCTCGGGACGGACGCCGCGCTCGATCAGATCCAGTTGCGTGCGCCTAGAGGCGACCAGCACCAATCTGGCCTTTCGCAACTGCCGTCGCTCCAACCATGCCTTGAAACGGGTCGCCGCGTCTGCATGTCGTCCTCGTACCCCCGGCTCGCGCCAGACCTCCTCTGGCAATGTCCGCCAGACGCCGCTGACCGTGTGACAGACCATCACATCGGCGCGTCTGAACGCGACGGCCGGATCGGCGTGCACCAGCCGGTAACGCCATCGCCGTAAGCGCGGCGTAGTCGTGAGAAGCGACAGCATCAGGTTCCCGAACTGCCATGCAGGCAAGCGCGGGATGCGTTTGACCCTGACGCCTTCGAGCTCCTCGGCGACCTCTGCCGCGTTGCCCGCATAGACGGTTACCTCGTAGCCGGCATCGGCGACCTGACGAAGGAGCGCCAGGTCGACGCTCCCCTGGCCTTCGCGTTCGCCGAGGCTCGGAACCAGGAACGCGATACGACGATCGCGGCGCCTCACGCCTGATGCCTTCCCTGACAGGTGATACAGGTTCGGCTGGCGTCGACGATCTCGCGGATGCGAGCCTGGAAGACGGCTTCGTCGAAGCGTTCGGCATGTGCGCGCAGCGCTCGAGGATCGAAGTTCATGGCTTCCGCGCGACGAACCGTCTCGATGAGAGCGCTGGGTTTCGGCTCGCGGAACAGCAATCCCGTCACGCCATCCACGATCGTCTCGAGGGCTCCTCCTGCTGCGCGCGCGACCACCGGACGCCCGCTCGCGTTCGCTTCCAGAGGCACCAGTCCAAAGTCCTCCACGCCTGGCACGATGACTCCGCGCGCACGCCCGTACAGCCGTGCCAACTCGTCGTCGTCTACCGAACCGAGGAAACTGACATGCTCGCCGGCTGCCGCCTGGAGTTGCGGCCTAGCAGGGCCGTCGCCGACGACGATCAGCGGCTTGCCCATCTGCGTGAAGGCTTCGATCGCCAACTCGAAGCCGCGATGTCCGAGCAGGCGGCCGACCATCAGCCAAGCCTCGTCGGTCCTGGGTCCGATCTCGAAGCGGCCGGTGTGGACCGGAGGTGGAACGACATCTGCACGCAGACCGTAGGTGCGCGCGATCTTAGCGGCAGTGGTTCGCGAGTTGGCGATGTAACGGTGGACCCTCGTAGCGGCTGCGCGGTCCTTGCGTCGAAGTGACGCCAGCATGAGCCTCACGAAGGGTCGCAGCGACGGCTTGACGGAGGTCTTGAGGTATGACCGATCCCAGAGGAACCTGGGCGGAGCATGGCAGTAGACGATCAGGCAACCGTCGGTCGAGATGTGGTGGGCGAAAGCGGTGCTCGAGGCCACGACGGCATCGAACCCGTCGGCATTCAGGCCCGAGAAAGCCCTCGGGTATCTAGGCAGCAACTTGCGGAAGTCTTCGTCCATCTTCGAGGAGAGATCGCTCAGGCGAAGATCCAGCCGTGCAACCTCGGGGAAGGTGCTCTCTAGAGCGACGCCGGCGGTGAACATCGGAGAGCCTGGGAAAGCGTCCGCGATCGAGAGGGCCACCCGTTCTGCGCCGCCTCTGTTCACGAACCAGTCGTGCGCGACCGCTACCGACTGGGTCATCCCATCCGCTCCCTGACGATCAACTCGAGCGCATCTTCGACCCTCTCAGTGAACCGGCGCCAACTCCGCTCGCCCGTCACCAGTTCCTTCGCCTTAGAGGCCAACTGACCGCGGAGTTGCTCGTCGTCCAAGAGCCGAGAGATCTTCGCCGTCGCTGCCTTGATGTCCGCCGGATCCACGAGGAGTCCGGTCGCCCCATCGATGACCGTTTCCGGTATGCCTCCGGTCGCGGCAGCGACCACGGGAAGCCCCATGCTCATCGCTTCCAAGACGGCGATGCCGGCGCCTTCGACTCCGGCGCTCTCGCCGACCGACACCGATCGCGACAGCAGCACGAAGACATCGCTCGCCGCGTAGTAGAGCGGCAACCTGTCACTGGTCACCTCGCCTACGAACTCGACGCGATCCGCGACGCCCTTGGCTTGTGCCAGCGACCGGAGGCGTCCCTCGTGCGGTCCTCTGCCGACCAGGACGGCCTTGGCGTGAGGCAGTCTGGTGAGCGTCTCGATCAACGCATCTTGGCCCTTGTGAGGCACCAGCCTGGCGACGCACAGGAGCAGTTGTTCGCCCAGCTGCGCGCGCAGAGCCTGAACATCCGAGGCTGGAACCTGCACCGGGTCTGGTGCCCCGGGCGGGATCACTTCGCAGTGCATCGGATCGGCTCCGAGCGCGACAGCTTCGCTGCGAGTGAACCGGGAGTTGCACAGGACACGACCTGCTCTCGGGAAGACGATCTTCGCGGCTCGTCTGATCCGAGGAGAGCGCAGCTCTCCCCCGTGGGTGAACACGACGAAAGGCTTGGTCTGGGAGACGAATCCGAGCGCAGCTAGGGGATGCATCGCGAGGCCGATGTCACCCTTGCGTAGCTCGGCGCGGGATGCCAGCGAGACGGTCGGCACGAAACCTCGCCGCCCCGGAGCAACCGCACGCACCCGCTTGACCGGATGGGGGAACCGGATGGACTCATGTCCCGGATCGGCTGGCGCGATGACGCGGAACGAGGTCCGCTGTGCGCGCGTCAACAGTTCAGCGACCATCGTCTGGATGCCGCCGATCGTCGGCGCCAGATCGAGTGTCGAAAGTACGACGCGTAACCGCTCCACCGTCATCGAATCTAGGCGAGCGTTCGAACCTTCCCGGCTAGGCCGAGGCGAAGCCGAAGTCCGGCTTCTGCTTCGGCACGCGCCCGCGTTCGTCCAACAGCCCGGTTTGGCGTAGGCGCTTGTATTGGCCGTCGGCGGCTCCGATGAGGAACCAGATCAGCGGCGCGACCGCATAGTTACCACCGAGCAGCCATGCCCCGATGCTGCTCAAGCCGATCGCCCATATGGCGGCCCACACGGGCCCTGGAAGTGCTCGCCTCACCCTCGATGCTTCGACCAGTCCGAACATGATCGCGAGCAGATACAGCACCCCTCCGGGGATCCCGAAGGCAAGGAACGCATCACCGATGTCGAACTCGGTACCGGCTTGGATGCCTCCGAACTTGGCGCCACCACGGGTCGCGACACCGGTGCCCAGACCGGCTGGCTGTTTGGTGGCCGCGAACCAGATACCACGCGTGGCGGACTCCCAGTGGATCGGCAGCGTCGACTTGGTCCTGTCGAAGGGATCAGCCAGCGCTCGGATCTGTTGGTCGATCAACTGTGCTGCGCCCTGCTGCTGATCCTGGATCCGCGTATCGGTGGTCGTGGTGGCCGACCAGATGACCGCCGCGCCGCTCAGCAAGATGACGAGCCCTAGGGACAGCAGGCGGTTCTTGGCTCGGACCGCCAACAGGGCGATCAACGCGACGCCGACCTTGACGGTGAACCCACGCGAACCGATCAGGAACCCGGCGTAGACGATCAAGCCGCTCAAGCCCAAGTACCAGATCTTCTTGGTGCCTTTGGCTGCGAACATCAGGGTCGCGAAGACGGCGACGAAGGCGATCTGCGCATACGCCGCGTATTCGGCGGCGTTGTTGAAGAACGAGAACGGGCGGGTGGTCTCGCCAACCGTCGCCGCGTTGTAGCCCTGCCGTGCGAGCCAGGTCTTCTCGAAACCACGGAAGCCGATGAAGACCTGCGACAACCCATAGAGCGCCGCGAGGCCACCGATGATCATCACGATCCTGATGATCCGCGTGGTCATCTGATGGTCGCTGATCGAGCGCGCGATGAAGAAGAAGCTGATAGGGATCAGGTTGATCATGACCCCGGTCAGGCCAACGAGGAGCCCACCTTGGCCAGGGTTGAAGACCTGCAATATCCCGATGCACAGCAACAGGAAGATGACCTTGGACGCAGGGGTCCCTTCCAGATCGAGCCTGTCCGAGAGAGCGAGAGCGAAGAGGATCGTGATGGCTACCGAACTGGTGATCAGCAACAGAGGGTCAAGCGCGGCAACCCCTGTGGCCGACAGGAACGCGTGCCGGATGGTGCCCATGAAGGGCAGCACGATGAACAGGGCAGTGACCGCGTTCTTTGGATGCTCGAGGGCAGGGATGGCGAGAGCGATCATCGCAACCACCGCCACCGTGACCCGGACCATCGATCCGCCCATCACGACCTGATAGCCGATGAAGAGCGCACCGAACAGCGTTACGAACGACCAGAAGGGCGTCGCGGGCAGCCGCGATCGCGAAGCCGGGGCTTCAGGTAGCGCGTAGCTGGGATAGTGCTGTAGGTCCACTCACCCTTTACAAACGGACCGGACGGCCTCGGTGATACGGGTCCAGGTGAGTTCCCGATCGAAGTAAGCCTTGGCCGCGATCGCGCAGGCTGCCCGTATGTCCGGTTGCTCCATCGCTGTCCGGATGGTCGCCTCCAGAGCGGTGTCCGAGATCTCTGATGAGAGTAGGTATGCGTCCATGAGTGAAGTGTCGGTCTGTTCGCCGTCGAACGCGATGATGGGAAGCCCCGCTTGCAGCGCAGCTGCCAGCGCCGTGCGGCGGCCCGGTGTCGGGCCGACATGATCCAGGTGCAGGTAGGCATCGCACGCGGCGAGAGCTCCTGCAGCGAAGTCGGCTGGTACGCGTCCAGTCGTATGCACTCGCTCCGGCAATTCAGGAAGAGGCCCGGTGTCCCCAAGCAAGAGGAGATGAGCCTGCTGGATGCCCTCGATCGCACTGAGGCCGACCTGCAGGTCGTGGCCGGGGCCTAGCCCTCCTAGATGGCCAAGCAGGAAGGCATCATCGGGAACGCCAAGCTCGGTGCGTGGAAGTGGTAGTGCGCCGTCTGGCAGGTTGCTACCCACCGGGATACGGACCGCCGAGATGCCCTCGGCCGCGAGTTCCGCGACACGCTGAGGGGTCGTGACGATCACACGATCGGCCGTGCGGAAGACATCGAGTCCTGCCTTGCGTTGCGATAAGCGCCAGAGCATGCCGCGCGCCCCTTCTCGCCCCGGCGGGAACCAGAGTTCGTGAGCCAACACCACCAGCCGAGCGGTTGAGGCTCCCTTGATCGCGCGCGCGATCTTCGGACCCTTTCGAGCGAGACCCTTGGCTCCGTACGAGAACGGGTTGTATGCCCAGATGATCACTTCGGGATCCGACTCGATCAGTCTTCCGGCGAGCGTTTTCGCGGGTGCTTTGTCGAAGCCTGGATGACTGAGGACGGTAACGCCAGGGACGCCGTCAACTGGCGAGCGCGTGACCAGCGTGACTTCGTCGCCCGCGATCGCTAGGGATCCGGCTAGTCGAGCGGTGTGATCTGCGATCCCGCCCGGTGTCGGCGGCGCGTCCCGCGACAGGATCGCTAGACGCATCGGTCGCACGCGGCGCAATCTATCCCGCACATCCCCGTGACGCTATCAACGGCGTCCGAGGATGACGGGGCAAGACCTCAGTTCACCGGGGCAGAGACGGGACCTGATTTGGGTTCATCTATCACCAACCGCCAACCCGGCCAACACGCGCCCTCTATGTATCCGGTCGTCGGATCGATCTTGGGAGGTCCGCTACCTTCCTCAGCAGTTCCTGTCCCCTCGAGCTGATCTTGGGTGCACTCTGGCACTCCTTCCGGAGCCGCCGAGTACTCCAAACACGGTTCGCCGTAACGACCATCCGAGGTCCGTTCAACCTCGGAACACAGCGGGTACGAGCCGGGGGCAGCCTTTCTGGCCCCTTCGGCGAGCAATGAAGAACTTGCTGCCGAGCCGTTGCCACCGAACTGGGCAAAGGTCAAAGACACGGCCGCCAGACAAGTGAGGACGACAACCGATGCCCACCGGGCCGGACGAGACTTACCTGATCTCATGTCAACCTCCTTCTCATGTAAGAACACCACGGAATCGATGCCAGAAGGCATAGTAGTCTAGGCTGTAGGGAGCTACAAACGAGTAATATGTCGGAGCTTCCAAAGGAAGCCATTGATAATAGAGACCATCCGCATGCCTAAGATAGGCATCGAACCAGTCCACATCGTTGCCGGTGGAGCCAGTGGCGACGTCCCAGTGAGAACCAGAGTTCTGATTCTGGACCTCCATTCCCAGGGTGGGAATGGCGTCATCCCCAATTGCCATCGCTACGGTGTCGACCACATACCAGGCAGTCGCCCGCTTGGCGTACATTGTCCATATACATAGATCAGTGCCACCCGAGCAGTTCGAACCAGTTGGCAGCATCAGGAACTCGATCCGTTCTCCGGGAGCCAAGAAGATCCCACTGAGGAGCGTCCAGGAACAGTCGTACGAGTTGAATGCATACACAAATCTATACGGATATCCGTCTGATGCGACGAGATCGCCTCTCTCGCCCCAGCCGAGCTCCAGCCACTTGACACCTACTCCAGCACAATCACTGGTCGTGAACGGGTCCGACAACCAGGCAGGAGCAACGAAGTGCTCAGCTGAAGAGTGCCCAGCCCTGAATACAGGGACAGAGGGGTTAGTCACCTCCGAGGTCCACCAGATACCGCGCCTGGCGGAAGTTGAAGCCTGCTGGGCGTAATGATACCCCGGGTGAGCGATAGCGGGACCGGACCCGACCATCTGAGCCAGCAGCACGACAAGAACGAGGACTAGCCGCCTCCGGGCGAGATGTGGGCTCACTAGACAGACCCCTTCCGACGAACCGCCCCGCGCCCGACGTCTTACACATCGTTGAGACCGAGGTCTGCCTCAAAGACAACCTTACTCCCCTTCCGACCATCGGTCAAGGACGGAATTGACTCACGGAAAATGTCCCCCAAATGGCCCCTCGCTGTTTCGAGTGGGTCACGAGGATCCTAGAGGCGCGGATCTAAGCGCCCGGTGAACTCGTGCAAGGTCAGCGCTTGCGCGTGGTCGTGGCCTTCTTCCCTGCCGGCTTGCGCGAAGTCGTCGCCTTCCTGGCGGCAGGCTTGCTGGCCGCTGACTTCCGAGCGGTGGTCGTCTTCTTCCCTGCCGGTTTACGCGTCGCCGTAACCTTCTTCGCTGCTGGTTTGCG
>JBKHYG010000110.1:0-7708 GCA_046565595.1 Actinomycetota bacterium | reverse complement strand
CACCCACGCCGGTCAGGATGCCTACTCCGAAGGCCAAGAAGGCCGTGGTCGTGGATGAGGGCATCATCAAGTTGTACCAGGTGGAGACCGACACGATCTCGGAACTCGCAACAGGGCAAGGTGTCCGAGACCTGCGATGGCTAGATGCGAACACCATCTCCCTGGTGCAGGACGGCACATCGACGGCGGTCGTGAAGGCGATCGACATAGCGTCGCGTTCGCTCAGCGAGATCGATCGCGTGGACGGCAACCTGCTGGCCTACGACATCCATCCCGACCGTAGCGTCATGGCTGCTCTCGTGGCACGGAGCGCCGGACAGCCTGCCCTGGAGCTGCGGTATCTGGTCGGAGAGCGACCCGTCCAGCGCCTGTCACTGATCCCTCATGAGGGACGCGGGGTCGGGTGGGATGACCAGATCTGGATCCGGTTCTCGCCCTCGGGGGATCTGTTCGCGATGGTCGACACAGCAGCATCGGTCTCAGAGGATCCGCAGAGATCACCCCTGCAGGTCCGCAGGTTGGACGGATCCTTGATCTTCGAGGTGGGCGCCGGCCGCGGCCCCACGATGGCGGCATGGGCGCCAGACGGCAGCCTCATCTTCAGATCAGACGACGGCGTCAGACGGTGGCGATCCGGGAACTCCTCGAGTTCCAGGGCGGCGGCCATCAGCAACTTCTACGACCCTTGGGTCGCTCCGAACTCGAGGTTCGCGGCCTACGACACCGGGGCCCGGAGCACCCGGGTGCAGGTGCGGCGCGTAGAGATCCGCTCAGGCAAGGTTTCCGACATCGGTCCACCGGGGCGCATGAACCCCGTCTATGCCCGCGTAGACACGCTCTGGATGCAGATCGCTCAGAGATGCGAGCCAGAGTGCTTGCAGCCGGTCGTCGGTGGTCCCCAGGTGTTCGCGATCAACCCGAACGACGGTAAGGAACGGCTGATCAAGTTGCCGACACTCGAGGGTGTCGCACTCTGGTACGAGTGACTACGGCAGGTAAGGCCGCGGGTTGCGGTGCTTGCCGTTGTAGCGGATCTCGAAGTGAAGGTGATCGCCGGTCGAGTTGCCGGTCGAGCCGCAGAGTCCAACGACGCTGCCGCGAGCGACGCTCTCGCCACGACTGACCAGCAGACGAGACATGTGCGCGTACAGCGTCGAGAAGCCGTCTCCGTGATCCACGATCACCATGTAGCCGTAACCGCCGCCCCACTCGGACGCGATGATCCTGCCGCCTCGGCTCGCGCCGATGCGGTCCCCGGTCCGACAGTCGATGTCGATGCCTGTGTGGACGCCTCCCCAGCGAGGACCGTACGGTGATGTGATGGTGCCTCGGATCGGCCAGGCGAACCCGAGCGAGCCTGCGCTGCCGGTATAGACGCTGCCCGAGTAGGAGCCTCGACCTGAGATGATGTTCTCGATCCGTTCTTGCTCGGCCTCGAGGGCTCGGATCTGGTCGCGGTACCTACCGATCTTGTTGCGGATCCGGTCGCGAGCTTCCTGCTTCGCCGCCTGCCAGGCAGCGATCTCGCTCACCCGGCTCGAAACCTCTGCACGACGGGCCGATGCCTGCGCGCGGGCCTCCTTGAGGGTGATGCGTCCGATCCGGGTCTCGTAACGGATCGCTGCGAGGTCCTCGAGGATCCGGCGGTCGAACGAGGCGATGAAGTCGACCGCTGCCGCGCGAGCCACGAACTCGTCGAGGCTCTTGGCTGAGGCCGCAGCCTCGACCGAGTTGATCGGCCCCATCATGTAGAGCGCTGCGGCGCGATCGTTGATCGTGTCCAGCCGCTGGGTCTTCTTGTTCTCGAGGGCGATCAGTCGCTGCTGGGTCGTCGAGATCTGCTGGTCGATCCTCTGAACCTCGGCCCTGGCGCTGTCCAACTTGGCCTGCTGGCTGCGCAGCTTCGAGTTGATCTCGTTCAGGATCTTGCGCATCTCAGCGTCATTGGCCAGAGCGCGGGACAGACGAGCCTTGGTGTCCTTGATCTCGCGAGACAGCTGAGCCTTCTGCGAGTGGTAGGCCTGGGCTGGAGCCGCAGGGAGGAGGACGGTGGCGGCCACTGCGAACGCGGTGGCAACGAGTGAGAACCTCTTCGTGGAAGTCATAGATCATGGCCCCGTTGGGTGCCTGGGGCTGGGTGTTTGATAGCAGGTGGTCGTGGGCAGGGCAAACTACCCCGGCGGGCCTTCTCTCACTCTCTTGCCATAAGAAACTTGACAACGCAACGCTCAAGGTTGTACGATGTCGGCAAGCTCGGGCGGAGCAAAGAGATGCCCGGTGACCTGCGAAGATAGGAGGTTGAAGGATGGACAAGATGATCATGCACCGGAGGCCAGGTAGGCCCGATTCGTCCCCCTTCGTCGGCCTCGACCGCTGGTTCGATGAGGCCTTCCAGGGTCTGACCGAGAGGGCCGGGACGGGCCTCGTCATGGATGTCCTAGAGACCGACGATGCCTACACCGTCGAGGTCGAGGCTCCAGGTGTCCGGAGGGACGAGATCGACCTGACCCTCGAGCGTAACCAGCTGACCGTCACCGTCGACAAGGTCGAGGAGGCTTCCGACGAAGGACGCCGCTACCTGAGGCGCGAACGCATGAGTACGGCGGCCGCGCGCACGATCAGGTTCCCGCAGCGTGTCGACGCAGACCAGGTCAAGGCGGAGTTCGCTGACGGTGTGCTCACGGTGACCGTGCCCAAGGTCGCCGACGAGCGTGCCCGCAAGATCGACATCGGGTGACGGGTTCGGCATACGCGCGATCCCTTCCGGAGGTCGGCCATCTGGCCGGCCTCCGTCGTCATCCAGAACGAGTCTCTAGGGGTAGCAGGCGTGGCCGAGCGTGGTGCATCTCGTAGAGCTACTCGCGTCTCGGACGACCAGTTGCAGCAGTTCCAGGTCGTAATTGCCTCGGGGATCGCTAACCCACAGCGCGATGTCGTAACCCTTACCGCCGGGCTCGGTCTGATCGGGCGTAGGGGTCCAGGTGAATATGCCGGTCAGGGGATCGATGCGCGCTCCTTCTGGTAGCGCAGTGATAGCCCCATAGCGCACCACATCGTCGTCGGGATCCTTGGCGGTCATCTTGAAGCGGAACTCTTCGAGGATGTTGAGGCCCTGCTTCTCGCCGCTGAACGGCCGATACAGGTCGGGTTTGCTGTTTGGCAGGTGGATCTGACGGTCACGGATGAACACATCGTCCTTGGCGTTGCTGTCGTCGTCCACGAAGGTAGGGACGGTTGATGCGAACGCGACGGTGCGGCCCTCATAGGTGATCGAGGGCCGAGTGGATGCGCCGAAACCTTCCGACTGGTCATCGGCGACGCTGACCCTGGCGGTCACCCTTCCGGGGAAGTCTCTGACGAAGACATCCACGGCGTCGTTGGTGTCGCCCGCGACCATGTTCGTGGCCTCGCAACTGAACGCGATGATGGTGCCGTAAGCGTTGGGGGCTGCATCGAAACAGTCCCCGTTCGCTAGCGGTCCGCCGGGGTTGGTCGAAGCGGGGAAGGAGACTTTCTTCCACGCATCGTAGAGGTATATCGTCTTGATCTCGTAGGGGTTCCGCGCGATCGCGTCGGTGTTCTCAGAGCTGATCCCGAAGGGGTTGTTCCCACCTACGGTGTGTTTGGCGGTGATCGCGCTCCAAGCCTCATACGCCACATAGTGCCCGTCGGCCGAGACCATCGGGTTCTCGATCATGCGCTTGGCGACTCCGCCCCACGGGCTCATCTTGATCCGCTCGGTCTCTTCGAGTTTGCGGTTCACGACGAACACATCGGCGGCCACGGGGAACGCGACGCCTTCTCGGAGCAGGTGTCGCTGATAGGTCAGGGTCGCACCGTCATACGAGATGCTTGCGCGGCTCGTCTTGACCTTCAGGTCGCCGGGGGACGGATCAGGTGGCACGGGTGCGGTCAGCCTCTGCGTGGTTCGCGACTTCACCGTGTACAGGAACGCGTCGCTCAGACGATTGTCGTCAAGCAACGAAAGGTTCGTCGCTTCGCTCTCGAAGGTTATGTAGTCGCCGAACAGGCTGATGAAGGGACGGTTCGAAGCTCCGTTCGCTTGCGTGCCCTTGCTGGAGACAGAGACGCGGCGTACCGATCCGGACCAGAGGTTCTTCAGGAACACATCTGCGACACCGTTGGTGTCGTTCGGAACCAGATTGGTAGCTGTCGAGATGAAAGCCAAGTAGCGGCCGTTCACCGAGAGTGCGGGGGAGTACGAAGCTCCGTTGGCTTGGTGGCCTTGCTTGTTGGTAGATACACGAGTGACTCGACCCTTGTCGTCCCTCAGGAAGATGTCGGCAACGCCATTGGTGTCTCCGTCGACGAGGTTGGTGGCGTCACTGCTGTAGGCGAGGCGCGTCCCGTCCAGAGACATCGCTGGGCTCGTGAGGTCGGGTACCGATCTCGCTGGAGAGTGTCCGTTCGCTTGCCCTCCACCTGACCTCTCGGAGCCGCGTACCGTGATGCCTGGGTTCGCCTGCGCAGGGGCGAACGAGCCGAGCGTCGCCGCGAAGGCGAACGCGACGGCGAGCGAACGGGAACTCCGGACACGGCGCATCGTCTGTCGCAGGATTCAACGAGCGAGCCCCCGGTACATGCCGGAGACTCTGCCGTCCTGTGGGGGTTCGCCCGGAACTTCCGGAACCTCTAGTCCTCCAGCCAGACCCTGTCGGGGTTCTCGGGGTCGTCGATCGGGCTCGAGACGAACATGACCCGGCATGGGTCTCCGAATTCTCCCGAATGAGGGATCCCGGCAGGGATCACCCAGACATCTCCCGGTTTCACCGGCCTGGTGGTCTCCCCGACCGTCACGCTGCCAGAGCCGGCCAGGACATAGCCGATCTCGTCGTGGGTCTCGTGAACATGCTTCTTGAAGGGGCCGGGATGGCCTTGGAAGACGAAGACGCTCGACATCTTGCCGTGACCCAGATAGGTGCGCTTGAAGGCGTCAGCGTCGGTCAGAGCATCCGCTTTCCAGGCCTCCTCGACATCGATGACATCTACCTTCGAGGCCGGGATGTTCTGCTGGCAGTTCGGGCAGGTGTGCGACTCCATGTTCCCTCCTGTTTCGTTGGCACTATGACCTTGGCCACCTGGCGACCAAGGCCTCGAAGAGCCAGTGATAAACCTCGGCGTGCTTCTTGGCTTCCGCAACATCACGGCCCCACAGATAGCACCCGTGGTCTGCGACCACCACGCACTTGGCGGCGGCGAACCTCTCATCGGCCACCGCCGTAGCCACGGCATCTGTGAGGTCGCGTTCGCGCTCGGTGTTCACGATCACGGCGACCTCGTGCGTGGCCGTGTTCTTGACTCCGAGTCCCTTCAGCATCTCGAACCCGGATATCGAGAGCACGCCGCCTCCGCTGTGATCGGCGGCAAGTACTGCGCTCAGCGCATGAGAATGCACGACGCTGCCTGCTCCTGTTGCGCGCACGATCGCCCGGAAGATCGGTGCACATTCGCTGGGTTCCAGTCCTGCCGGGGCGTCGAGGACGGTACCTTCTTCGATCGAGATCCTGAAGAACTCCTCTGGCCTGACCAGTTCCTTGTGCACACCGGTCGGCGCGACCCACAGCGAGTCCGCGTCTGCGCGACCGCAGATACCTCCGCCGGTTCCGCTGATCCAGTCGCGTGCGTGGAAGTCCTGCAGCAGCGCACAGAGCGCCCGCCTGGGGTCTGGGTCAGCTAACAGTTCGCGTAGGTCGCTCACGCCCGCTCCCGGCAGATCGTGGCCACCTGGCCACCATGCTGTTGCAGGTCGCTCACGGCCGCTCCCGGTGCACCATGGTCGCCCGGGCCTGCGCGCGCGGCTTCACCACCAGGTGATCGATGTTCACATGCGAGGGGAGGCTGGCTATCCACTGCACGCATGCGGCGATGTCCTGAGCCGTCAGCGGCTGCATCCCCTGGTAGACCGCCGCTGCCTTCTCGGCGTCGCCGTCGAAGCGGACGAGACTGAACTCGGTCTCGGCGGCGCCGGGCGCGATCTCGGTGATCCGGATCGGTTCGCCATGGAGCTCGAGCCGCAGGGTCTCGCTGACCGCGCGCAGGGCATGTTTGGCTGCGGTGTATCCGCCTCCTCGCGGGTAGGTCTCGATGCCGGCGATCGATCCGATGTTGATGATCAGCCCATCACCGCTGGCGCGAAGCGCCGGAAGGAACGCCTTGGTCATGCGAACCGTGCCCAGCACATTTGTCTCGTACATGTCGCGCCAGTGCGTGTCGTCGGCTTCAGCGATCGTCTCGAACCCGAACGCACCGCCCGCGTTGTTGACCAGCAGATGCACGGAGTCGCACCCGGTGGCAAAGTCGGTGACCGAAGCCGGATCCGTCACATCGAGTCGAGCGAACCTACAGTCGGTCTCCTCGGACAGAGCCTCGAGCCGTTCGACCCTTCGAGCCCCGGCAAGCACATCCCAGCCCTCCGCGCGGAGGACCCTGACGATCTCGGCTCCGAAGCCGCTGCTGGCTCCGGTGACCACTGCTGTGCGCACGCAGCGGTTCTAGCAGGGGACGGGGGCGATGGTGAAGCCGGCCTGGGTCAGCTTCTCGCGAACGGCTCTGGTGATCGCTAAGGCACCGGGGGTGTCTCCGTGGACGCAGATGGTGCCGACCTCCGAGATCATCGGGAAGCCTCCCGAAGCGATCTCGGCAGCCTGCGTCGCGGCCTCGTCCGGCTCGGTGATGACAGCATCGAGGAAACGGCGTGGCCGGAGCGAACCATCGGGCTCGTAGCGCCGGTCGGCGAAAGCCTCCTCGACCACCTTGAGGCCGTGATCACGTCCCGCCTCGGTCAGGTGCGAGTTCGCCAGTCCGACCAGGACCAGTTCGGGATGACGCTCTGCGAGCGTCTCTGCGATCATCGCCGCGAGGATCGGATCGCTCGCAGCTTGCGTATACAGGGCGCCATGGGGCTTGCAGTGAAACACCGTCGCGCGCATCCGGTCGGCTACGCGCATCAACGCCTCGACCTGTTCCAACAACATCACCCGAAGCTCTCCCAGCGGCATCTCGAGGCGCACCCGCCCGAAGCCGTCCCGGTCAGGGAAGGACGGGTGAGCGCCGATGTGTACGCCGTGCCGCTTGGCGAGCTTGATAGCGGTCTTCATCGACCCCTCGTCACCAGCGTGACCGCCGCAAGCGATGCTGACGCTCGTCACCAACTCGAGTATCGGAGCGTCGTCGCTACCTTCGCCGATGTCGGCGTTCAGGTCGATGGTTCGGTCCATGCGCGGACCGCATCCTGCCAGGTCTGTCTGGCCGCATCGAGGCTGATCGGCTGAACCTCCAGCTTCGTACCGGGGGGCGATTGCGCAATGACGGACATATCTGCCTTCGCGACGACCCCTAGGAGTCGGTAGCCGCCTGTGACCGGACCGTCCGGTCCCAGCACTATCGGACCTCCCGCACCAGGGATCTGCACGGCACCGGTCGGCATCGGTTCGGGATCCATCCCACCGCCGACCGGCCTGTCGCCGTCGACGATCTCGAAGCGAACGCCACGCCTGTCGGAGTCCTTCGAGACGATCCAGACCCCGCCTTGCCATCCCGGATCGAGCGAGATGATCCTCAGGCGACGCGAGAGAGAGGGCGGCGTCAGGACGATCGGTGACAACCGGGCGTGGTCTCCCAACTCGAACTCGTCGCCTGCACGCAGCGGGGGGTTCCCCAGCCGTGCGCGCGGCAACTGTGACACCGA
>JBKHYG010000109.1:0-29433 GCA_046565595.1 Actinomycetota bacterium | reverse complement strand
GCTCTAGCTGCAGCCGGGCACGAGGTTCATGTCGTCACCAGAGAGCACCCCGATGCGCCGCGAGAAGAGACCCTCGATGGGGTCCATGTTGTGCGCGCGGGCGACTATCCCCCGATGCTGAACCTCGAGGACGATCTGGTCTCCTGGGTCCTTCAGTTCAATCTCGCGGTATCCGAACGCACGACCAAGCTGCTGCTGGACACCCCGGTGGATGTCCTGCATGCGCACGACTGGCTCGTCGCGTACGCGGCAGCAGCAGCCAAGAACACATTCGACCTGCCCCTGGTCACCACGGTCCACGCCACCGAGTATGGGCGCCACCAGGGGCATCTTCCCGGCCCCATGAACAAGCTGATCCATCAGGTCGAGTGGTGGCTGACATACGAGGCACGGCGGGTGATCACCTGCTCGCGATACATGGCCGACCAGGTTCACGAGATCTTCGAGTTGCCGACCGAGAAGCAGGATGTCATCCCGAATGGTGTCGACCTGTCCGACTTCGACCGTCCCGACGATGCCGACACCTTCCGCGCCTCGCTGGTGGCAGAAGATGAGCGCATGCTCTTCTTCGCGGGCCGTCTGGAATACGAGAAGGGGGTGCAGACCGTCCTGGAGGCGCTCCCGATGCTCGAAGCTCGCGGACACAAGACACGCTTCTTCGTCGCCGGGGTCGGCACCTACGCAGAGCAGTTGCGAGACCAAGCCGAACGGATGGGATGCGCCGATCGGGTCGAGTTCCTCGACTTCGTGGCAGATGATGATCTTCGGCGCTACTACGCCGCTGCCGATGTCGCCGTGGTACCGAGCTTGTACGAACCCTTCGGGATGGTGGCCCTAGAGACGATGGCGGCCGACACGCCCTGCATAGTCGCCGACACCGGCGGCTTACGAGAGTTGGTTGTGCACGAAGCGACCGGCCTCCGATTCACCCCCGGTGACGCGGCCGATCTGGCTCAGACGGTGCACAACCTGTTCACCGATCAGCGTCTGCGTCACCGTCTGACCCTGGATGCTCGTCGCATGCTCGACGATCAGTTCTCGTGGACCTCCATCGCAGCGCAGACGGTCGAGGCGTATGAGCGTGCCATCGATGAGGAGGACCGGTTGCGTCGCTCCAAGGGCCCCGCCGAACGGACGCCGTTGCGGGTCATCCTCGGCCGAAGTCCGCTGCTGAAACCTGCGGTCGACGAGTAGTCAGGAACTGCCGCGCTGCCCGTCCTTGCGGTAGCGGAGGACCTTCGCGGGAACACCACCGACGATGGCTGCGTCGGGAACATCCCTGTTGACCAGCGCATGACTGGCGATGACCGCTCCGTCTCCGACGGTCACGCCGCGAAGCACGGTCGTCTTCTCGCCGAGCCAGCATCCGTCACCGATCTTCACGGGACCCTTGACGATGCCCTGCTTGGTTATGGGTACGGTCAGATCGTCGTACCGGTGATCGAAGTCACAGATGTAGATCCAGTCGGCTAAGATGCAGTCGCGTCCGATCTCGATATCGAGATACGCGTTGATGGTGTTCTTCCGTCCGAAGACGCATTTGTCGCCGATACGCAGGTTCCCCTCGTGACAGCGGATCGCGTTGCCCGTGCCGAGGTAGACCCACTTGCCGAGCCGTAGGCGTCCGTAACCGCGTCTGGCGTGAAGCTCGACGCCCTTCTCGATGAAGACGAAGCCGTCGGTCTCGATCCACGGTTTGGAGATCTTGAGCCATGCGAAACGGACCGCCATCATCCAATATCTCGGCAGGTACAGTCGGCGGGCTCGCACGAAGCGGCATGTCGAGCGCAGCCACTCGATCTTTGTCACTTCGGTTTCCGGCCGTGCAGCAGCAGGTTGTAGAACAGCGCCTTGGGTACGAACCGCCTCATCACCCGCTGGTCGAGGGCGAACAAGGTCTTCCAAGACCGGTACGCGAAGAACGCCCATCGGGCATCCACCAAACCAGGCTTGGCCATCGCTTCGAAGGTCCGCACCGACCAGCCGAAGAGCCCAGACAGCAACTCTTCGGTCTGAACCCGAACCTCCCCGAAGCCGCTGCGTTTCAACATCGCCTTGACCGCATGCGGATGGAACTCGTGGATGTCCACATGAGCCTCGAGGGCTGCGACCTCTTCCCCATGCCCGAAAGGGATCGAACGCAGCCCTAGGCGCCTGCCTGCGGTCTCCATGAACCGAGCGGTGGGAAGCTTGGCGACGCGGGTGACGAACTGGAACCCCAGACGGGTCGGCTCTCCGCAGATGACCAGACGCCCGCCGGGCTTCAGCACCCGATGAGCTTCGCGGAACGCTGCTTCGACATCGGGGATGTGATGGATGACGGCGTGACCGATGACCAGATCGAAGGTCTCGTCCTCGAATGGCAGGCGTTCGCCGTCGGCGGTGCGCGCGACCATGTTCCTGATCCCGACCGACTCGGCGTTCTTCATGCAGACATCGACCATCCCTTGGCTGATGTCGGTGGCGTAAGGCTCGGCGATGAGGCCGGCTTGCCACAGGTTGATGATGAAGAATCCGGTTCCTGCGCCGATCTCGAGGACCTTGCCGTAGCGCTGGTCTGGAGCCATCTGCAGGAACCGTTCTCGCGCGTAAGCGATACACCGGTCGTCGAAGCTGATGTTCCACTTCCCGTCGTACTGAGATGCCTCCCAGTCGTGGTAGCGGATGTTGGCTTCCTTGGGGTCCAGCGTGGCGGGATCGATCGCAGCCGTCATGGGCGGAAGCCTACCTAGAGCGGATACGAGGCTCGAACCGCCGAGCGGCCCGTCAACGGCCCGAACCGCGCAGCGGCCCGTGAACGACCCGAACCTCTCAGCGGCCGGTGAACTCGGCCTGGCCGGGGCCCTTCTCGAGGAAGGTCCGCATCCCGATCTTCTGGTCCTCGGTTCCGAACAGGTCAGCGAACAGTCTCGCCTCGTGTGCGAGCCCCTCCGCCATAGGCATCGAGCTCCTCGCCTCGATCGCGCTCTTGGCAGCAGCAAGAGCCCGCGTTGGGCCCTTGGCATAAGCCGCCGCCATCTCAGTGGCTCTCGCGATCGTCTGGTCTGGCGCGACGACTACATCGGCCAGCCCGATCTCTCGCGCCTCGACGCATCCGACGAAGCGTCCGGAGTAGATGATGTCTTTGGCGCGGGAAGGTCCGACCAGCCGCGTCAGCCGCTGGGTCCCCCCTGCCCCAGGGATGACTCCCAGCAGGATCTCCGGTTGACCCATCTGTGCGTTGTCAGCGATGACCCTGAAGTCGGCGCACATAGCAAGCTCGCAGCCGCCCCCCAAGGCGAAGCCGTTCACAGCGGCGATGACGACCTTGGGTATCTGCTCGATCGCGGTGAAGGATGCTTGCAGGCCGCCGATGCGTTCATGCATCTGTTCCGGCGTCGCCTCGGCCATCGCCTTGATGTCCGCGCCAGCGGCGAAGATCTTGCCGCCGCCGGTCAACACCACGGCACGGATCGAGTCATCGGTCGTGCACCGTTCGGCAGCCTCCACCAACCCGGCTGCGACCTCGTCGTTGATCGCGTTCATCTTCGGCCGGTCGAGCAGGATCGTTGCGACCCCGGTTGCTTCGTCCACCGTCACCTTCACGAACTCGCTCATGCATCCTCCTCGCACGGACGCCGCGATAGTAGCGGCCCTATCCTGCCGTCATGCCCCAAGGACGGCTCTTCGTCGGTACCAGTGGCTTCGCATACAAGGAGTGGAAGCCGGAGTTCTATCCCGAGGATCTGAAGAACACCCAGATGCTCGAGTACTACTCGCAACGGTTCCCTAGCGTCGAGATCAACAACACCTTCTATCGCATGCCGACCGAGAAGGTGCTGCAGCAGTGGACCACTCAGACGCCAGAAGGTTTCCTACTGACCTTGAAGGCGAGTCAACGGATAACCCATCACTCGCGGCTGAAGGATGCCGACGAACTGGTCAGCTACTTCTTGGGCGTGGCCAGGGCGCTCGAGGACCGACTGGGCGTCGTGTTGTTCCAGTGCCCCCCGAACCTGAAACACGACCAGGAGCGCTTGGAGTCCTTCGTGGCTTCTCTGCCTGGACGCCCGTACAGGTTCGCCATGGAGTTCCGGCACGACTCGTGGGCGACCGATGAGGTCTTCGACCTGCTGGCCGGCAACGGGATCGCCTGGTGCGTCAGCGACACACGAGAGAAACCCGCGCCGATGAGGCAGACCTCTAAGAAGCATGTCTACCTACGCCTGCGGGGCGTCGACTACTCCGACGCCGAACTCGACACCTGGTTCTCGCGGGTGCAGGAAGCGCTGGATTCCGGAGCAGACGCGTTCGTCTACTTCAAGCACGAGGACGATCCGAGCGGGATCCGTTACGCCAGGCGGATGCTCGAGGAACTATCCGGCGGCTGATTCCTTCTTACCCTTGCCCGAGCGCTTCGCGTCCGAACCTTCGCTGGTCGCTTCGACGCTGGCGCGGAGCGCATCCATCAGGTCGATGACCTTGGCGGTGTCCTCGCTCTCGATCACGGTGATCTCGCGCCCTTCGATCTTGGCCGAGACGAGCTCCTCGAGCTTCGCCCTGTAGGTGTCTTCGAACTCGTCGGGCTCGAAGTCGCCGGTCAGGTTGTCGATGAGCATCTTGGCCATCTTCACTTCTGCGTCGGTCGGTTCGACATCCACATCGAGCGTCTCGAAGTCGGGTTCACGGATCTCGTCTGGCCAATGCATCGTCTCGAGCACGAGCACATCGTCGACGACCCGCATGACCGCCAGGTGCTCCTTGTCTCGGAACGCCACCCGACACACGGCCACCCGCTGATCGTCCGCGAGCGCCTTGAGCAGCAGCTTGTAAGGCTTCGCGGCGACCGACTCGGTCGGCGCTAGGTAGTAGGGCTTCTCGAAGTAGACGGGGTCGATCTCTTCCAGCGGCACGAACTTCACGATGTCCACGCTGCGGACCCCTGATACTCCCCGGTCCAACTCCTCGCCGGTGAAGGTCACATAGTGGTCCTTCTCGTACTCATAGCCCTTCACGATCTCATCGAAGGGCACCTCTTCGCCGCAGACCGAACATGTCCGCTTGTAGCGGATCCGGCCTTGATCCTTCGAGTGCAACTGATTGAAGGACAGCGACTTGCTCTCGACCGCCGAATGCATGCTCACCGGGATCGAGACGAGCCCGAAACTGATCGAGCCCTTCCATATCGCGCGTCCCGCCATCGGTCCTCCTAGCGTCGGGGAAGTCCCCAACAAGGCTACCCTGCCTGTCGTGCCGCCAACCACGACGGTCTCCTTCCCTCGCCCGTTCGAGCCTGAACGACTCGGCGAGCACTGGTTCGTGGAGCGCGACGGCATCGAGGTCAAGTTGTCGAACCTGCCCAAGGTGCTCTGGCCACAGAAGGGATACACCAAGGGCGACATGCTGGCCTGCTACGACAACCTCGCGCCCTACCTGCTCCCCTACCTCCGCGACCGGCCGCTGACGCTCCGCAGGATGCCCGACGGGATCGAGGGCAACGAGTTCTACGAGAAGCAGGCGCCCTCTCATACCCCGGACTGGGTTCCGCGTGCCTTCATCGAAGGACACGGCAGCCGGGGACACATCGACTTCCTCATGGCGCAGGACACCGCCAGCCTGCTGTATGTGGTGAATCTCGGCTGCATAGAGATGCACCCCATGCACGCCCGGCAGGCGTCCTTCGATCGGCCGGACTACCTGTTCTTCGATCTGGACCCGTTCCCACCGATCGAGTTCTCAACCGTACGCAAGGTAGCGAGCATCGTCGGCGAAGCGCTGGAACGGCTCGGCTTGACCAGCGTCCCCAAGATCTCTGGTGCAACCGGGATAGTCATCTACTCGCCGCTGGACGGCAGATACGGCTACGAAGCTGTGCGTACGGTCGTCGAACGCATCTGCCGGATCGTGCATCGAGCCTTCCCCGAGGCGACCACGATGGCTCCGCGGATCGCTGACCGCGCGGGGAAGGTGTTCCTCGATCATGCGATGGTCTCAGAGGGCCGCAACATCGCGAGCATCTACTCGATGCGGCCCACCCCGGAAGCAACCATCGGCATGCCGGTCACCTGGGACGAACTTCGGACCACCGATGTGGTGCCCACGGACTTCACCATAGAGTCCGTCTGGGAACGCCTGGGAGAGGTAGGAGACCTCTTCGAGCCGATGCGAGTTGCAGGCACCCCGGGAGGCCACGATCTGGGCCCTGTTCTGGAAGCCCTCGGGATCGATCCCGCCAGGTTCGAGCCGCCGCGTGATGACTCCCCGGCCCAGCCCGGCTCACTTGGCGAGTACCAACGCAAGCGTGACTTCGCCAAGACCAGCGAACCCGCAGGAGGGACCGAGCCTGCGCCGCTCGCAGGGGATCACTTCATGATCCACAAGCACAACGCCCGGCGGCTCCACTACGACCTGCGCCTGTCCCGAGGTGGGGTCTTGGTCAGCTGGGCCATCCCGAAGGGGATCCCGGACGAACCCAACATCCGACACCTGGCCGTGCATGTCGAGGATCATCCGATCGAGTACGCCAACTTCGAAGGAACGATCCCGGAGGGAGAGTACGGAGCAGGCGAGAGTCGCATCTTCGATGAGGGCACCTATGAGGTCCTTGAGTGGATCGAGGACAAGAAGGCAACCGTTCGGCTCCGAGGCGCTCGGGTCAGCGGCGAGTATCACCTGGTTCGGACCCGCGGCAACCAGTGGCTGATATTCCGGAGTGCGCGCGATGCGCCCGCACCCGTCCTCGCGAGTCCGCCTGCGCTCGAGCCGATGCTCGCATCCGGGGGCGGCGAACCTTTCGACGATCCCGACTGGTCCTTCGAGGTGAAGTGGGACGGGGTTCGCACTCTCGCCGCCATCGAAGCAGAGTCGGTGAAGCTCCACTCTCGACGCGGGCGCGATGTGACCGAGGTCTACCCGGAGCTGAGCAACCTCGCCTCGTTGCTGGTCGGCAAGAACGCTCTACTGGATGGCGAGATAGTGGTCCTGGGCGACAGCGGGGTTCCCTCCTTCGAGCGGATCCAGCGCCGTTTCACAACCGACCGGCCATCCAAACGAGATGTTGCGAGAGACCCCGTCCAGTTCCTGGTCTTCGACATCCTCTGGTTCGACGGCGAGGCGACCGTGGAACGCACCTACGCTGAACGCCGCGACCTGTTGGAGCGAGTCCTGGTTCAAGCCGACGGCGTGCAGTTGAGCCAACGCTTCCCCGGCGAGCGCGGCAAAGCTCTGTTCGAGGCCGTCTCTGCGCGCGGCATGGAGGGCCTGATCGCGAAGCGGCTCGATTCGATCTACCTGCCCGGCCGACGCACCAAGGATTGGATCAAGATCAAGGTGCGCCGGACCCTAGATGCGGCCGTGATCGGTTGGACGCAAACCGCCGGAAGCCGCGAAGCATCGGTTGGTTCGCTGCTGGTCGCCATCCCCGATGAGCACGGGTCCTTGAGGTTCGCCGGGCATGTCGGTACCGGCTTCACTCAGCGCACCGCGCAAGCACTGGCTAGGGCGCTCGAGCCACATCGGATCGGCAAACCGGCGGTAGCGATCCCATCGGATGCTCCGATCGATGAGGACACTCGCTGGGTAGCGCCTAGCCTCGTGATCGCGGTCGAGTATCTCGAACTGACCTCGCAGCATCGGTTGCGCGCAGCCTCCTTCAAGGGGATCCTCGCCGACCGGTCCGTGGAAGATCTGGAGAGTGAGATTTGAAGCGTCTGATAGCGGTCTGCCTGCTAGGCGTCGTTGCATGTTCATCTGGCCCGCGGCTTGGCGACCTACCCAGGTATGTCCTCGGCACCGCGCCTGAGGGGACCGTGCTGTCTGAGCAGAGCGGCGAGCGCACCCTTGAGGACCTAACCGAGGGCGATCAGGAGAAGGCCCAGCGCTACCGGGAAGCAGGTTTCAAGGGCGCGTACCAGCACATCTTCCAAGAGCCTGCCGGCTTCGGTGAGAGCGAGGCCGGTCTTTTGCTCATCTCGGGAGCCGCCCTGTTCGACGACGCCGACGCCGGCGTCGAAGCGATCCGGCAGACGATCGTCGCCGAGGGCGACGCCACTCAGCTGCGGCCCCTGGAGTTCTCGCCGTTCTCGTATGTCGTAAAGGGCACCCTGGATCCTGGCCTTCCGCCGGGGATCCTGATGGTCTGGCCACACGATCAGGTCGTCATGTACCTCGCCGCAGTCGCCTTCGGAGAGGTGACCGAGCGAACCCTCCGGCAGATCGCTGCAGCGATCGACGAGGGGGCTCCGTGAGGCTCTTCGACAGGACCCGCAAGACGATAGAAGCCGCTGCTGCCGCTCGGCGTGATGGTGACGCGCCCGCTGCCATCGACCTGCTCGCAGATGTCCTCGACGCCGATCCTGCCCATGTTGCCGCCAACGCGGAGATGGCCCGCGCCCTCCGGTTGATCGGAGATCCCGCCGAAGCAGAGGCCTACTACCGAGTCGCGCTCGAAGGGGTCCTGGAGTATTCGCTCGTCGTCGAACTGTCCGAAGCCCTGGTGGAGCAAGGCAAGGTCGCTGATGCTGAGACGGTCTTGGATGCGGCGCTCGTGATGGCACAAGGGAATCCGAGATTGGATCCTGGCGAAGCCTTGATCGTCCGAGCCACGATCGCGCTTGCACAACAGCGGACCGGCGACGCAGCGGAGGCCCTGGACCTGATCGTCCCCAAGCGGGCGTCCAAGCGCACCAAAGCTCTAGCTGCGTCTCTCCGGGAACGACTGTCGGGCCAGGCGGACACCTAGGCGCGGGGATCGGCGCCAGGATCACACTCGCCTAGGCGCGGGAATCGGCGGCCAGGATGGTCGCCACGGCTGCGTCCGCTGTGTACGCGACCACGATCGTCTCGAAGTCGCACCCCTCGGTGTGCACCAGGCCTGCATCGACGGCTCGTCTTGTCCGAGCAGGTGCGTCCTCGGCGATGGCAACCACCACGCGCGGTATCTCGGCTGCGTGGGCGGAGATCGAGGTGACCTCCAAGGCCTCCTCCTCCTCGCTGTGGCGCCGCACATCCCGTCCGGTCAGATGGATCAGCGTGTGGACGCCGGTGAGCGCTGCCTCCAACCTTGGAACATCCACCGGTCCCCCCAAGGCGACGAACACCCCCAGTGAACGCAACCCTTCGGGCTCGTACTGGCAATAGGCCCGCACCTGGCCGCCGGCCGCAAGCAACCCGAGGCACAGTTCACGGCCGAGCGGCGAGTCGGCGCCTAGGACCAGTACGGGCACTAGAAGGAAGCCGCTTCGCGGTACTCGCCGAAGACCTCTTTGAGAGCGCCGCAGATCTCGCCGACCGTGGCTTCGTGGCGGCACGCCTCGACGATCAGCGGCACGAGGTTCTCGTCGGTGCGCGCGGCGGCCATCAGACGGGCGAGCGATTCCTCCACCGCCCTGCCGTCCCGAGCCTGCCGACGCTGTTCCAGCAGCTCCTTCTGCCGGCGCTCGACCTCGGGGCTGATCCGCAGGATCTCGAGTTCCTTCTCGTCGCTGGTGTAGGCGTTGACCCCGACGATCGTGCGACGCCCCTGCTCGATGCGCACCTGGTCCCTGTAGGCGGCATCTGCGATCTCGGAGATGAACCAGTTGCGATCGATGCCGGCTAGGACGCCGGCGAGCATGCCTTTGCCGCCACCGAGCTCCTCGATCTTGGCGAAGATCTCCTCGGCACGCTCCTCCAGCTGATCGGTCAGGGACTCGATGAAGTACGAGCCTCCGAGCGGGTCGATGGTGTTGGTGACGCCGGTCTCGTGCGCGATGACCTGCTGGGTGCGAAGCGCGATCTCGGCCGCTTCCGCTGACGGTAGGGCGAGCACCTCGTCGAGAGCATTGGTGTGCAGCGACTGTGTGCCACCGAGGACCGCAGCGAGCGCCTCGATCGCGGTTCGCACGACATTGTTGTACGGCTGCTGAGCGGTGAGGGACACCCCAGCTGTCTGCGTGTGGAACTTGAGCATCTGTGCGCGCACATCATCTGCGCCGTACCGATCGCGCATCCAGCGCGCCCAGATCCGCCTCGCGGCACGGAACTTGCAGATCTCCTCGAAGAAATCGATGTGGGCGTCGAAGAAGAACGAGAGTTTGGGAGCCAGGAGGTTCGGTTCGATCCCCCGCTGCTGACCAAGTTCGACATAGGCGAATCCGTCCGCGAGCGTGAACGCGAGCTCCTGTGCTGCGGTCGACCCTGCTTCGCGGATGTGGTAACCGCTGACGCTGATCGGGTAGTACCTGGGCGTCTCGCGAACGCAGAACTCGAGCAGATCCCCGATGAGTCGCAGATGGGGCTCGGGCGGGAAGAGCCATTCCTTCTGGGCGATGTATTCCTTGAAGATGTCGGTCTGCAAGGTGCCGCCGAGTTGAGCAGGCGTATACCCCTGACGCTCTCCAGCGACCAGGAACATCGCATAGAGGATGACCGCCGGGCCGCTGATGGTCATCGAGGTGGTGATGTCGCCGAGGGGGATGCCCTCGAACAGCCGATCCATGTCGGCAGCCGAATCGACCGCTACCCCGCAGTGACCGACCTCTCCTTCGCTCAACGGCTCATCGGAATCTCGCCCCATCAGCGTGGGCATGTCGAACGCGACCGACAGGCCCGTCTGCCCCTGCGCTAGCAGTTGGTGGTAGCGCTCGTTGGTCGCCGCGACATCCCCGAAACCCGCGAACTGACGAAGCGTCCAGAGCCGTCCGCGATACCCGGTGGTGTAGATGCCGCGCGTGAACGGGAAATGCCCAGGCGTTCCGAGTTTGGCTTCCGGATCGGATCCCTCAAGATCGCTCTGCTCGTACAGCGGCTGGATGGGTTCACCGCTGAGGGTCTCGAAGTCGACATCGCGCTTCTTGGCGCCTTCGTACTCCGATCGCCAGTGTTCTCGTTGGTCGCTCATGGCGTACCCAAGGCTACCGTCCGGCCTAGATCTTCGACGGACCGTCACCGCTGGCCGAGGCCAACTGCTCTGCGGCCGAGTACGGATCCAGCGAACCTCGCACGACCTGCTCGGCCAGATCGTCCAGGGCTGCTCCCTCACCGAGCGTCCCTAGGTTGCGTCGCATGTTCGCCAAGGCGAGTTCGGTGATCTCGTGGGCCGCGCGGCGCAACCGTCGCCGAGCGAGTTCTCCGGAACCACTCGCCCAATCCCGATGCTCATCGACCCGCTGCCACAATGATCCGACCCCGGTGCCGTCCTGCGCTATGACCATCTCGATGGGAGGCAGCCAGTCCCCATGACCCAGCTGGAGCATGTGTCGGATGTCACGCTCGGTCTGCTTGGCCTCGGGCTTGTCGGCCTTGTTTACGGCGAAGACATCCGCGATCTCGAGGATCCCGGCCTTGTTGGCTTGAACGCTGTCTCCCATCCCCGGCGCTAAGACGACCACCGTGGTATCAGCGGCGTTCGCGACCTCTACCTCTGCTTGGCCCACCCCGACCGTCTCGAGCAGGATCACATCGAACCCAGCCGCATCGAGTATCCGGAGGGCGTGCGGTACCGCGACCGCCAGACCCCCTAGTGCTCCTCTGGTAGCCATCGAACGGATGAAGACGGCCTCGTCGGTGGCGTGTTCTTGCATCCGTAGACGGTCCCCAAGCAGCGCTCCGCCGGTGAACGGCGAAGAAGGATCGATCGCGAGTATCGCGACCTTCAGGCCGTCCTTCCGCAGCACCGACACCAGCGCGGATGTGAGGGTCGATTTGCCTGCGCCAGGCGAACCCGTCAATCCGACGATCCTGGCCTGACCGGTCTCGGCCCCGAGTACCGCGACCAACTCGCGCAGATCTGGGCCGTCGTCCTCGACCAGGCTGATCGAGCGCGCCAACGCCCGCCGATCGCCGGCCAGCACCTGTCGGGCGAGTTCGCTCACAGGCCGGTGATCCGCAAGCCGGTGGTGGCCTTGTACCTGAAGTTCACGGTGATCAGGATGCACACGAAGGCCTCGACATAGCGTGCGTTGATCAACGCACCCGCATCCACCGGACGGACGCCTATGTCGCGCGACAGTTGCATGACCACCTTCTTGGCTCGATCGTCGTCACCGCACACCAGCGTGTCCGAATCGAGTTCGTGGTCGAGGTCGCCGTACTTGTCGACCCGGATCTCGTGGAACGCGCTGACGATGCGCGCGTCCGGGGCATCCTTCTGAGCCTCCTCGGCCAGGGACCCCTCTGGCGGTTGGACATAGGTCGCCGTCCGGTTACCGATCCTCAACGGATTGGCCATCGAGACGACCGGCTTGCCGGCCATCAGGTGACCGATCTGGCGCAGCGTCTCTCGTTGAGCGTCGTCGCGCATCGTCAACATCACGACCTCGGCGCCCGCAGCGGCATCCTCGTTCGTGCAAGCCTTGACCTTGGACTCGGGCAGCAGTTGGCGGATCTTCGCGCAGACCTCTTCCGCGCGGTCCTCGCTGCGCGAGCCGATCAGGATCTCGTGATCTGCGCGCGCCAATCGAGCGCCGAGACCGAAGCCTGCTGGACCGGTTCCTCCTACGAATCCGATACGCATCAGTTCTCGTCCGCGAACTCGGTTGGTACCTCTCCTGCGAGCTTCACCAACACCTTGGCTGCTCGCGTGTAACGCACCAACATCGGGAGGTTGCCCTTCAGTTTCAGCTTGCCCGTCATCATGCCCTTGATCGGGTCCAACTCGCCCTTCATGACTTCCTTCCACCGCGTATAGGGAGCCCGGATCAGGAACTTGGCCGACGACCCTTCATCCGGGGTCACGCCGTATCGGTAGTCGCGACACTTGCCGTGCCAGAGGTCGACCCAGACCCAGACATCCTCGGGAACGCCCTTGTCGGGTTCGGCTCCGAAGACATAGACCAGATCTCCCTCCCAGGTCGCCGCAGCTTCCTGATACTCGTCAGACGAGTTGATCTTGTCGACATATGCGTCGAGCCACTCTGAGCTCGGGAACTTCGCCATCCATCCTCCCCAGGTCGGGCGTTGGCCGCGAGGATAGCCAGGTCAGGCGGGACCGTTGAATCGGAGCAGAACGGGACATAGCATCTGGACATTCCGCCTGGGGGGAGAGCCATGAAGAAGTTCGCTGCGCTCGCTGTCACGGTCATCATGTCCTCGATACAGATATCGGGAGCGGACACCGCCTGTCCCGAGACGACCTGTGACGGATCGAAGGTCGTCATCGACGAAGTTCAGATGGGAGCCGCAGGTTGGTACCTGGCAGAACTCCGGATCCCCAAGGGGGTTACACCCGGGATCGAGATAGCAGGACGGCTAGACCCGTCCTGGCGCTATCAGTGGGCCAGCGCCACATTGTTCGACGCTGACGGCTACATGACCGGCTTCCCGCGGATCTGGCAGAACAGCGACAGCGGGATACGGCTGCGAACCGGGAGCGGCTTCGATGTGGGTCTCAACCCTGCCCCCATCGAACCGGACGATGGCTCGGTGAACGGCACGCAGTCGGTGACCGCTCCCCGGACCGGCCGCTTCCAATTGCTCGTTTCGGTCGTGGCGGACACTCCGATCTCTGATCTGACGGTCCGATTGACCCAATCGGTCGCGGCGGCGACCAACCAACAGATAGACCTGTTCGGTTCCTGGACGGGTTCCGACATCATGGCGATCTGGCCGCACGAGGCAGCGCTGGAGGCGAGCCCCGGCGCTGCACTCTCTGCGACAGGTTCCATGAGTTTCGACGACCGGCTGTTCGTACAGAGCGGCTACTCGAGCACGACAGCGACGGTCATCGAATCGCCGGTAGGTCGCTGGGTGCGGGCCGGCGGCTTCGTGCTGGACGGCGGCCCCACCGGGACCTACCGCTTCGACAGTTCACGCTTCGACATCCTCGAGCCGCTCGCGATCGTCGGCGTGGATCTCCCCGTCCCGCTCCCCTACTTCTGACCCTTCAGACGAGAGAACCCCGCGTGCATGCGGGGCTTCTCTTGGTTACGCGATGAACGAGGCCCAGAAGCCGACCACATTGAAGGTGGCATGAGCGATGATCGGGACCCAGATGGTCCTCTCCTTCTCGAACGCGAAGGCCAACAGGATGGCCAGCGCGAAGATGCTCGGGATGACCAGCGGGATCACATGCACCACCGCGAAGGCGACGCTCGACAGCAGGATGCCCGCCCATAACCCGGTGTGGCGACGGATGGCTTGGTGAAGCATGCCTCGGAAGTAGGTCTCTTCCGCGATGGGCGCGAGGATCATAGTGCTGATGGCCAGCGCGAAGAAGATCCATCCTGCGGGGCTTGACTCCAGTGGGATCTGTTCGGGGTCGGCAGGCGCCTCACCCGTGGCCGCCTTGGCGATCAGTTGCACGACCACCGCCACGACGGCGCTCAGCAGAACCCCTAGCAGTCCGGCCGCAACGCCCTTGCCGACCGCGTCCAGGTTGGGCTTGCGGAATCCGAGCGCGCGGAACGATCCGCCGCGACGCAGGACGAAGTAGGTCGTCGCTCCGAACAGCGCGAACTGGTTCGCGATCAGAGCGATCACGGTCATCCGGTCGGCTTCAGCTGAGGTAGGGTCGGGGCTCGAGGTCGCTGCGAGGATGGCGGCCACGACCGCCGTCGCGACCAGCGATAGCAAGAAGGTGAGCCCGGCTCCGGCGACGCTCCAGCGGACCTCCTCGCCTCCAGGCAGGCTGGCTAACCGGCGATCCTCCTCGGAGGGCTCGATGGTCTGCTGGACCATCCCGAGCCCAGCGTCGCGTTCCGCGCCGCAGCTCCTACAGAAGCTCCAACTGGCGTCGACGGGATCCCCGCAAGCGGGGCAAGACTGGCCGACGGTCACGCGATCGATTCCCTGACGATGTCCGCACCCAAGCCGCGGAAACTCTCCTCGAGAGCCTCGTAGCCGCGATCGATCAACTCGACGCCAGCGACGGTGGTCTCCCCCTCCGCACACAATCCTGCGATCACTAGAGCCGCCCCAGCCCTGATGTCGGGAGCCTCTACAGGAGCCGCACTCAAGCTAGGGACGCCCCGAACCACCGCGTGATGGCCTTCGGTCCGGATGTCTGCGCCCAGCCGAGCCATCTCGCCGATGAAACTGAACCTGCCCTCGAAGACATTCTCGGTGACGATCCCGGTGCCCTCTGCTACGGCGAGGAGCGAGATCCACTGCGGCTGGAGATCGGTGGGGAAGCCCGGGTACGGCAGGGTCACGATGTCTACGGCGCGCGGACGCTCATCGATCGAGATCGATACAGAGGTGTCGTCGGTGTCGATCGTCGCGCCGGCCGTTCCGAGCTTGCTCAGCAACAGTTCCAGGTGATCCGCGCGCGCACCCTCGAGCCGAACCGAGCCCCCGACGGCAGCACAGGCGATCAGGTAGGTGCCTGCCTCGAGGCGATCTGGGATGGTCGTGTGCGTAGAGCCATGCAGAGCGTCCACGCCTTCGATCTCCAAGGTGTGGGTCCCGTCGCCGTGGATCTTCGCGCCCATCGCACGCAGCATCTGGGCCAGGTCGGATATCTCGGGGTCACGCGCGGCGTTGTCGATGACGGTGTTCCCCTTGGCGAGGGTGGCGGCCATCAAGAGATTCTCGGTGGCGCCATGGCTCGGCCAATCCAAGACGATGTTCGCGCCTCGCAGAGAGCCCGTGGCGACCAGATCGCCGTGCTCCATGCCGATGGTCGCGCCCATCTTCTCGAGGCCCGCAAGGTGCATGTCGATCTTGCGTGCGCCGATGTTGCAACCCCCGGGCATCGCGACCTGAGCGCGACCGAAGCGGCCCAGCAGGGGTCCAAGGACGATGATCGATGCGCGCATCTGGCGCGCGAGTTCGTATGGCGCGACGGGTTCCAGATCGTCGGGGATCACGACTCGAGCGGTACCTGCTTGGTCGAGCGTCGCCTCGGCTCCCATCGTGCGAAGCAGTTCGAGGGTCACCCGTATGTCGGCTACATCGGGCACACGATGCAACAGGTGCTCACCTGGAGCGGACAGGGTGGCCGCGAGCAACTTCAGCGCTGAGTTCTTGGCGCCCGCGATCTTGACCCGCCCCGTCAGCGGCCGGCCGCCGCGCACAACGAAGCGTTCCACGCCAACATCCTACCGGGCGAAGACCCACGGCCTTGCACCCTTGCCCCGTCGGTGCACGCTCTCCTAGTGTTCTCACATCTACCCAGGCAGGAGCAGACACCATGTCAGACGGCTTCACCAGCATCATCCGCTTCGAGATCACCGACGGCCAGACCGATGCCTTCATCGCGCTGGCCAAGAAGTGCGCCGAGGCGGTCAGCGCCGACGAGCCCGGCGTCTCGCGGTACTCCTGGTATGTGGACGGCAACAACTGCCTCATCCATGAGGATTACGACTCCTCGGAGGCCTTCATCGACCACCTGCGCGGGCCCGTCGGTAAGGACCTTCTGCCTCAGGTCCTCGAGATCGCGAAGATGAAAGCCGTCACCGTGATGGGCACTCCCAACGAGAAGGCCGAGAAGGTCCTCGACTCTTGGGGCGCGTTGAAGCTCGGTGCGCCGGCGGCCGAGATCAGGCGTTGACCTCTAGCTAGAGATCAGTGCCTGCAGTGCCTCGTTGCGCGCGAGCTCTCGGCGTGTAGCACGGTCGTCCTCGCTGCCGCGTTGGGCGCGCAGTTCGGTGATCCTCTCACTGACGGCTGAGGCTTCAACCTCTTCGGGAAGGACCGCGTACTCGGCGAGGATCGTGCAGCGGTTGTCCTTGACGATCAGGAAGCCGCCGTCCACGAGCATCTGGCGCACCTGCTTGCCGCTCTCGATCTTGACCGCACCCGTACCGAGCGCGGCGATCTGCGGCGCGATGCCCGGGAGGATCCCCATGTCCCCCGAGAGCGTACGCACGAGCACGAACGAGGCGTCCTCGACCACATGCACCTCTCGCTCGGGGGTGACCACGGCGACCTGCATGGTTGCCATCAGACGCCCTCTACCCCCATATCGCGAGCCTTCGCGAACACCCCGTCGAGCCCGCCGACCATGTAGAAGGCTTGCTCTGGGATGTGGTCCAGATCGCCGGCGACCAGCGCACCGAAGGCCTCGACGGTGTCTTCCATCTTCACATAGATACCGGGAGCACCCGTGAACTGTTCGGCAACGAAGAAGGGCTGCGAGAAGAACTTCTCGATCTTGCGAGCACGAGCCACCAGCACCCGGTCCTCTTCGGAGAGTTCGTCGATACCCAGGATCGCGATGATGTCCTGCAGGTCCTTGTAGCGCTGCAGCGTCTGCTGCACCGCACGGGCGACCTCATAGTGACGCTCACCTACATACTGTGGATCCAGGATCCTCGAGCTGGACGCCAGCGGGTCGACCGCCGGGTAGATCCCCTTCTCCGAGATCGACCGCTCCAGACGCGTGACTGCGTCCAGGTGCGCGAAGGTCGTGTGAGGCGCAGGGTCGGTGTAGTCGTCAGCAGGGACATAGACCGCCTGCATCGAGGTGATCGAACGGCCCTTGGTCGAGGTGATCCGCTCCTGCAAGAAGCCCATCTCACCAGCCAAGGTCGGCTGGTAACCGACCGCCGACGGCATGCGGCCGAGCAGCGTGGAAACCTCGGAACCGGCCTGGGTGAAACGGAAGATGTTGTCGACGAACAGCAACACATCCTGGCGCTGCACATCACGGAAGTACTCGGCCATGGTCAGTCCGGCCAGAGCGATGCGCAGACGCACGCCCGGCGGCTCGTCCATCTGACCGAAGACCAGGGCGGTCTTGTCGAGGACGCCCGACTCCTTCATCTCGAGCCACAGGTCGTTGCCTTCGCGGGTGCGCTCGCCGACGCCGGCGAACACCGAGGCTCCACCGTGCTGACGCGCAACTCGGTAGATCATCTCCTGGATGACGACGGTCTTACCGACACCGGCGCCACCGAACATGCCGATCTTTCCACCCTTCACATAGGGCTCGATCAGGTCGATGACCTTGATGCCGGTCTCGAACATCTCGACCTTCGGTTCGAGTTCCTCGAACGGCGGGGGTTCGCGGTGGATGGACCAACGCTCGCTGATGTTCAGTGACTTCGGGTCGACATCGAGCGTCTCGCCGAGCACATTCCACACATGACCGAGCGTGACCTCGCCGACCGGAACGGTCATGGGCGCGCCTGTGTTGATGACGCGAGCGCCGCGACGCAGTCCATCGGTCGGACGCATGCAGACGGCCTTGACGACGCTGTGGCCGAGGTGCTGTGCGACCTCGGCGACGATCTCGTCCTTCTTGCCATCCACCTCACGCTCGACGCGCAGAGCGGTCAGGATCTCAGGCAGGTGGTCCGGCGGGAACTCCACATCGACCACGGGGCCGATGATGTTGATCACTCGACCGTCTTGGGTCTTCTGCTGGACCGGATCTTCAGTCATCGCCATGATGTTTCCCTCTTACCTCGACCTCGGCAGGATGCCTCAGTCATCGTCGTCGTCCTTCAAGGCCTCGGCACCGCCGACGACCTCCATGATCTCTCCAGTGATCTCTGCCTGACGCTCGCGGTTCGCGATACGCGTGTACAGCTTTGCTAGGTCTTCGCCGTTCTCGGTCGCGCTCTTCATCGCCCGTCGCCTGGAGGCATGTTCGCTGGCAGCCGAATCGAGCATCGCGCCGTAGATGACCGTGTTGATGTAGCGGGGCAACAGCAACGACAAGATCTCGGCAGGGCTCGGATCGAACTCGTATAGCGACTGAGCCTGGTTCTCGCTCTCGATGTCGTCGCGTGCGATCGGCAGGATCGTCTTGACGGTCGGGACCTGCCGGCCGGCGCTCTCGAAGGCCGTGTACACCAGGCGAACCTCGTCGACCTGCTCGGACTCGAACTCGTGGACGAGCAGTTCACCGATCGTCTCGGCATCCTCGTAACTCGGCTGATCGCTGACACCGGTACGCGTGCTGGCCATCTCGATGCTGCCGAACTTGAAGAAGCCGATGCCCTTCTTACCCGACGCGTGCACGCGAGCCGTCTGACCAGCGTCCGCGATGCCTCGCAGCTGCTGGGTCGCCAGGCGCAGGACCGAAGAGTTGTACGCACCGGCCAGGCCGCGATCGCTGGTGATCACCAGCAGGCCGACGGTCTTGACGCTGGCTCGCGGCTTCAACAATGGGAACTCGGCTGCGACCTCTGAGGCCCCGGCCAGTTCTCCGATCGCCTCGTGGATCACCGTCGCGTACGGCTTCGCCGCCGACAGGCGCAACTGCGCCTTCGCGATGCGGCTGGCCGCGACCAGTTCCATGGCGCGCGTGATCTTCACCGTCGACTTGATCGACGAGATCTTCTTCTGCAGCTGACGGAACTTAGCCATGGTCGATCCTCGGGCTCCGCATCAAGCGGAGAAGCCCGCCTTGAACTCCTCGATCGCTTTGATCAGGTTGGCCTCGGTGTCGTCGTCCAGTTTCCCTGAATCCCGGAAGGTGTCGGTGACCGACGGGTAGCGCGAGTGGACGAACTCGATCAGCCCGCTCTCGAAACGCTTGACATCCTTGACGGCGATGTCGTCCAGGTAGCCCTTGGTTCCGGCGTAGATCGACACGATCTGGTCTTCGACGGCCATCGGCGAGTACTGGGGCTGCTTCAACAACTCGACCAGGCGTGCCCCGCGGTTCAGCTGAGCCTGGGACGCCTTGTCCAGATCGGAGCCGAACGCCGCGAAGGCTTCCAGTTCGCGGAACGAGGCGAGATCCAGACGCAAAGAACCTGCGACCTTCTTCATCGCCTTGACCTGCGCCGCGCCACCGACACGCGAGACCGACACACCCACATTGATCGCCGGACGGACGCCTGAGTTGAACAGCGATTCCTCGAGGAAGATCTGTCCGTCGGTGATCGAGATCACATTGGTCGGGATGTAACCGGAGACATCGCCAGCTTTGGTCTCGATGATCGGAAGCGCCGTCAGGGATCCACCGCCGAGTTCGTCGGACAACTTCGCGCCTCGCTCGAGCAGACGGCTGTGGAGGTAGAACACATCGCCAGGGTAGGCCTCACGGCCGGCCGGACGACGCAGCAACAGCGAGATCTCTCGGTAGGCCTCGGCCTGCTTCGAGAGATCGTCATAGATGATCAGCGCGTGCTGGCCGTTGTACATCCAGTGCTGGCCGATCGCGGATCCCGCATAGGGGGCCAGGTACTTGAAGGCCGCGGTCTCGGAGGCGCCGGCCACGACGACCACGGTGTAATCCATGGCGCCGGCGTCCTTCAACGACTGCACGACCTGAGCGACGGTCGAGTCCTTCTGACCGACCGCGACATAGATGCACTTGACCTCGTCCTTGGTTCCCAGGTACCGCTTCTGATTGATGATGGCATCGATGGCGATGGCGGTCTTACCGGTCTTGCGGTCGCCGATGATCAACTCGCGCTGGCCACGACCGACAGCGGTCATCGCGTCGATGGCCTTGATCCCGAAGTACAGCGGCTCGGTCACCGGCTGACGCTCGGTCACTGAAGCTGCCTGAACCTCGAGCGGGCGGGTCCCAGCGACCTTCGAGGCCTCCAGGGGGCCCTGACCGTCGATCGGCTCACCCAGGACATTGACGACGCGTCCCAACAGTGCATCACCGACCGGGACCGAGAGGATCTGGCCGGTCGTCTTGACCGTCTCGCCCTCCTCGATCTTGGCAGCGTCTCCGAGGATGACCGCACCGATCTCGTCCTCTTCGAGGTTGAGAGCAAGACCAGCGATGCCGTTCCCGAACTCGAGACGCTCGTTGGCCATGCACTGCGGCAAGCCCGAGACACGCGCGATGCCGTCACCGGAGAAGATGACCTTCCCGACCTCTTCCCGTTCGACGCTTGGCTTGTAGTCCTCGACGAACGACTTGAGGACGCTCGCGATCTCGCCAGTGTTGATCGTCAGTTCCGACATCATCGACTCCCGATCCGCTCACGCAGTCCGTTCAAGCGGCGCTTCACCGACGCGTCGAAGACGATGTCTCCGACCTGCGCGATGAGCCCGCCGATGACGGACCGATCCACGATCACCTTCAATTCGACCTTCCGACCCGTCTGCTTCTCCAGGGCTTCGGTCAGCTGTTCCTTCTGCTTATCGCTCAGAGGAGCTGCTGTCCTGACCTCTGCCACCGCTCTGCCTCGCGATTCGGCCGCCTGCTTGACCACCTGTTCGATGATCTCGGGCAGCTCACGAGCTCGGCCCTGTTCGACGACGAACCGGATGAAGTTGACCGTGTGGCTGGTCGCCTTGTCCCCGAGGAGTTCGGCGACCATCTTCGAACGGTGCTCTGCGGGAAGGCTCGGATCTACGAGCGCGTCGCGCAGCTTCATCTCGGAGCTGAGGGCCTGCGAGAACCGGAAGAGCTCGTCCTCGACTCGGTCGACGACATCCTCGGCTGTCGCTATGGCGAGCAGCGCGTCGGCGTAACCAGAGATGCGCGGGTCGTTTGCCATATCAGTTGTTCCCGTTGCTGCTGGCGATCTGGCTGATCGCCTGGTCGACGAGGCTCGAGTGAGCTTCATCGCCCGATAGTTCCTTGCCGATCACCCGAGAGGCGATGTCCAACGACAGTGTGCCGACGGTCCCCTTGAGTTCCGCGATGGCTCGCTCACGCTCACCTGCGACCTCCGCACGAGCGCGTTCAACGATCGCTGCGGCCTCGGTCTCCGCCTTGGCCACGATCTCGGCCTTCACCGCCTCGGCGGTCTTGCGACCTTCCTCGACGATCTTCTGGGATTCGGCGCGAGCCTCGGCGAGTTGCTGCTTGTAGTTCTCAGCGAGGCTCTCGGCGTCCTGCTTGGTTCGCTCGGCCTCCTCGAGCTGTCCCTGGATCTTGCTGCTCCGTTCCGCGAGCCCGGCCTTCAACTTCGGGAAGACCAGGACGCTGAGCAGCGCGAACAGCGCGAGGAACATCAGCGAACCCCAGACGAGCTCTGTGGTAGCCGGAAGGAGTTTCAGTTCCTCCTCGGCTGCGAGCACGATGCTTGCAAACATGGGTCTCTCCTCGCTCGGCTAGATCAGATGATGAACGAGAGGACGAAACCGAGCAGAGCCAAGGCTTCGATCAGGGCGAAACCGAGGAACATGATCGGCTGCACGAGGCTCTGCGCCTCGGGCTGGCGGGCTACCGCCTCGATGGCCTTTCCGAAGACCATACCGATGCCGACACCAGGTCCGATGGCAGCGAGCCCATACACGAGACCCTTACCGACCGGACCGAGGTCCACGGCCGTAGCCTCCTGCGCGAGCACGAACAGCGTCGCGAGCATTTCCATGATCGATCTTCCTCCTATGCGTCCACCGGGGGTCGTGTCCCCGGATGTCTAGTGGTGCGCTTCCTGCGCTCCAGCGATGTAAACGGCGGTGAGAACCGTGAAGATGAATGCCTGCATGCCCGCGACGAAGATCTCGAAGCCGACCATGACCGCCCCGAATGCGAAGGGAAGCACCGCCACCGCCTTGTGTATCGGGGTCTGTGCTGCCCAGAAGGTCGCGGCCGCGATCGACATCACGACCAGGACCATGTGTCCGGCAACCATGTTGGCGAAAAGACGCACCGCCAGCGTGAAGGGCCGGACGATGATCGTAGAGACGAACTCGAGGGGCGCGAGCAGGATGTACACCGGGGCCGGCACACCTGGCGGGAACATCATGTTCTTGAAGTATCCAACGGGCCCTTGGTTGGCGATCCCCACCCCGTTGTAGACCAGCCATACGAAGATCGCCAACAGCGCCGGGATCGCCATACGACTGGTGATCGGGAACTGGATGCCGGGGATGATCCCCATCAGGTTCAGGATGAAGATCCAGAAGAACATCGTCACCAGGACCGGGAGCCACTTGTCGCCCTGGTTGCCCAGGATCGGTTGGATGATCTGACCTCGGACGAAGTCCACCCCGGCCTCGGCAACATTCTGCGTGCCGCGTGGAACGGTCCTGAAGCGGCGGAAAGCGCCCCAGAAGAACAAGAAGAGCAGGACCGTCAGGCCCGCCAGGACGAGCATCGGCCAGGTGATGATGATCTGGCCGTCGAACTCGCCCCCTTTCTGAGCCAGGAACGAGAGGAAGCCGGGGGCATCGAAGTGGATCAGTGGGGCGTAGTTGAACAGGAGCCCAACCTCGGGGACCTTGAACGGATACCCCTCCTCCCCCGGCGGTGTCTCGGCTGCGAGCAGTGTCGCTGTGGTGAGCAGACTCACACGGTCTCCTTCTGGTTCTGGGTCGCGTATGCGCGAGCCAACCATGGCGTGTTGCGCCAGGTTCGGCTCTGGAGGAAAAGAGCGGCTGTGAGGAAGAGCGCGAAGCTGGCGACGAAGACGCCTTCCTCGATGAAGGACTGGTTACGCAGGTAGACCAGGGCCAGCAGGGCGGCGATCATGCGTACCGCGAAGCTAGGTAGTGCCATCACCAGCGCCGCCCAGCCACCGAGCCGGTCGCCCAGCCAGGCGAAGGCCGCAGCGATGGCGACATTTCCGAGCACGACGAGGGCAGCCAGTCCGATGCTCAAGCCGGTGTCGGCGGAACCGAGCATCCCGCCCAGCAGGGCGGCAGGCACGGCGACCAGGGAGCCCCAGATGAGTGCGCTCCTGGCCATGACGATCTCGCCCGTCATCCTTCTTCGGTCCCCCGGTCGGTCTTTTCACGCATCCTTGCAAGGTGCAGGGTGGCGGCATATACGCCTGCAGCGTTGCCGATGATGAACCCGATCGACATGAGCCAAGGCCTCGTGCCCCAGAGCCGGTCCAGCCAGTAGCCGACCGCTCCCCAGAGCACGGTGCCAGTCACCACATCGGCGACCATGGCCCACGCTGCCCCCGCGCCGACCATCGCTTGCCACGACGAACGGCGTTCCGGATGCGCCATGTTTCTAGCCGCCTTTCGAGGGTCCCGTCAAACCGGGCCGGAAATCGTTTCTCCTAGTCAGAGGCACTTTCGACCTCCGCGACCGCAGAGTTTGTGAAATCTTTCTCAAGCGAAGCGCCTCGACGGAGCCTTCTAGGCACGATGAGGATGCTGGTGATCAGGGCAAGGGTGAAGGCTAGCGCCGTGACCCTGCCTGGCACCCCCGGGAGTATGGCCAAGGAGACGGTCGCGCTAGCCACGAGTGCGCTCCACAGGTAGATGATGCCGACGGCCGTGCGGTGGTTCCTGGCCATGTCGAAGAGCCGGTGGTGCAGATGCTCCTTGTCCCCATGGAACACCGACCTGCCTCCCTTGACCCGCCTGAACACCGTGAACGCGGCGTCGGCTAGTGGGATCGCCAGCACCAGGACCGGCAGGAGGACCGGCACGACGAAGCCCGCGACATCGACGAACCGAGGCTCGTCTGTCCTTGAGAATCCAAGCACCGTGCCGCTCGCCAGCAACAGGCCGAGGAGCATGCTGCCTGCGTCCCCCATGAAGATGCTCGCCGGGTGGAAGTTGTGGGGAAGGAACCCGATGCAGGCGGCGGCGACCACCAGCATGAGCAGCTCGGTGGGGGTCGCTTCGAGAGGTGTCGAGGAGACGGCATAGACGAGCAACGACGCACTCGCGATGACGACCACCCCAGCGGCCAGGCCATCCAGGCCGTCGATCAGGTTCACGGCGTTGATGACCGCGATGGTCCACAAGATGGTCACCAGCGCGCTCAGATCAGGGCTGAGCGCGACCGTACCGAGTCCCGGGAACCAGAAGTAGATGACCTCGACGCCGCCAAGGACGAGCAACCCTCCGGCGACGACCTCGCCTGCCAACTTGGTGCCAGGACGGAGTTCTCGATGGTCATCGATGGCTCCGATCAGCGTCACGAGGGTGGCCGCTCCCGCTATCCCAAGGAGTTCTCGCGATCCGGTGAACAGGTCGCGCAGGTGGGGGAAGGCGAGGGCGGCCAGGAAGGCTGCGAGCACGCCGACCAGGATGGCCACACCTCCCGCCTGAGGGGTCGGGTCCTGATGAACCTTGCGGTCGCTCGGCACGGCGATGATGTCGTGGCGACGCGCGAAACGGCGAACGAGCGGGGTCGTCACGAAGGCGACCAGCATGGCCACTCCTGCGGTCACCGCGTATGCGAGCACGGCGCGAAACTATCGGGTGCGGCTCAGCCCGTGACCAGGACGCCCGGCGCCGGGAAGCCCGCGCACAGCTCTCGGACCTCGTTCGCGATCTTCGCGTGCAGGTCCGGATCCTCGGGAGCCGCTATCACCGCGTCCATCCATGCCGCGATCTGCTCCATCTCTTGCTCGCCCATGCCGCGCGTCGTGACCGCAGGGGTCCCGATCCGGATCCCGCTGGGATCGAAGGGTTTGCGCGGATCGAAGGGGACCGTGTTGTAGTTGCACTCCAGGCCCGCTGCATCTAGCGCCTTGGCGGCGACCTTGCCAGGCACCTGCTTGTTGGTCAGATCGATCAGTATCAGGTGGTTGTCGGTCCCCCCGCTGACCAGATCGAAGCCCTTGTCCAACAGCGAGGCCGCCAGCGTACGAGCGTTGGCGACGATGCTTCCCGCATAGAGCTTGAAGTCGTCGGTCGCAGCTTCCTTCAACGCGACGGCGATCGCGGCCGTCGTGTGGTTGTGCGGCCCGCCCTGCAGCCCTGGGAACACAGCCTTGTCCAAGGCCTTGGCATGTTGGGAGTCACACATGAGCATCGCGCCGCGCGGGCCCCGAAGGGTCTTATGTGTGGTCGTGGAGATGACCTCCGCATGGCCGACCGGGCTGGGATGGGCTCCACCCGCTACCAGACCGGCGATGTGCGCGATGTCGGCCACGAGTACCGCGTCTACCTCTCGAGCGATCTCTGCGAATCCTGGGAAGTCGATGGTTCGAGGGATCGCGGTCCCCCCGCAGAAGATGACCTTGGGGCGATGCTGCTTCGCGAGTTCGCGCACCTGATCGAGGTCGACGCGTTGCGTCTCCGGGTCCACCTCGTAGCGAACCGGCTCGAAGAACCTGCCCGTGATCGAGACATCCCAACCGTGGGTCAGGTGGCCACCGTGCGGTAGCGACAGCCCGAGGACCTTGTCACCTGGCTCCAGGAAGGCGAGATACACCGCGAGGTTCGCGGGCGAGCCCGAATAGGGCTGCACATTGGCGTGATCGACTCCGAAGACCTCCCTCGCGCGCTCGATGGCGAGTGTCTCCACCTGGTCGATGATCTGCTGACCCTCGTAGTAACGCTTACCCGCGTACCCCTCGGAGTACTTGTTCTGCAGGATGCTGCCGGTGGCCGCCATCACCGCTGGGCTCGCGTAGTTCTCGCTCGGGATGAGCCGGATGACATCAGCCTCGCGGCGTTGCTCGGCCTCGATCAGCTGAGCGATCTGCGGGTCGGCGTCGGCGAGGGCGGTGAAGTAGTCCTGGATGCTCATGCCTGCTCCTTGGCCACGCGTGCTTCCAGCGCGTGGATGTTGTCGATCCGAGGTTGATGCCTGCCACCCTCGAAGGGGGTGTCCATCCAGGTGTGAAGGATCCGTAGGGCAACCGGCTCTCCGCAGGCGCGCTGACCGACGCACAGGACATTGGCGTCGTTGTGGGCTCGAGCCATCTCGGCGGTGTACTGGTCGTTGCAGACCGTCGCGCGCACGCCAGGAACCTTGTTCGCGACGATCGCTTCACCGTTGCCGCTTCCCGCGACGATGATCCCTCGCTCGGCGCGACCCTCGACCACGGCGCGGGCCACATCCTCACTCACGATCGTGTAGTCGGATGGCTCCTGGTCGGTATGGCAGCCGAGATCCAGGACCTCGTGGCCTGACCCTTCCAACGCAGCCTTGAACAGGGTCTTGTAGCGGAATCCCGCGTGATCTGATCCGAGGGCAACTCGCACCGGTTGCTTCCTTTCCTTGGCCTAGGAGCGAGTCTAGGTCAGAGCGTCACTCCTGTTCGGCGTCGGCCAGGATCTCGGCGACCGTGCCGGGGATCAGACGCTCGACCTGCTCTGCTACCCGATCGTAGATGGCTTGGCCGCTGCCGATCGGGTCGGGGATCTCTTCGCTCCCCATGAGCCTCACCTTGTGTCGCTGTTCGGCCGGCAACAGGGCCTGGGCATGTTCGATCTGGTAGCGCTCCGCCGCGTAGATCCGCCAAGCGCCCCGGGCGATGGTTGGCGTCAGATGCCTACTGCGGTGCTTACGAGCATCTATCCCTCGGGCGCTCAGCGATCTGACGGTCCCTTGGCTGGGCGGCCTGCCATCGTCGGCCCCGATCCCTGCGCCGGTGACCAGGAACTCGCCGGGCCCGGCCACCTCGTCCAAGGCGGCCTGCAACAAGGCTTCCATCATCGGAGAGCGACAGATGTTCCCGAAGCAGATACAGACGATCTCGCGCATCGGTTCGATCGTAGCGGCAGGAGGTTGGTGGTACGGGCACGAACACGGTATCGCACCCTAAGGAGGAACCCATGCGCCGGATGACCACTACAACCTTGTTCGCGGCCGCTCTGATCGCTTCCTACTCGCCCACGGCAAGTACGGCCGAGGCCACCGTGCAGGAGATCACCTTCACCGTGACCAACCCGCTCGAACCAGGTGTCTCCTACGAGATCTACGGGCGCATGTCTCTACCGGAAGGCAGTTGCGCCGGGGTGTTGCTGCTACAGCACGGACTGTCCTATGGAGCCTGGGGATGGGACTTCCCCATCCAGCCCGAGACCTACTCGACCGTGAAGGCGCTGGCGGATGCTGGCTACGCGAGCGTCACGATCGACCGCCTGGGCTACGGGAGATCCGCTCATCCCGACGGCTACAAGTTGACGGTCGAAGGCTATGCGGACATGACCCGGCAGATGATGGATCAGTTGCGCACCGGAACCTACGCAGCGGCCGCGAAACCTTCCTTCGCGAAGGTGGGACTGATGGGGCACTCGGCTGGCACCGAGGTCAGCGAGATGACCGCAGCGCTCTACGGAGCGGATGCGTTGATCGCGACCGCCTATCACCACTTCCCCTCGCAGCGGATCGTGGCCGATTTCTTCACCGGCGACTTCGTCCGCGCGGCACAGGACGACTACGAGGAGTTCGGCGGCGACGAAGCTGGGCGGACCGAGTACATGTACCACCTGCCCAACGCCGATCCGGCGGTCGTGGCCAAGGACAACGAGCTTCGCAACCTGACGCCTTCGGGAGAGGTGTACACGATCGGACCGCAGCCGTCGCGCTATGTGATGAACCGTATCACCGCGCCGACGCTGCTGGTCCTGGCCGAATACGACCTGCTCTTCGAGCCGTCATTCGCCGAGCAGGAAGAGGCGTTGTTCGTGTCGGCCCATGATCTCACGACGATGATCGTGGAGGATGCGGGTCACTCGTTCATGCTGCACAAGAACGCCGCGCAGACCAACGCGTCCATGATCGGCTGGCTACAGGCACGCCCAGAGGCTGTGCCGGCCTGCGCCTAGCCCGCGGCGATCGCTGCCATGACCGCATCGGTTCCGATGGGTCCCTCGCGGATGATCTTCGGCTCCACCCCGGTCAGATCGACGATCGTCGAGCCCTGATCGAGCGTCGAAGCGCCACCATCTAGGTACAGAGCGACCCCGTCCAACCGGTCCGCGATCTCCGAGATGGTCTGCCCGGTGGGCTCTCCGGTGATGTTGGCGCTCGTGCAAGCCAGTGGCCCAGTGCGTTCCAGCAGGCTCAGTAACTCGGGATGGTGTGGCATGCGGACGGCGAGCGTGTCGCCGCCATCGCCAAGATCCCACTCGAGTTCGGTGTTGGCGGGAAGGATCATCGTGAGGGCGCCCGGCCAGAACGCGGACGCGAGAGCGGTGGCGGCGTCTGGAACGATCGAGCACAGAGCCCAAGCTTGGCGTGGCCTGGAAACGAGCACCGGTAGAGGCAGCGAGCGGGGACGCCTCTTGATGCGGAAGATCTCGCGTGTCGCCTGAGGATCGAAGGCGTTCGCGGCGATCCCGTAGACGGTGTCGGTTGGAACCACGATCACACCGCCGGCTCGGACTGCACCGACGGCTGCAACCAGAGCCGGCTCGGGATCTCCCTGAAGCGGTATGACCTGAGGCTCTACAACAGCATCGTCCATCTGCCCTCCACCATCCGATCCCTCCCGGCCAGATCCTTACGGACCTGGATCTCGCGATAGCCGCGCGCCTTCATGAACCTCGAGACCTCGGCTCCTTGCGTATCACCGATCTCCAGCAGCAACCAGCCTGCGTGAGCCAACCAGTGTTCGGCTTGCTCGATCAGATCCACGATCGGTTCCAGACCGGTCGGGCCTCCCACCAGAGCTTCCCTCGGCTCGTACCGGCGTACCTCCGGCTCGGCCTGGTTCCATTCGTCCTCGGACAGGTAGGGCAGGTTCGCGACGATGAGGTCGCAGTTGCCGCCGAGCGCGGGATGCAGCGGAGCCAAGAGTTCTCCGGGCAGCAGGGTCACGCGCAGGCCTGTCGCAGCGAGGTTCCTGAGCGCCCAGCCTCTGGCCAGCGCACTCGACTCGGTCGCGTATATCCGGGCGTCGGGAGCCTCGGCGGCGACGGCGAGGGCTATCGCGCCGGTGCCCGTGCCGACATCGACGACGGTGGGACGATGCTCTCGCACGCATCGTTCGCGCGTGAGAGAGATCGCGCGCTCTGCGACGA
>JBKHYG010000108.1:0-22874 GCA_046565595.1 Actinomycetota bacterium | reverse complement strand
AAACACGCAACGCTGCACCTAAATGCATTTCGGAGAGAACCAGCTATCACGAAGTTTGATTGGCCTTTCACCCCTATCCACAGCTCATCCCCTCAGTTTTCAACCTAAGTGGGTTCGGTCCTCCACGACGTCTTACCGTCGCTTCAACCTGGCCATGGATAGATCACTTCGCTTCGGGTCTAGGACATGCGACTGAATCGCCCTATTCAGACTCGCTTTCGCTACGGCTACCCCACACGGGTTAACCTCGCCACATATCGCTAACTCGCAGGCTCATTCTTCAAAAGGCACGCTGTCACAGCTGCTAGGGCTGCTCCAACGGTTTGTAAGCAAACGGTTTCAGGTACTATTTCACTCCCCTCCCGGGGTACTTTTCATCTTTCCCTCACGGTACTGGTCCGCTATCGGTCATCAGGTAGTACTTAGCCTTAGAGGGTGGTCCCCCCAGATTCACACGGACTTTCACGGGCTCCGTGCTACTTGGGATCCCTTCGAGAGGCTCGTCATGTTTCGCGTACGGGGCTGTTACCCCCTGTGGCCGGCCTTTCCATACCGTTCCGCTACACGCGAGCTTGGTAACTCTCTGCTGTCTCCGATGCAACAGCTGAAGGTCCCACAACCCCGGAGTGACAACACCATCGGGTTATCACATCACCCCGGTTTGGGCTCATCCGGTTTCGCTCACCACTACTTCCGGAGTCTCGTTTGATTTCTCTTCCTGCGGTTACTGAGATGTTTCACTTCACCGCGTTCCCTTTACCCGCCCTATGTGTTCAGACGGGAATGACGGGCCGTTACGCCCGCCGGGTTGCCCCATTCAGAGATCCTCGGATCGAAGCTTGCTTGGCAGCTCCCCGAGGCTTATCGCAGCCTGCAACGTCTTTCATCGGCTCCTGATGCCAAGACATCCACCGTATGCCCTTATTACCTTGGCCTAAAAGATGCTCATGTTCGCTATGGAGTTCTCAAGTTCTGGCGGAGTCGATCGGGGACCGAACCTTCTCCTGACAAGCGAAATCGGCGGGGGTTTCCCCTCCGCCGATGGATGACGCCCGAACGCAGCGCGTCCTAGGTCAACATCCCTCGGCAGGTTTCGATTCGATTCGCCAAACGGCTCCTCCTGGGCACCACGGCACGATCGTCCGAGGTGCGGAGCGCGGATAGTACGCCGCCTGCGACTTGCTGTCAACCGCAAGGCAGGAACACCCCCTACCCGCGTCGAACCATCCCAGGCTGTTGTTTCTGCCCGGGCCAGGGCTCAGGCGAACCGGAGCAGCGCGAAAGACCTCTTCCCGCTCCTCAGGACAGCGATCCCGTCTGCGACCAGGTGTTCTCCCCCTACGATCAGGCCTGGATCTTCGACACGCTGGTTGTTCAGGTAGATCCCTCCGCTGTCCAGCCGGCGCCGCGCCTCGCTCTTGCTGGCCACCAGCCCTGTCTCTACCAGGGCGTCAGAGAGCGGCAGATCTCCTAGTCGGCTCTTAGGTAGTTGGGTGCTTGGCACATCGGCGAAGATGTCGAGCAGTTCGCTGCCAGACAGGCCGTCGAGGCTGCCCCCGAACAGGACCTCGGTCGCCTCCTTGGCTCTGATGAGGGCCTTCTCGCCGTGCACGAGCCGAGTGACCTCTTCAGCGAGCCTGAGCTGGGCCGCTCTCTTGGCTGGTGCGGTCTCGATCTGGGTCTCGAGGTCGAGGATCTCTTCGTGAGACAGGTCGGTGTAGTAGCGGAGGAACCGACCGGCATCCTCGTCTGGAACCCTGACGAACCACTGGTAGAGGCGGTAGGGGCTGGTCTTTTCAGGATCCAGCCAGGTGGCGCCATCTGCGGTTTTGCCGATCTTCTGGCCGTCCGACCTGGTGACCAGGGGTGTGGTCAGCCCGAAGAGCCGGGTTCCGTCCAGGCGCCTAGCCAGATCTATCCCGGCCACGATGTTGCCGAACTGGTCGCTCGCCCCGCACTGCAGGACACAGCCGTAGGTCCTGTTCAGGTGAACGAAGTCGTAGGCCTGCATGAGCATGTAGCTGAACTCGGTGAAACTGATCCCCGCCTCTGCTTCCAGACGAGCCTTGACGGAATCGCGCGCGAGCATGGTGTTCACCGAGGCGTGTTTGCCGACATCCCTGAGGAAGTCGATGAAGCTGAGAGACCCGAGCCAGTCGGCGTTATCGGCCATGATGGCGGGGCTCGGTCCCTCGAAGTCGAGGAACCTCTCCATCTGGGATCGGATGGCCTGCTTGTTGTGCTCTAGCTGTTCTGGGCTGAGCAGGTTGCGTTCGGCGCTCCTGCCGCTCGGGTCGCCGACCATGCCGGTCGCGCCACCGACCACCGCGATCGGAACATGTCCAGCAGCCTGGAAGCGGCGGAGCAAGATCAGGACCAGCAGGTTGCCGATGGTCAGGGAGTCGGCGCTGGGATCGAAGCCTATGTAGAGGCGGATCTTCTGGCTGTTCAAGAGTTCGGGCAGGGCATCCTCGCCGGTCCATTGGTAGGCGAGGCCACGCCATCTGAGATCCTCGAATAGGTCCACGAGGGCATGTTACGCAACCCTCGGGAAGATCCTCGCCTACTTCTACGGTCTGCCCCGGCTGACGAACCGCGAGTCGACCTCGAAGAAGCGCCAGCGGCGGCCATCCTGCTTAGAGCCAAGGCCGATGCGGGGGCTCGTGGCTACCGCCTCGTTCGGGAGTCGTTCCCCGGGAGCGATGAACACGCCGCCGCTGCACAGGTCCGCACGGTTCTGGTTCCCGTCGAGGCCGAAGGCCTGGGTCAGTCGGGCGGGACCGCGACACAGGTCGCGGTCTGAGATCCTGGGGCCTCTTGCGACGCGCATCGCTTCGATGCCCTCCAACGGTTCCACGGCCCGCAACAGCACCGCAGCCGGGGTCCCGGCCTGCTCGCAGACGGCGTTCAGGCACCAGTGCATGCCGTAGGTGAAATAGATGTAGGCGGTGCCGGGTCTTTCGAACATGGGGGCGTTGCGTTCGGTCCGTCCGCGGGCGGCGTGGCAGCCCGGATCATCGGGACCGTAAGCCTCGGTCTCGACGATCCTTCCGATCCGCAGCCCGGTACGGTCGTTGCGGACCAGCAATGCGCCGATCATGTCGCGTGCGACCTCTAGGACGGGCCGGTCGAAGAAGCCGCGAGCGACCGGCCGGATCGCGCTCACCCGCCGTTCCGCTTCGCGGCGACGAACGCCAGGACCTCTTCGAGAGGTCGGGCGTTCAACACATGCTGCTTGGTGGCCCATCCACGCTGGGCGTTCCAGACGCCGTAGCGCAGATTCTGCAGGTCCCGTGGAGCATGCGAGTCGGTATCCACGGTGAGGGTCACCCCATGCTCGACGGCGTAGCGGATGTGTTCATCCCGCAGATCCATCCGATCGGGGAAGCAGTTGACCTCGAGCGCCGTCCCGGTCCGGGAGGCCGCCTCACAGATGACCGCGAAGTCCCAGTCGATAGGTTCCCTGCGTCCGATGAGACGGCCCGAGGGGTGCCCGATGATGTGAACCTGCGGGTTCTCGATGGCCCGCAGGACCCGTGCCGTTGTCTCTGATCTGGAGAGCCGGAAGTGAGAGTGGACGCTCGCGACGCAGATGTCGAACCCCGAAAGGAACTCAGCGTCGTAGTCGACGGTGCCTTCCTTGGAGATGTTCAGTTCGGTTCCGTGCAGGATCCGCATATCCGGGTACTTCTTCTGCAGGGTCGCCAAGCGTTTGCGTTGCGCGAGCATCTTGCCCCGGCTCGCTCCGGTCATCGAGAGATCCTCGGCGTGATCGGTGACCGCGTAGTACCGGTACCCGCGAGCGGCGGCCGCTTTCAGCATCTCCTCTAGGGGTGCGCGGCCGTCGGTCATGTCGGTATGAGAGTGGAAGTCCCCCAGGATGTCTTCGATCTGCAGAGGAACCGGGAGCGACCCTTCGAGCGCAGCCTGAACCTCTCCCCTGTCTTCGCGCATGGTCGGCGGGATCCATGGCAAGCCAAGGGCGGCATAGACGGTCTCTTCGGTCTCGGCTGCGATCTCATCACCAGACTCAGCGTCGAACAGGCCCCACTCGTTCAGGCGCAGACCCTTCTTGACGGCCATCTCACGGATGCGGACATTGTGTTCCTTGCTGCCGGTGAAGTAGACCAACCCGGCGCCCCACGAGTGTGTGGGAAGTACGCGCAGATCGACCTGCAGTCCGGAGTCGGACAAGATGCTCGACTTCGTTGGCCCCTTCGCCAGGATCTCGGTGACCAGATCCATGCCGCAGAAGCCCTCCATGATCGGTTCGGCATCTTCGGCGGCGACCAGGATGTCGATGTCTCCGATCGTCTCCTTCGAGCGTCGAAGGGAGCCCGCGATCTCGATCTTCTCAGGGGCGAAGCGTTCGGCTAGCTCGGCGATGATGGTCTCGGCCAGCGTCATCGCCGCATCGATCAGGACCCGATCGGAATGCTTGGCGAGGTGTTCAAGCGAGCGGGCGAGGTTCTCCTCGGTCTTCTTTCCAAGACCCTTGGTATCGCGCAGCTTCTTGGCCTCGATCGCTGCTTTGAGGTCGTCGAGGCTCGCCACGCCGAGTTCGGTGTTGAGCAGGATCGCCTTCTTGGGGCCTAGACCCGAGACCCGTAGCAGGTCGCGCATGCCGCTCGGTACCTGTTCGCGGAGTTCGTCGAGCTCGGCGATGCTGCCGGTGTCGAGGAACTCGAGGATCCGCTTCTGCATGCCCTTGCCGATGTTGGGTAGATCGTCCAGATCCTCTCGCGGCATGTCAGAGATGTCAGTCGCGAGGCCAGCGATGGCTTGGGCTGCTCTGTCGTAGGCGCGGACCCGGAAACCGTCCTGGCCGGTGAGTTGAAGCAGCTCGCTCCACTCGCCGAACAGGGCCTCTAACTTCTCGTTCGTCCGCGGCATGTCGCGCCGAGGATATTCCGGTGGGTCAGCTACGGTCGACCAGTGCCGCCTGGAGGCGCTCCAGTTGCGCGCCCAGACCTCCGGGGCCGTTGCCGGTACGCGCATCGATGCTGCGTGAGGCGTCCAGGATCGAACGCACCCGTTGGGGACCTCCCAGATGGCTGACCAGTTCCGGGTCCGAGGCGAGGGATCCGAGTGGATCGGCGGCATGGACGGCGGTGGCGACGGCAGCACCGACGAGCTCATGGGCGGTGCGGAACGGGATGCCCGCTTCCACGAGCGCGTCGGCCAGGTCGGTCGCAAGCAGCATCGGGTCGGTGGCGGCGACCCGCATGGCCTCGATATCGAACCTGATCGAGGCGAGCATGCCTCGCACCGCGGGAAGGGCAAGCAGCAGCGTCTGGACCGCATCGAAGACCGGTTCCTTGTCCTCTTGAAGATCACGGTTGTAGGACAGGGGTAGGCCCTTCATGGTGACCAGCAGGCTCATCAGGTCGCCGATCAACCGACCAGCCTTGCCCCTGACCAACTCGGCAACATCCGGGTTCTTCTTCTGAGGCATCAGGCTCGACCCGGTAGCCCAGGCATCGTCGAGGACCGCGAAGGAGAATTCCGAGGAGGTCCACAGGACGATCTCTTCTCCGATCCGGCTCAGATGGACGCCAAGGATCGCGCAGGCTGATAGGGCCTCGGCCAGATGGTCGCGTGCAGCCACCGCGTCAAGCGAGTTCGGGATCTGGTCGTCTGGTACCGGCAGGTCGAGGGTGGAGCCAGCCAACGCGCCAGAACCCAAGGGCTCGCCGTTGGTTCTCTTGGCCGCATCCTCGAGACGGTCTGCGTCTCGCAGCAGAGCCCACGCGTGCGCCGCGAGATGATGACCGAGCGTCACCGGCTGAGCACGCTGAAGATGTGTGTATCCGGGCATGGCAGCGTGCGCGTGCACCTCAGATAGATCCGCGAGGGTCCCCACCAGTTCGAGGGTCTCGGCACGCACCATCGCCAGCGAACGCAACAACCAGCGCCTGGTCGCAGAAGCGACACGATCGTTGCGCGAAAGCCCAGCGCGCACGCGCGCCCCAGCATCCGGCAGACGCTCCAGCAGGATCCGTTCGACCGCTGAATGAACATCCTCATCGTCTGGCCGGATGAGATCATCTGGATCGAGTGCCGAGAGTTCACTGAGGGTTTCGCGGACCGACGCGTGGTCCTCGTCGGAAAGGTAGCCGGCGGCGTGCAGCCTGGCCGCATGATCAGCAAGGACACCGCAGTCCTCAGCCAACAGGTTCCGGTCGAAGTCCGTGGACACCGTGAGATCCCACATGACCCGGCTGGGCTCCTGCTCGAAACGACCGCCCCAGAGCTTGCTCAGTTGCCTCCGCCTCCTTGCTTGGAGGACCAGACCCGCAAGGGCAGGCCCCACAGGTTGATGAAGCCGCGTGCCGCCGCGTGATCGAACGCGTCATCCGCCTCGTAGGTCGCGAGATCCAGGTCATACAAGGCCTGTTCTGCCCTTCGGCCTTCGACCGTGGCTGTTCCCTTCGAGAGCCGGATGCGAACTTCGCCGGAGACATGCCGCTGGGACTCCTCGATCGCTGCATCAAGCGTCGCGCGAAGCGGCGAGAACCATTGCCCGTTGTAGACGAGCTTGGCGTAGGTCTCCTCGATGCTGCGCTTGAAGGTGGCGACATCGCGCTCGAGGGTCAGGTCTTCGAGATCCCGGTGGGCTGTGATCAGCGTGACCGCTCCCGGCACCTCGTAGATCTCGCGGCTCTTGATCCCGACAAGCCGATCCTCGATCATGTCGATGCGTCCCACGCCGTGCGCGCCGGCGCGTCTGGCCACCTCGGAGACGAGGTCTTCCAGAGCAAGCTTGGAGCCGTCGATCGTTATGGGCAGACCATGCTCGAAGCCGATGACGAGACGGTCAGGTTCATCGGGGGCTTCCAGCGGATCCGTCGTCCATGCGTAAGCGTCGGCGGGAGGGGTCACCCAAGGGTCCTCGAGAACGCCGCATTCGGCAGTGCGTCCCCACAGGTTCTCATCTATCGAGTAGGGAGAGTCTTTGGTCACCGGGATCGGCAGGTTGCGATCCTCTGCGTACGCGATAGCAGCGTCGCGCGACATCCCCGAATCCCGGACCGGCGCGACGCACGAGAGGTCAGGTGCCAAAGCTCCGGTGGCGACCTCGAACCGGACCTGGTCGTTGCCTTTACCGGTACATCCGTGACTGATCGCGCTAGCTCCCCTCTCGCGGGCGACCCGGACCAGATGCCTGGCGATCAGAGGGCGGGACAGCGCCGAGACGAGTGGGTACTTGCCCATGTAGAGGGCATTGGCCCGCAAAGCGGGGGCGACGAAGTCGCGAGCGAACTCTTCGCGTGCGTCAACGACGATCACTTCGCTCGCGCCGCAGGCCTCTCCCCTGCTCTGAAGGAACTCGGTATCGACGCCCTGACCCACATCGACGGCCATCGCGATGACCTCATCGAAGCCTGACTTGTCGCGGAGCCAGCCGATCGCCACCGAGGTATCGAGGCCTCCGGAGTATGCGAGTACGACCTTGTTGCTCATCTGGTAGCTCCTTGCGAAGGGTGAGAGGCTGCCTGCCGCAGCCGCGTAGCTAACTGATTCCCTGACACCCTGGGGGCGCAGACGACCAGGATCGTGTCGTCGCCAGCGATGGTCGCCAGAGCGCCGTCCAGATCGGCTGTGTCGAGAGCTCGAGCTACCGGCTGCGCGCAGCCAGGCGGCGTTCGGACCACGACGAGGTTCCCGCTGGCGGTTATCTCGTGCGCGAACTCGACGAGCATCCGATGAAGATGAGTCGTGGGATCCGAGGGGTCTTCTGGCAGTCGATAGACAGGGCCGTCTGGCCCGTGATGCCGCACGGCACCCAGTTCAAGCAGATCTCGGCTCAGGGTCGCTTGGGTGACGCGTTCGCCTTCCGCACGCAGTCGGGCCACCAGCGCGGCCTGGCTACCGATCGGCTCGGTACGCAGTATCTCGGCGATGCGGCGTTGACGCGAAGCCTTGGTCATATCAGATGCTCCAGGATCGCCTTCTGCACATGGAGGCGGTTCTCGGCCTGATCGAAGATGACCTGCGCATGCGCTTCGAAGACCTCCGGACTGATCTCCTCGCCGCGATGGGCAGGTAGGCAATGCAGCACGATCGCGTCAGCGCTCGCTTGTTCGAGGAGTGTGGCGTCGATCTGATAGTCGGCGAATCGTTGGCGGCGTTGCTCGGCCTCTTCCTCCTGACCCATGCTGGTCCACACATCGGTATAGATGGCTCGGCTACACTTCACGCTGGTTGGATCGTCGGACAGCGTGACCCGTCCCCCGAGGGCACGCGCGGCCTCGACCGCAGCGGGGGATGGTTCGAACCCAGCCGGGGTGACGACCGTGATCTGGATACCTGCCAACGCGCAACCGATGATGAGCGAGTTCGCAACATTGTTGCCGTCTCCGATGTAGGAGATCTCGAGCTCTGACAGCGTTCCGAAGCGTTGCCTGAGCGTCAAGAGGTCCGCGAGCGTCTGGCAGGGGTGCTCGGTGTCGCTGAGCGCGTTCACGATCGGGATCGTCGAATGAGATGCGAGCAACTCCAATCGTTGCTGCTCGAAGGTGCGTACGACGAAGCCATGCAGGTACCGGGACACGGTCCTGGCGGTGTCTTCGAGTGTCTCACCTCTACCCAGTTGCAGGTCGGCCCCAGACAGCACGAGCGGGTGTCCCCCGAGCTCAGAGATCGCGACCTCGAAACTGATCCTGGTGCGTGTCGAGGGTTTCTCGAAGAGCATGCCGATCGACCGTCCCTTCAGGGGGCGGGCGTGATCGGCTCGGGCATCCTTGAACCCCTGAGCTCGATCCAAGAGGACCTGCAGGGTCGCTGCGTCCAGGTCGGCGACGGACAGGAAGTGCTTCAAGCCAGGACCTCTCGCAGGCGTGCAAGCAGCGAGGCCGGTTCGAAGGGCTTCTCGAAGACATTCTTCTCGCCCAGGATGGGTCCGAAGCTCTCGCGGACATCATGTCGTCCTGAGACGACCAGGACAGGGACCTCCCTCATCCTGCCGTCCTCTCGTATCTGGCGGATCACCCGATCGCCGCTCACATTCGGCATCATCAGGTCGAGGATCACGGCGTCTGGATGCTGCAGATCCAGTTGCAACAGTCCCTGCAACCCGTCGGCGGCCGTCAAGACCTCGTAGCCTTCGCCTTCCAGCAGAACCTGCAGGAACGAGCGCACGCTCGCATCGTCTTCGACGACGAGTATCCGCTTGTTGCCTCCGGTCATGACTCCTCCCTCAGCGTGATGATCGCTTCCGCGACCGCGCGGATCTGTTCCTCAGACAGTTCGTTCCTGAAGCGAGGCATCCCAGCCAAGGGGCGTCCCCGGCTGATCTTCGCTTCGAGCTCTGCGAGCGTATAGGTAGCGGGCGCCCCAGAGACGAGACTCGGGCCACGCGCTCCCTCGGCTTCGATGCCATGGCAGACCGCACAGTTGCGTAGGAAGATCTCTCGGCCGTCGGTGGAAGTTTCTGGGGTCCTCTCCTGGAAGGGGCAGGCGTTCGCGCCGATCGCGCAACCGATCCCGATCAGGGCCCCGAACCCCAGGCCGGATGCCAGGATGAAGGCCAAGACCCAGGCCTTGATCGAGCCCGATTCGCGATTCATGCCGAGACCTCGGGTAGCGAATCGGCGAAGGCCGCAACGGCAAGTTCGATGTCGGCTTCTGTGATGATCAAGGGAGGAGCGAACCGCACCACATCGGGTCCGGCCGTACCAGCCAGCACTCCCCGAGCTCGCATCGCCTCGACGATCTTGCCTGCTTCGGTCTGGGTGACCACGCCTACCAGCAGGCCCCGACCGCGAACCTCGAGCACACCGGCGAGAGCGGATAGTGCGCCCATCAGTTGGCGGCCCCGTTCAGCAGCTGCGTCGATCAAGCCTTCGCGTTCGATGACCCTCAGGGTCGCCGTGGCGGCGGCACACACGACGGGACCGCCACCGAAGGTCGTGGCATGATGGCCGGGCTTGAAAGAGTCAGCCAGCGTTTCTCTGGCGATGCAGGCCCCTATAGGCAGGCCACCACCCAAGGCTTTGGCGACCGTGACGATGTCTGGCTCTATCGGGGTCTGCTGGAAGGCCCAGAAGCTTCCGGTCCGTCCGATGCCGGTCTGGACCTCGTCCAGGATCAGGACCGCTCCGATCTGATCGCACCGGTCACGCACCGCACGGAGGAAGTCATCGGTGGCTACCACGACTCCCCCCTCGCCCTGGATGACCTCGAGGATGACCGCGCCGGTGTCGGCAGGGATAGAGCCGACAGCCGACACATCGTTGTAGGGGATGTGGGAGAACCAGTCGGGCATCGGTAGGAAGGGCTCATGCTTGGCGGGTTGACCGGTGGCCGCGAGTGTGGCGAAGGTCCTGCCGTGGAAGCCTCCGCTGGCGGCGACCACCTTGGGCCGTGCGGCTCCGTGCCGCTCTGCGGTGATCCGCCGCGCAAGTTTCAGCGCGCATTCGTTCGCTTCGGCGCCGCTATTGGCGAAGAAGACCTTCCCCCAGCCGGTCAGGTCATGCAGGAGCTCGGCCAACTCGGTCTGAGGTTCGTTCAGGTACAGGTTCGAGACATGATCGAGCACCGCCGCCTGGCGGCTGATGGCGGCGACCACATCCGGGTGGCAATGGCCGACCGCGTTCACAGCTATCCCCGCCAGCATGTCGAGATAGCGGTTGCCGTCTTCGTCCACGAGATGGACGCCGTCGCCTTTGACCAAGGTCAAGGGGGTACGCGCGTAGACCGACATGTGGAAGGCATGATCACGGTCGAAGGAGTTCATGCGACCACCATCGTGCCTGAACCCCGATCGGTGAAGATCTCGAGCAGCAACGCATGTTCGGTCCTACCGTCGAGGATGGTGACGGCGTGAACGCCCTCTCCGATCGCCTTCAGGGCTGCCTGGACCTTGGGGATCATCCCCCCAGAGAGTGTCCCTTCCTCGATCAGCCGGGCGGTGTCGTCGGCTCTGATCTCGGGGATCACCTGACCGTCGCGGTCGAGTATGCCGGGCACATCGGTCAGGAACACCAGCTTGCGTGCTCCGATGGCGCCCGCGATGGCACCGGCGGCCTCGTCGGCGTTGATGTTGTAGGTCTGACCGGCATCGTCCACCCCGAGCGTCGCGATGACGGGGATGAAATCCCGGAGCAGGTCGGTGACGATCGCCGGATCGATCCGCACGATCTCGCCCACGAAGCCGAGGTCCACCTCTCCTCGCTTCTTGGTGGCCCTCATCAGGCCGCCGTCCTCTCCGGAGAGGCCTGCCGCCATGGCTCCGTGACGGTTTATGAGCCGGACGACATCCTTGTTCACGCTTCCGGCTAGGACCATCCGAACGACCTCTAGATCTTCTGCGGTGGTGACCCTCAAACCGTCGACGAAGGAGGGTTCTCTGCCGAGGGCGCGGGTGAATTCGGATACCTGGGGGCCGCCGCCGTGGACGATCACGGGGTTGAGGCCAACCAGGCGCAGCAGTGCGACATCGTCTGCGAAACTCTCTCGAAGGTCTGGTTCGGTCATGGCGGCCCCACCGTACTTCACCACTACCGTCTGACCGTGGTAGCGCTTGATGTAGGGAAGCGCTTCCATCAGGACCCGGGACTTGCCCAACGCGTCGAGGGACGAGCTCATGTCGTGTACTCCGCGTTGATCCTCACATACTCAGCTGACAGGTCGTTGGTGGTCACCTTGGCTGCCTGGTCTCCCATGCCGAGGTCGATGTCAACCCTGATGCGATCAGCTTTCAGGGCAGCCTCCGCCTTGGCGAGGTCACCGGGTCCGCGTTCGCCTCCCACGCAGAGATCCTCTCCTCCGATCCTCACGGCGATCCGGTCCGGGTCGATGTCCGCACCACTGGCCCCTAGTGCGCTGAGGATCCGACCCCAGTTCGGGTCGCCGCCGTTCATCGCGCAACGGAACAGCACCGAATCGGCGACGCTGCGGGCGCAGCGGCGCGCGGCTGCCAGATCCCTGGCTCCGCCGACGAAGATGTCGATGACCTTTGTCGCGCCCTCACCATCGGAGACGATCTGATCGGCGAGCGATGCGCATACCGCGCTCAGGGCTGCTGAGAAAGCCTCCGGATCCACCGGGCCGGCGGCGCCGTTGGCTAGGAGCAAGACCGTGTCGTTGGTGCTCATGCATCCATCGACGCTGATCTGCTCGAAACTGTTCGAGGCTGCGGAACGCAGAGCCGCGTCGAGGTCCTCTCGTCCTACCTGCGCATCGGTGGCGATGAAACACAGCATCGTCGCCATCTCTGGAGCGATCATCCCGGCGCCCTTGGCTATCCCGACGATGCGTGCCGACCCGACGGCCGCCTCGGCGATCTTGGGGCGCGTGTCGGTCGTCATGATGGCTCGAGCAAGGGGCAAGACCTCCGAGCTCGTCGCGTCAGCGGTCATGGCGATGCCTTCACGGACGAGTTCAGTCGGCATCTGGACACCGATGATCCCCGTCGAGGCGACCGCCACCTCGTTCGGATCGCATCCGAGCAGGTCTGCCGTGGCGGCTTGCATCATCTCGGCAACCTCGATGCCGCGATCGCCGGTACAAGCGTTCGCGTTACCAGCGTTGACGACCACAGCACGAGCCCGTCCCGCATCTATGACCCGTTGGGTCACGCGAACAGGGGCCGCCTTCACGAGGTTGCTGGTCGACAGCCCTGCCAGCGTCGCGGGCCGATCGGATGCGAGCACACCGAGATCGAGCGTTCCGCTGGGCTTCAGGCCAGAACGAACCGCTGCACTGCTGAACCCCCGTGGCCATCTCATGGGTAGATGCCTCCACCCATCAACCCCGCCGTCTCCTCGAGTCCGAGCATCAGGTTGGCGTTCTGGATCGCCTGTCCCGCCGCACCCTTCCCGAGGTTGTCTATCGCACAGCAGGTGATCAGGTTGCCGGTCCGCTCATCCAGCCTCGCCGAGACGAGCGCGAGGTTGCTGCCCGAGGTGAACTTGGTCTCTGGCCATCCTTCGAGGACCTTGACGAACGGTTCGGACGCGTAAGCCTCGGCGAGCAGGCTCATCGGATCGGTATCGGAGGAGTACGGGACGATCGCGGTGGATAGCAATCCTCGGGGCATCGGAGCCAGGTGGGGAACGAAGGTGATCGTGACCTGTTCCCCGGCGATGCGCGATAGCTCCTGTTCGATCTCGGGGGTGTGTTTGTGCTTCGGCGCACCGTACGGCTTGAAGTTGGAATCAACATGGGAGAAGTGAACGCCGGGGCTCGCCGAACGGCCTGCGCCAGACACCCCGCTAGCCGCGGTGACGACGATATGTTTCAGGTCGATGGCTCCTGCTTCGACGAACGGAGCCAGGGCGAGCAACGCGGAGGTTGGGTAGCAGCCGGGGTTGGCGACCTTGGTGGCATGAGCGATCTGGTCGCGGTAGAGCTCCGGCAGTCCGAAGATCCATCCTGGGAGCGATCCGTGTGTCGGGTGCTTCCTGCCGAACCACTCCTGGTAGATGCTTGGATCAGAGAACCGGAAGTCGGCGCTCAGGTCCACGATCCGACAGGAGGACCGCGACAGCTCCTCTGCAACCTCCGCGCTCGCTCCATGGGGCAGGGCCAGCAACACCAGGTCCAGTCCGCCCAGCTGATCGAGGTCGACCTGCGTGAAGGCGAGGTCGGTCTGCAGGTTCGGGTACACCGAGGAAACCGCTTGGCCGGCGAACTCTCGAGAAGTTGCCACCGCGATCTCTAGGGCTGGGTGTCCAGCGACCAGACGCAGCGATTCGGCCCCGGTGTATCCCGAAGCCCCTACGATGCCGACGCTGTAAGCCAAGTCTGGCAGTATGCAGCAGAACGCATAATTACGCAACTAGGCTAGACGCGGACCGTCCAACCTTGCTCGCGGACCGCATCCTCGATCCTGGCCATGAGCTCTCCGGCCTCTTCGTCGGTCAAGGTTCGGTCAGCAGCCCTGAAGGTCAGAGCCAGGGCTAGCGACACCATGCCTTCGCCCAGCTTGCCGCCCTCATAGCGATCGAAGGGCTGGCAGGACTCGAGCAACTCCCCCGCCGCGTCCTTCACCGTCTGAGCGATCTGCGCGGCAGCGATCTGGGTGGGCGCGACGATCGCGATATCGCGTTGGATGGGCGGCTGCTTCAACGGTACGGGTGCGATCATGGGTCCACGCGACGCCAGCAGAGGCCCAAGGGACAGCTCGAAGAGAGCGACGCGCCCCGGCATACCCAACTCTTCGCAGATGCGCGGATGGAGTTCACCGACCGCTCCGATGTAGTCGCCGCCCAGAAGGACCCAGGCCGAACGACCCGGGTGCATCGGCATCCCGATGTCGGTCGGCTCGAAGGTCAGTTCCGCTCCGAGCCGGGTTGCCAGCGTCTCGATGGCTGCCTTCGCGTCCAGCGCGTCGAAGGGCCGCACCTCCGAGTACAACCCGGAGGACGCCTCGCCGTAGAGGACGCCAGCGACGGCCTGAACCTCATCCACGTTCGTGTCGCGCCTCGTGAAGCAGGTGCCGATCTCGAACAGCCCGACCGGCAGGACCCTGCGCGAGGTGTTACTGCTGGCTGCATCGATCAGGCCCGGCAACAGTGATGGGCGCAGGATCGAGTCGTCGGCCGACAGTGGGTTGGCCAGATGCGGAGCGGTCGTCCAGGGATGGTCGGCGGCAAGCTCGAACACCTCCAGCAGATGCGGCGAGATGATGCTGACGCCGACCTGTTCGTTGAGGCCGATCGCGCTCAGGTGCTCGCGGACGACCCGGGCCCGCCGCTGCTCATCTGTCAGGCCGCCGATGCGCGAGCCGCTGGGCATGATGCTCGGGATCTGTTCGTAACCGTAGAGACGGGCGACCTCTTCGCTCAGGTCCTCGGCGATGCCGATATCGGGCCGCCAGCTGGGTGGAACCACGCTCAGCTGGTCCCCTGATACCTCGACATCGCATCCGACCCGTTCCAGCAGTCGCGGTATGGCGTCACCGAGCGCGGTTCCCAACCGCGCGTCGATCGCCGCAGCGGTCGTATGGATGGTGGGGGCAACCGTGGGGCCGGGACCGTCGGATGCGACCTCGGATGAAGGAGTTCCGCCCACAAGAGATGCGATCAGAGCCGCGCAGCGTTCACTCGCGTCGAGGATCACATCCGGATCGACCCCCCGTTCGAACCGCTGCGCTGCTTCGCTGCGAAGATCCAGTCGCCTAGCGGTCCTAGAGATAGCTCGAGGATCGAAGGCAGCCGACTCGAGGAGGATGTCGGTGGTCTGGCCGGATACCTCGGTGTCTTCCCCGCCCATCACCCCAGCGACCGCGATGGGCCGCTCGGCGTCACAGATGAGGACATCGCCTTCGGCGAGTCCGCGATCCTGACCGTCGAGCGTGCGGATGGTCTCACCCGGCATCGCCTTGCGGACAACGATCTTGCCGCCCTTCAAGGTGCCGAGATCGAAGGCATGTAGCGGTTGCCCAAGTTCGAGCATCGTGTGGTTGGTCGCGTCCACGATCGGATCGATCGGCCGCATACCGGCCGCTATGAGCCGGCGCCGCAACCACCACGGAGAGGTGCCGCGCGCTTCTATGCCTCGGATGACCCTTGCTGTGTAGAGAGGACAACCCTCGGTGTCCGAGACCTCTATGGCGATCCCCACGGACCCGTCGGTCTTGGCCTCGGGAAGCGGAGGGCAGCGCAACTCGAGACCGAACAGCATCGCGATCTCACGCGCCACACCCAGGATCGACAGGGCGTCGGGCCTGTTGGGCAAGACATCGATATCGAGGACGGCATCCAACAGGTCGAGGGCGTCCAGCAGATCCGCGCCCAACTCGGCGTCCGGATCGCAGATCAAGATCCCCGAGTGGTCAGCACCCAGACCGAGTTCCTTGGCCGAGCAGAGCATCCCCTGGCTCAACTGGCCCCGGACCTTGCGCTCGGCGATCTGGAAGCCGCCCGGAAGTACCGCACCTGGAGGAGCCAGAGGTACCCGATCGCCGACCTGATAGTTGTCGGCGCCGCAGACGATCGAGCGTTCCTGTGAACCGTCGTTGACGGTCACCAACTTCAACCTGTCTGCGTCTGGATGGTCCTGCTTGGAGGAGACCTCGGCGACGATCACGCCTTGCACATCGTTGCCGAGACGGATCACCCCGTCGACGGTCAGGCCCGTAAGCGACAGCCGTTCGGCGATCTGCTCTGCTGGAAGTTCGATATCCACGAAATCGCGGAGCCACGAGATGGGAGCCTTCATGCGTGGAACCCTGCCAGGAACCGCTGATCGCCGTCGTAGAGAGAACGGATGTCGTGAACCTCGTAGACCAGCATCGCGATGCGTTCGATACCCAACCCGAAGGCGAATCCACTGACAGCATCTGGGTCATGGCCCGCTGCGCTCAAGACGGAGGGATGGACCATCCCGGCGCCCATGATCTCGAGCCAGCCGGTTCGGCCACAGGTCGGACAGCCCTCTCCGTCGCAGCGGACGCACAACACATCCACCTCGGCGCTCGGTTCGGTGAAGGGGAAGTAAGAGGGCCGCAGCCGCACCTTCTGGGTGGGGCCGAAGACCTCGCGAACGAAGGCGTCGAGCGTTCCGCGCAGATGAGCGAAGTTCACCCCACGATCGATCAGCAGGCCTTCGATCTGATGGAAGGCCGGAGAGTGAGTTGCATCGAAGGGATCTCGCCGATACACGCGACCGGGAACGACGATCGCCAACGGGGGCTCGCATCGCTGCATCTCTCGGATCTGCACCGGAGAGGTATGGGTGCGTAGCAGCAGTTCCAAGCCCTCCAGGTAGAGGGTGTCCTGCATCGACCTGGCAGGATGATCCGGTGGCATGTTGAGGGCCTGGAAGTTGTGCCAATCGTCTTCGACCTCTGGACCATCGGCGACGCGGTATCCCATCCCGACGAAGGCGTCCACCACCCGCTGCTCGATCAGACGCAACGGATGCGGATGTCCGGCTGGTCTACCGCGACCAGGGAGGGTCAGGTCGAGCCCATCGCGCGCGAGTTGCGCCGCCTCCGCCTTGGCTGCCAGGTCCGCAGACCTCTCTTCGAAGAGTGACTCGAGCCTGGCGCGAGCCTGGTTCAAGGCCTTCCCTACTTCGCGCCGTTCGTCGGGCTTGAGCGCTCCCATCGACTGGTTCAGCCCGGCCAGAGGCGCCTTCCGGCCAAGGACTCTCACCCGTGCGGCATCCAATCCTTCGAGGTTGGTCGCGGCCGTGATGGCGGCCGTTCCCTCCTCGAGGATCTCTTCGATCTTCGAGATCAGGTCGGTCATGTGAGGTCTGGATCCAACGGTAGGTGTACCGCGAACACGGTACCGGAACGGTCGCTGCTCTCGATGGAGATCTCTCCACCGTGGGCTTCGACGATGCCACGACAGATGTAGAGCCCGAGCCCGGTTCCGGTCGATCTGCTCTGGGTGCGGCGGTGATAGAACTTCGAGAACACGAAAGGCCGGAACCTAGGATCGATGCCAGGCCCAGGATCCGCCACACGGATCACAGCCTCTCCATCCTCGGCCCTGACCGACAGGGTGATCGGACCGGGCTCTCCGTGCTTGATCGCGTTCTCGAGCAGGTTCTGGATGACCTGGTCGAGTTTCGGAAGATCCGCGTTCAGCCTGAGCGGCTGGTCTGGCAGTTCGAATTTGATCTGATGCGTCTTGGTCGTGCGACCAACCGTCTCGCCCACGCCCCGAGCGAGTTCGGCCAGATCGATCGGCTGCCGCCGGAGCTCCAAGCCCCTCGCCTCTAGTCGCGTGAACGCCAAGAGATCCGCGAGGAGCCGGTTCATGCGCTCCGAATCGTGATCCATCGTGACGAGCATGTGGAGCTTCTGTTCGTCGGTGAGCTTGTCCCAACGCTGCCGCATGGTCGCTGAGAAGCCTTTGATACTGGTCAGGGGCGACCGTAGGTCATGGGCGAGCGTCGCGATCAGGTCATAGGCGGACAGCTCGCGGCGGCGTTCGGGCGTCGCATCCCGGATCACCACGATCACTTCGCGCAGGCCCTGTTCGTCGAAATCGAAGCTCGTGCGTACCGCCACCGACGATTGGCTGCCATCCTTCCGCGTCAACATGTACTCGCGTTCGGGTGTGCCAGAACTGGGCGGCTTGGTCTCACCGAAGGGGTCGGTGTGATCGGCGACCAAGCGTCCGGCCGCATCCCTCAGACGGAGGACCTCACCCCATGGCTTACCGATAGCTTCGTCCCGGGACCACCCCACCAGGCGCTCGGCCCTGGCGTTGAAGGAGGCGACCTTGCCGTCAGCGCCGATCGTTACGACGCCGACCGGGAGCCGGTCTATCAGGCCGTCCATGCAGACAGAGCCCGGATGGCCGAGACGGAGGGCCCCAGCGGGAAGGCGGTCGCGGGTGCGGCGAAGCGCATATCTACATCGAGCCTAGTCGCGGCGCTGCCAACCACCAGCAGGCTCCGCTCAGGTCTAACCGCGGGCGGCTCATCGCCGTCTGGACCGATCGCTACGGACCTCCGGCCCTCGGATCTCGCCCGCTGCACAGCCTCGACAGGATCGACCCCGCCGACCACCGGGATCCACCAGGCCGCAGCGTTCGAGGCCCGTATGACCTTGGGCGAGAAAGGATCGACGGAACCGGACGCGATCTGCGCTCCCCAGCCGTTGACCGCGCAGAACTGAAGGACCGCTCCAAGTCCGGCGGGGTCATTCATGCCGTGGATCAGGACGCTGGTGTCGGGCTGCGGCCGATCCGCGGGCACACGCACGCTCGCTACCAGAGCGGGAGGCGTCGCGGTTCGGCAGATGGCAGCCATGACTGCATCAGCGACCCGGATCCGGGTCGCCCCGATCGCCGCCGCTCGCTTCAGCAAGGCGGCCCTGTTGGTCTCGGCACGCCGGGTCACCGCGAGGATGTCGATCGTCGCGCCAGCCTCCAAGGCCGACGCCAGAGCGTTAGGTCCCTCGACCAGCGCGAGGCCGGACCGGTCGCGGTTCTCTGGGGTACCGAGACGCTTGAGCGCGCGGGCTCTGGGGCTCCGCGCGCTCGTGATCACTCCGCGTCGGCCAGCGCCTGCTTGGCTTGCTCGACGATGGCCGTGAAGGCCGCGGCATCGTTGATCGCCATGTCGCTCAGCACGCGGCGGTCCAGTTCGATCCCTGCGAGCTTCAACCCTTGGATGAATCGGTTGTACGGCAGTCCGTTCGCGCGCGACGCGGCGTTGATGCGCGTCACCCATAGGCGGCGGAACTCACCCTTGCGTTGCCGCCGATCGTTGTAGGCATACCTCAGCGAATGCAGGACCTGTTCATTAGCTGTGCGATAACGGGTTCCGCGCGCACCGCGGTACCCCTTCGCGTGCTGCATCACCGCACGGCGCTTCTTCTTGCTCGTGACGGAGCGCTTGACTCTGGCCATCTAGATCACCCCTCGAGCATGCGACGCACACGCGCCACATCACGCTTGCTTACTTCCTCGGTGCCCGCGAGCCGACGCTTGCGCTTGCTCGACTTCTTCTCGAGGATGTGTTTGCGGTTGGCTTGTTCCCTGCGCAGCTTGCCGCTGCCCGTCAGTTTGAACCGCTTGGCGGCGGCTGCGCGGGTCTTCTGTTTCGGCATATCTCATGCCTCCTGTTCTGGCGTGTCGGCCGATCCGTCGGCCGCACCTTCGGTGGTTCCCGTCGCGGGCTTCCGCTTCAACGGCGACAGCACCATGGTCATGTTCCTGCCATCTAACGACGGCATCTGATCGACCTTGGCGATGTCCTTCAGATCGACAGCCAGCCTCGAGAGGACATCCCTTCCCCGGTCCGTGTGAGCCATCTCGCGGCCTCGGAACATGATGGTGACCTTGACCTTGTGGCCACCGTTCAGGAAACGGATGATGTGCCCCTTCTTCGTCCCATAATCATGAGGGTCGATCTTGGGCCGCATCTTCATCTCTTTCAGGACATTGGCGGCTGCGCGGCGGCGTGTCTCCCGCTCCTTCTGGCCCTGCTCGTATTTGAACTTGCCGTAATCAAGCAAGCGGCACACGGGCGGACGGGCTTCGGGGGCTACCTCTACGAGGTCGAGGTCGAGTTCGTCGGCGATCCGGCGGGCGTCGGTGAGTTTGAGAACACCGATCTGGCTTCCGTCGGGGCCTACTAGTCGGACCTGCGCTGCGCGGATCCGGTCGTTGATGCGTGGCTCTTGGGCGATGGGGCGTACCTCCTGCTCGACGACGCGAGCAGGGCGCCCTGAGGGCTAGCCCGACGGGATGTCTCCCGTCACCAACCGGTTCGGCGAGCCTTGCCGGTGAGGAGTCTGGCTCCTGCTTCGCGGTCCACCGTTGGGCGGACGGCGGCCATGATACCCGGTCATCCATGCCGGGTCCACGCCCCCTCGGGGCTCGTTCGGCAGTGTTCGCGCGGCGCCGGTCTAGGGGACGATCTTGCTGATCGGCAACTCGACGATGTCGGTGGCGCCCCGCTCCTTCAGCGAAGGGATGAGGGTGTTGATCTGGGACCTCTCGACGACGGTCTCGATCGCGTAGTCCTCCGAGTGTGCGAGCTGGCTGATGGTCGGCGCCTTCATCGACGGCAGGACCTCGAGGACAGACTCGAGGGCGGAGGCGGGCACATTCAGCTTCACCAGGACGCGTCCTCGGGCCTGGATGACACCTTCCAGCAGCAGCCGGATGTCGCCGATGGCCCGCATCTTCTCTTCGTCGGCAGCTGCCTGTGGGCTCGCGATCAGCACGGTCTCGCTCTCGAGGAAGGTCTCGACGATCTTCAGTCCAGCGCGTCGAAGCGTCGATCCGCTCTCGGTCACCTCTACGACACCATCGACGATCTCGGGCACCTTTGCTTCGGTAGCTCCGTAACTTAGGAAGATGTTCACATCGGTGCCGAGTTCGGTGAACGCCTTGCGTGTGGTCTCCGGATATTCGGTCGAGATCCTGAAACCATCCGGCACATCCTTGGCCGAGGAGATCTTCGAGTCGTTGGGAACCGCGAGGACGATGCGAGCGGTCCCTCCGGCACGGCCGCTCAGTGAGAGCCCCGAGATGATCTCGACCTTCGCGCCCGTCTCGTGCACCCAATCCAGACCGGTGATGCCGACATCGAAGCGCCCCTCAGCGACATAGGTAGGGATCTCTTGGGGACGCAGGATCGAGACGCGCTCGATGCGCGGGTCCGCGATCGTGCCGTGGTAGTCGCGGTCGCTGCTCCGCCTCAGCGGAAGGTCCGCGTCGGACAGCAACGACAGCGTCATCGGCTCTAGGGAGCCCTTCGGGATGACTAAGCGCAACATCGGTGCGAAGCGTACCTTCCGTGGGTGGTGGTCGTATTCAGATACCGAGACCGCGCAAGAGCATGCATGCCTCGATGGCTGCCTCGGCCGCCTCGGCGCCCTTGTTCCCAAGCTCTCCCCCGGCTCGGGCCTCGGCTTGGTCTCTGTCCTCAGTGGTGATGATGCCGTTCCCGATCGGAACACCGGTGTCGAGCATGACCTGCATGAGGCCGCGTGCGCTCTCGCCAGCGATCAGATCGAAGTGTGGTGTCTCGCCTCGGATCACGCACCCGATCGCTACGACCGCGTCGGCCCCGGATTCGATGAGCGCCGCGGCGATGACGGGAAGTTCGAAGGCTCCCGCTACGAAGTGTGGCCCTTGCACCGTTCCCTTGGCCTTCTCGATCGCTTCGATCGCGCCGAGGGTGAGTGCGCCGGTTATCTCTGGGTTGAAGCGACTGGCACAGACCGCGATCTTCAGATCGCGTGCGTCGAGCTCTGGTGGGGGTGGCGCTGAACCAGGCATCTACTCCGCCGACGCGTCGATGTCGAGCTCGTGGCCGAGCTTCTCCTTCTTGGTGCGCAGGTAGGCGATGTTCTGTTCGGTCAGGTCCGCCTGCAGCGGCACTCGTTCGGAGATGCGCAGACCGTATCCTTCGAGCCCCGCTCGCTTGGTGGGATTGTTGGTCAGCAACCGCATGCTCTTGATGCCGAGATCGACCAGGATCTGCGCTCCGACGCCATAGTCACGGGGATCGGCGGGGAAGCCGAGTTCCAGGTTCGCCTCGACCGTGTCGCGTCCCGACTCTTGCAGGCGGTAGGCCTTCAGCTTGTGAAGCAACCCGATACCTCGGCCCTCATGGCCGCGGATGTACACGATGACACCGCGTCCCTGCTGTTGGATCTGCTTCATCGCGGCGTTGAGCTGCGAGCCGCAGTCGCACCGACCGGATCCGAACACATCACCGGTCAGGCACTCCGAGTGCATCCGGGTCAGGACCTCTTCCCCATCACCGAGGTCCCCGGCGACCAGAGCGATGTGATGACGCCCGGCATGATCCTCGTAGCCGATCGCCTGGAATGTTCCGTAAGCGGTAGGCAGAGATGCGGTTGCCTCGATCTCGCGTGTCACCAGTGTCTCGGTCCGGCGTCGGTAGGCGATCAGATCGGCGATCGATATCAACTTCAGGTCGAACCGTTCCGCAACGGTCTCGAGTTCGGGCAGCCGAGCCATGGTTCCGTCGTCGTTCATGATCTCGCAGATCACACCGGCGGGATACATGCCTGCCAGCTGCGCTAGATCCACGGCGGCTTCGGTGTGTCCGGCACGCCGCAACACGCCGCCTGGTTGAGCGCGGAGCGGGAACACATGTCCGGGGCGACGGAAGTCCTCTGCCTTGGCGTCTGGATGCAAGATCCGGGCGATGGTCGCAGCCCGATCGTGTGCGCTGATCCCGGTCCCACCGTTGGCGACATCGATCGAAACCGTGAAGGCGGTCTCGTGGGTCCCGGCGAGCTCGGGGACCATCGGCGGGATATCCAGATCCTCCAGACGATCGCCAAGCATCGGCATACAGATCAATCCGCGTCCATGCGTCGCCATGAAGTTGACCGCTTCGGGGGTGACCCTCTCGGCGGCCATGATGAAGTCGCCCTCGTTCTCTCGATCGGCGTCGTCGACGACGATGATCATCTTGCC
>JBKHYG010000107.1:0-4040 GCA_046565595.1 Actinomycetota bacterium | reverse complement strand
CCAGTGCCCAAAATTGGCAGCATCACCGCCGATAACTTGGCCGTTCATGTGTCCGAACTCGTGGGTCCCTACAGACCTCAAGTCCAGTTCGTTCCACGCAGGCACGGTGTAGGCGCCGAGATGCCAGCCCAACCCCGTCGGAAACGAGCTTCCATGTAAGACGATCAGGTTGGCCTTGTTGATCCAAGTCCCGCTGCAGTAGCGAACCTCCGCTGAAGCTCCAGAGTTGTAGAGAGAATTTCGTACATGAACTGCGTTCTTGCGCCAGGGAACCTGCGCGCAATCGTAAGGGTTGAAATCAGAGTAGTCAGGAGATTCTCTGAGCCAGTTCAGTGGAGCAGCGACGGCGTTCCAATCTTGCACAGCGGTCCATATGGGCAACCTATAATCTGATGGAACACTGGAAGTCCAACGCCACTTCAGATCGAGTCCCGCTGCCACCGTCCCGTCCCATCGTTCGAAGAAGTCATCAGGGTCGTAAATTGCGTGCGTGGCGCCGGCTCCACTCCCGACGGCCAACAGCGCGGCAAAGGCACTCACAGCCAACCTGCACTTCATGGTTGCCTCCTGTAGCAATCGGCAATCAGGGTCGACCCCCAACGGTCGCCGGCCCTCGTAGCAACCACCACCGTCGCTGGTAGGCCATCGCTCCTCGCTCCATAGGCCCTGTTGGCATCATCCTCATAGAGGATCTCGTCGAACTTAAGACCCCGATATCGCGCCATCTCCGCATCGGTAGCGGCCCGCTCCATCATCTGCGTGACCACATCCTCCGGGGACTTGGCTGTCGCCAGCCGGGGATCGACTTGCGCGACGGTGCGGCCGATCTCTTCACCCGGGCCGGTACACCGCAGCCACTCGTTGACGGCCGAAGGCTCTAACGAGCCTAGGAGAGCCCCTTCTGGCGAATCGGTTGCACATGCCGCGACAGTCCCGATCAGAGCAGCCAACGCCATTGCCAACCTGGGCATCACCAAAGACTTGGTATCCATGTCCCCTCCCTGTAGCCCATCACCCACTCGACTTGCACCAGAGTAACGGATGCCCCCCCGTCAAGGAAAGTAACTCGGCGCCGTTTCGCCGAGGTGTTGGCCATGTGTAGGAACCTCGCCGGCGGGGGAAGTATCCCTGTGAGAGGAGTGAGGAAGATGAAGGATCTGAAGACCCGCCTCGATATCCGTCAGAACGCGGATGAGCAACGGTTCGAAGCGCACCTCGATGGAGAGGTCATCGGATACGCCGAATATCAAGAGAAGCAGAAGGGCGTCCGAGACTTCACTCACACCTTCGTCGAAGAAGACCAGCGTGATCAAGGAGTGGCTGCCGAACTGGTTCGCGCATCCTTGGAGCGGACCCGCCAGGACGGCATGCAGGTCTGGGCAACCTGCCCCTATACGAAGGACTACCTCAACGAACATGAGGAGTTCCAAGATCTGATCGCCGACAAGGGCGGCCACAAGGACGACCATCCAGAAGGCAAGGACTTCAATGTTCCTGGGTGATCGCAGTCCCCTCTAGTTAGCAAGAAGGACCCCGCAACGGCGGGGTCCTTCCGTTTGTAGAACGCGTCGCTGACGATCTGGGATGTCTCGAGGATGTACCTTACCCAGATGCCGAAACCCCCCGGCCGTCACTCCCGAGGGTTCCTAGGGGACGCTCTGGATGTGATCCACTTCGTGTGGACACATCCCTCCAACCGAGGCCGACGCGTTCGGACCCTCTTGCGGGCATTCCTGGTGCAGTTCCGCGGCCGGGCCCTGGGGAGACCCACCGTCGTCCCTTGGGGGCAACGGTCACGCTTGGAGATCTGGCCCGAGCGAGGCTCGAGCGGTCTCGCGTATGCCAACCCGCCAGAATGGGCGGAGTTCGCCGTATGGACGAAGGTGCTGCGACGCGGTGACCTCTTCATAGATGTCGGAGCGAATGTCGGCGCCTACACCATCTGGGCGCTCGAGTTGGGGGCACTGGTGATCGCGATCGAGCCCAACCCACAGGCGGCGGCACAACTGCGACGCAATGTTGACCTGAACCTTGGAGAGGTCGAGATCCTTCAGGCTGCAGCCGCAGACAAGGGCGGGACGGTCCGTGTCACCTCCGATCTCGGCGTCTTGAATCACATCATCGCCGAGGGATCTGACGAAGGGATACGGGTTCCGTCGATCACGCTTGACGAGTTGATCGGCGACCGAGTCGTAGCCGGGATGAAGATCGATGTCGAGGGAGCAGAGGCTCTGGTGATAGCGGGGGCATCAAGGGCGCTGGCCGAGAAGAGGATCCGCCTACTTCAACTCGAGTGGAACCCACAGGACCATGCGAACTTCGGAGCAGCCCGCACGGACCTGGCGAGCTCGCTGCGATCGATGGGATACGAGTTGCTGCGTCCCGACGATGCTGGAAACCTCGTGCCGATAACCCACGACGGGCCAGGCCCCGACATCTTCGCCCGACCAACGACATAGGCGATCTCAGAGAGCCGCCACGCGCCCTCAGCTACTGCTGCGAGCCGCTGCGTTCGCGACCTCCGCCACGGGTTGGGTAGAGGCCTCCGCTACTGGATCGTTACCGGACCTAGCGGCCTGCACGGCTGGTTCCGAAGGCTCGGGCAGGGCGGCAGTTTGGTCGGGATCTTGATGCCTGGCACGACCGGCAGCACGAGTCGGGACGGACTGGACGGCGAGGACGAGATCTCGACCAGGCCGCCATCTTCGACCGGTTCGCCGAACGACCATACGGGCTGCTGTCCGTTCGGCCCGGCGATGATGATCCGGATCCGCGAGCCCTTCCGGTAGCCGTGACCCTGGTAGTAGAGCGGCACCGCTACCTGCACGAACTCTCCGGCAGGCATCGGCTCGGCATCTGAAGCCAGGTAGGTCGGGATCGGCTTGTCCAGTGTGCTCGGACGCTTGAACAGGTTGTTCGAGTCGTACGACAGCTTGCGGATGCTTCCGCGCTGCCATCCGCTCTGAACCTGCGTCTCGTTCCCGTCGGGACGAACCTCGGTGACGGTCACCTGCAGATCGACATCTGGCTTCTCCGAGCGCACCGACAGGTAGACGGCTCCCGGTCCGACGACGGTGGTATCGGTCGGCAGAGGCTCGGTCATGTAGCTGACCGCGGTGCCCTCGGGGTTCTGCTTCCAGTTCCACTTCCATTGCGAAGCGTTGCCCCACAAGCCGCCTCCGCCGGTCCCGCCGGCATAGTTGGTGAGCGGCAGAGCGTCGTTGTCCGCGGTGTAGGAGTCCATGACCGGCGCCGGAGGCAGTGCATCGGTCAGACGACCGTCGGAGTTCAGGAACCAACTCTGGTTCGAGGTTCCTGGCACCGGCAGGTCATCGAAGTTCATCGCGTAACCCGCGTACGGGTTACCCGCAACCGTCTGACCTGTCGGAGAGGTTCCAGCTCCGTTATCGAACAGGATGCGGACCTTCGGCTGCTTCTCGAACTCTGCGAGCGCCAACTCGTAGGTCGGCATCAGTTGGACGGGATCGACCGGCAAGGTTGCGATCTGGTCCTGCGGCAAACCCATCGCGGCTTGGAAGACCACGGGTGCGGCTGCTCGGTTCAGTGCGCTCTTGACGATAGGAGCTTCCTTCGCCACATACAGCATCAGGAAATCGAACCAACGGTTGTAGGTGTCGGGATGCAGCGAGTCGATGTGCGGCCCGTTGGTGAAGGTCGCCCAGATCTTGTCGGTTCCAGTGAAGTTGCGGACCAGCTCTGGGCAGTGTCCGCCGGTCTGCTCGTCTTGCCACTGACACGCCAAGAAGGTCGGAACCTTGATCTTGTTGACGAAGGTCACCGGATCGAGTGGATCTGCGATCTCTGGGCGATAGTGCGTGTTGTCGCGGATCGCCTGCATCAGGTCGGCCGCCTCGTAGTGCAGGGTCTGGTTCTGGGCACAGACGGTGTCACCGGCCTGGATGCGATCCCACGCATACCGCTGTCCCTGGCCAGGTCCGGCGGGCACCGCGTCGCGCTGACGGCCAAGCGCCCACTCGACAGCGAACCCGGTGTTCAGGTTGCCGCCGGGATAGAGCGTC
>JBKHYG010000106.1:0-5525 GCA_046565595.1 Actinomycetota bacterium | reverse complement strand
AGGCGAAGTTCCGAGGCCGCGCTCCAAGACGACGATCTCCGAGCCCGACACCTCGATCATGGCGTAACTGGAGTTGTCACCCTCGTCGGTCTCCAGGATCCAATCCCTCGAGTCGGCCTCGGCCCGGACGACATAGATGCCGTCGCCGTTGGCTGGATCCCACTCGACATACATCCCATCCTGGACCCACGAGTACAGGTCCGCCCAACCGGTGTTCAGTGCCATCGTCGTGCCCAGTGGTCGGGTCGTTCCGGTCGAGGCGGCCTCATCCACGCAGCCTGAATCGACGCCGTTGCGCGGCTGCACGAACTCGAACCAACTGAACATCATCACATCGCCTGTGCAGAAACCCTGTTTCGGCCCCCTTCCGACGAGGGTCATCTCGCCGGTGTCGGCGTCCAGCACACGCAGCAGTTCGCCGCGGCCGAACCCCGAGTGGTGATAGTGCATGTGGGTCTTGTGGTACTCGAAGGTACCGGCAGGTCTCTCGACGAAATCGCCCGAGGCGTCGTAGAGCCTCTGGTAGGCAGTACCCGAGGTGATCACCCCCTCGAGGGGCGCGAAACGGATCGAGAGTGCGCCATCACCATCGTTGGCTGGACCCATCGAGAACCGCAGACATGTGGTCGCGGCCTCCTCCAAGACCTCTTGAGCCGTACAGTTGGAAGTCACGGACCCGAATGGGCCGACGAAGGTGAACTCGTGAGGCGGGACCATGCGCAGGTTCGGTAAGAGTGGATCGTTGCCCGCGCCGCTGGCCGGCTTCAGGGCTAATCGAGCCCGGAAACGGAACGGCCTTGCTCCAGAACTGGTCGTGGCTTCCACGCGATAGGTGCCTGACACGGGGTTGTCCACGAACACCTCGCGGCCGTACCATCCGCCTTGGGGCTGGAAACTGCGAAGATCGGGTGCCACGAGCCGGAAGTTCGCGCGGTAGTCGCGTCGATCCAGCGCGATACGGAGGACCGACCCGGGAGGGTCCACCGTGACATCCAGCAGGTAGGTGCGGTTGCCCCTGTTGTCTGGCGGGACGACAGAACCTTCCCAGAAGAGTTCCTCACCCATGCCCAGCGTGCCTATCAAGGTCACATCTGCCGAGACGGGGGTCAAGCTGCCAAGCGTCACCAGGGCGGCGATGATCGACATGCATGCGGAGCGGTTCATGTCAGGAGATTCTCGCACCCGGGGGGCATCTCCTTCATGCTGGGTGTTCGTCCGGGCTATCCTGACCGGCAGGAGGATCCTTTGAAGCACCGCAGAGACGAACTTCGTGCCCGACTCGACGACCTCGAGTGTGACGCACTCTTCTTCAGCACCATGGTTGGTGGCATCGACTCGTACACCCTTGTGGCCGTCCGCTACCTGACAGGCTTCAGCGGGTCCAACGGCCAGCTGATAGTCGGTCGCGACGGCGACATCCTGTTCACCGATCCTCGCTACTCCGAACAGGTGAAGCGCGAAGCTCCAGACATCGAGGCGATCATCTACGGCACCAAGGTGAGCGGCTCCGGCGAAGCGGTCCCGGCCATGAGCCTGCTCGAGGAGGGACTGGGTCGCGTGGGCGGCAAGCGGCTAGGCGTCGATGCCCAGACGATGACGCTGCAGAGCGCTAAGAACCTGCGCGAGAAACTGGCCGGCATCGAACTGGTCGAGACCAGCGGACTCGTGGAAGAACTGCGCCTGATCAAGGACCAGACCGAGGTCGAGCATCTGCGCACCGCCTGCAGTTACGGAGACATCGCGCTCGGCAACACCCTTGGCCAGTTGAAGGAAGGGCTGACCGAGTTCGATGTCGCCGTCATCCTCGAGGCCGAGATGCGCAAGGCCGGAAGCCATGGTCTGAGCTTCGACACGATCGTTGCGTTCGGGGAGCAGGCCGCTGAGCCTCACCACCGTCCACGCGCCGACCGCAAGCTCAAGCGTGGCGACCTCATCAAGTTCGACTTCGGTGGAACCCATCTGGGCTATCACGCCGACATGACGCGAACGGTCGCCTTCGGCGAACCCAGCGACGAACATCGACGGATCTACGAACTCGTCCGCGAGAGCCAGCAAGCAGGCTTGGATGCGGTCAGGGCTGGCGTCACCAACGGATCGATCGACGAAGCCTGCCGCAACTTCCTGAAGGAACGCGGCTTCGACTTCGGACATGGCACCGGACACGGCGTCGGCCTGGAGACCCACGAGGCTCCCGGTGTCGCCAAGGGTGGAGAGAAGGTCCTGGAACCCGGCATGTGCATCACGATCGAGCCGGGCATCTACCTGCCTGGGGATTGCGGTGTCCGCATCGAGGATTCGGTCGCCGTTACCGAGGAAGGTTGCGACATCTTGACCACCTTCCCCAAGGAACTGCAGGTCGTCTGACCGGCTATCCTGCCCGCCCGTCCCTGTAGTTCTCGAGAGGTTCGCGCATGCCCACCATCAGCAGCAACGACATCCGTAACGGCACGGTCGTCAAGATCGACGGCAAACTGTTCGGAGTCATCTGGTTCCAGCATCACAAGCCTGGCAAAGGCAACACCGTCATCCGCTTGAAGATGCGGGACCTGATCAACGGCGGGATCCTCGAGCGCACCATCCCCGCCGACCAGAAGGTCGAGAGCGCGGTGGTCGAACGCCGTGAGATGAGCTATCTGTATGCCGATGGCGACGGGTTCGTCTTCATGGATTCGGCGACCTACGACCAGCTGACCGTCACCGAAGAGGAACTCGGAGACACCAAGAACTACCTGACCGAAGGTCAGACCGCCACGCTCGCCCTCTACGAAGGCCGCCCGATCGGCGTCGACCTGCCAGCCTCGGTCGAGCTGACCATCACCCACACCGATCCGGGCGTCCAAGGTGACCGCGTGAGTGGAGCGACCAAGCCGGCGACCGTCGAGACCGGATACGAACTGCAGGTCCCTCTCTTCATCGAGACCGGCGAGAAGATCAAGGTCGACACCCGCACGGGTGAGTACATCACCCGCGTCAAAGAGTGACCGCCTCGGCAGGCAAGCGCAGACGGGAGCGCGACGCGATCCGGCGTGCCGCCTTCGAAGCGCTCTACGCCGAGGAGCTGGGTGGCGCGCTCGAGATAGAGGGTCGTGAGGCCAGCCTGCTGGCCCATGCCGTGCGGCTGAACCTGAACGAGATCGACGCCAAGATCTCGGAGAAGTTGCGCCCCGGTTTCGCGGTGAACCGTCTGAACCGGCCTGACCGGGTCCTGCTCCGTCTCGGTATGGCTGAACTGCTCTTCGAGAAGTCTCCCTCGAGCGTGTTGGCCGGGTACACCGATCTCGCGGCCGAATTCGGAGACGAGAAGTCCCCGGGTTTCGTGAACGGCCTGCTGGCAGCGGTCGCCCAAGAGCCATCCGTTGCCGACGACCCGTCCGCCGAGTCGTCCTGATCACAAGGAGCCGTTGCCATACGGCGCCCGCGTGGGTTATGCTGCACACGCACCTTTAAGGACGGGTCCCGTGAGGCCCGGAAGGGAAGCGAGATAGATGTACCTTTCAGCCCGCGTAGCGGCAGGTGATCCTGCACAGACGCGGGTTTTCGCGTCTCCGCCGCCCTTCCCCCGGATCAGGGGGAGGGCCGGAAGCTGACCGCGGACTTCACCTCTTCGGCGACGCTGCTCGAAGCCCGAGACATCGATCGGGCTCTGACCCGCATCTCCCACGAGATCCTGGAGCGGAACCCGGCCACGCCGCTTGCTCTGGTTGGGCTGGTCACCCGCGGAGCGACGCTCGCGACAAGGCTTGCCGATCGGATCGAACGGATCGAGGGGGATCGACCACCGGTGGGAACCCTCGACATCGGTCTGTTCCGTGATGACCTCGATACTCGCGATCCTGTGCCGCTCGCGCCCACTCAACTGCCAAGCATCGACGGCCTGACGGTCGTGCTCGTGGACGATGTCCTGTATACGGGGCGGAGCGTGCGGGCAGCCCTGGAGGCGCTCCTGGAGTTCGGCCGTCCCAAGGCCGTCCAGCTTGCGGTCATGGTCGACAGGGGCCACCGCGAACTCCCGATCCGACCTGACTTCGTCGGCAAGAACATCCCTACGCGCCGCAACGAAGAGGTGCGGGTGCTTCTACAAGAGCATGACGAGACCGACGAGGTCTTGCTGGGCACCGTGGAGGACCAGTGATGGAACGACACCTGCGCTCTATCGACGAACTTTCCGCAGAGGATGTGACGAAGATCCTCGATACAGCAGAGGTGTTCCGAGCAGCCGGGCCACGCCGCAAGTACCCGACCTTGCGAGGCAAGACCGTCTGCAACCTCTTCTTCGAGTCTTCGACCCGTACGCGTCTCAGCTTCGAGCTGGCCGCCAAGCGCCTCAGCGCCGATGTGCTGAACTTCGCCTCCGGCGGTTCCAGCGTGGACAAGGGTGAGAGCCTGAAGGACACCGCCCAGACGATCGAAGCGATGGGCGTGGACGCGATCGTGCTGCGGCACGAAGCCTCGGGGGCGCCCTGGCGGCTCGCGGAGTGGGTCGACGCGAAGATCCTCAACGCAGGCGACGGCATGCACGAACATCCGAGCCAAGCCCTCCTGGATCTGTTCACCATGAGGCACCATCACGGCCGCCTAGAGGACCTGAAGGTCGCCATAGTCGGCGACATCCGCCACAGCCGAGTCGCCGGCAGTCTGATCCGTGCCCTGAGGTTGGTCGGTGCCGACCCGGTCCTGGTGGCGCCTCGGACACTGCTGCCGCCGTCGATCGCGACCTTCGATGTCCCGGTCGAACACGACATCGAACAGGTCCTACCCAAGGTCGATGTCTGCTACCTGTTGCGCATGCAGCTCGAGCGCATGCAGGGCGGCTTCGTCCCGAGCCTGCGCGAATACTCGAGCTTGTATGGGCTCGACGCCTCGCGCGCTTCGACCCTGCCAGAGGCGTCCTTGATCATGCATCCGGGCCCGATGAACAGGGGCGTAGAGATCGACGGGTCTGCCGCTGAACTGCCGCGAACCGTCATCACCGAGCAGGTCACCAACGGGATCAACATACGGATGGCCTTGCTGTACCTGATGCTTGGCGGCAAGGACGCGAGCGGCGAGGAGGCCCTGGATGGCTGACTCGATACTGCTCACCGGCGGCCAGGTCGCGGACCCCGACGGTTTCCGCACAGCCGATGTCCTGATAGCGGACGGTCGCATCGCCGCCGTCGGGTCGCCCGAAACCCCGAAGGACGCGACGGTCCTCGATGTCTCTGGGTGCATCGTCACTCCAGGCTTCGTGGATCTGCACACCCATCTGCGCGAACCCGGCCGCGAAGATGCCGAGACGGTTGCTACCGGTTCGAGGGCGGGTGCGCGCGGCGGCTACACGGCTCTTTGTCCCATGGCCAACACCGATCCCGTCGCCGACTCTTCCGCGGTCGTAGAACTGGTCGCCAAGCTCGGAGAGCGCGCTGGGCTGGTCGATGTCTTCCCGGTCGGAGCGATCACGGTCGGCCTCCAAGGAGAACGCCTCGCCGAGATCGGAGAGATGGCTCGCAGCGGAGCTCAGGTCAACTTCTTCTCCGATGATGGTA
>JBKHYG010000105.1:0-5186 GCA_046565595.1 Actinomycetota bacterium | reverse complement strand
GATGAAGGAACCTCGAGCATCTCCCACGATCCATGGACGACATCGCTGTCCCCGCGCGCACCCCGGACCAACGCCCCCACCGATGCGTCCTCGGCCATCGCAGCGCCAGCCCCAGGAGCGACGATCGGGATGTCGGGAGCTTGCCAAGCCACCGGCTCGCACAGGGTGGCCGCCCTCGCGAAGCCCTCGTCGTCCAGCAGCCGCTGGACCGAGAGCCGCATCCGTCCATCCAGCCAAGGATCCGGCTCCAGCGCGTACCGTGGATAGATCGTGAGGCGCTCACGGATCTCATAGCCGAGCAGTCGCGCTGCGCTGGTGATCTGGTCGAGCGCGGGCCAGGGCTTCTCTGGGTTCACATGATCGGGTGTCACCGGACTGACCCCGCCCAGATCTCCGATCCCCGCCTCGAACAGCCGCGGGAACCTCTCGTCGCTGAGGTTCGGCGGCGCCTGGATCGTCATCTTCGGCCCGAGCAGCAAGCGGGCTACCGCGATCGTGGCCAGTTCACGGTCCATCGACGCATCGGGGTGATCGCGCATCGCGGTCTCTGGTTTCGCGACGAAGTTCTGGACGATCACCTCTTGGATGTGTCCGTAACGACGATGCAGATCGCGCAGGGTCAGGAGCGAGTCGATCACATCGTCGTCGGTCTCACCGATGCCGATCAGGATGCCGGTGGTGAAGGGGATGGCCAGTCTGCCGGCGTCTTCGATCGTGCGGATCCGTACCGCTGGGTTCTTGTCAGGGCTGCCGTGATGCGCCGCCCCTGGGGTCCGGTACAACGCCTCGCTCGTCGTCTCGAGCATCATCCCCATCGAAGCGCTCACCGGCTTCAGAGCCGACATCTCCGAGTAGCTCATGACGCCCGGGTTCAGGTGGGGGAGCAGTCCTGTGTTCTCGATCACCGCGATCGAGGCGGCACGCAGATAATCAAGCGTCGAGTCGTATCCCCGCGATGCGAGCCATGCGCGAGCCTCTGGATAGCGCTTCTCGGGGCGGTCGCCGAGGGTGAACAGGGCCTCCTTGCATCCTGCCTGTTGGCCGGCGGTCGCGATCTCCACCACCTGTTCGATGTCGAGATAGGGGGAGGGCACCTGCTCTGGAGTGGTGGCGAAGGTGCAGTAGCCGCAGCGATCCCGGCAGAGCCTGGTCAGCGGGATGAACACCTTCTTCGAGAGGCTGATCGTTCGAGGGTGTGGACCCGCCTCTCTGATACTGCGAGCGGCCGCCATCAGGCGCTCCAGATGCTCGCCGCTGCTCGAGAGCAAGGCGGCCGCTTCGCGGCTGGACAGGGTCCGCCCGTCCTCGGCCCTGCGAAGCGCTCGGCGGATCGTCTGCTCGTCCATGGGCCGAATCTACGCGTTTCCGCGGGGCAGATGCTGCGACCTGCGGATCTGGGGGTTGACGATTGCGAAAACTTCCCTAGAATCGCGCCGATGTAATTACACGCGGGTAACTACCGCGTGGCCTAGCCGGGGGGATCACATGGAGCGCTTCGCCGATAACGGGCCGTTGCCGTGGCAAGAGCACGCGCTTTGCGCATTCGTCGACCCTGAAGTCTTCTTCCCCGAGAAGGGCGGCTCCAGCCGCGAGGCCAAGAGGATCTGTGCCGAATGCACGGTCCAACGCGATTGCCTCGAGTACGCGCTCGAGAACGACGAGCGGTTCGGTATCTGGGGCGGACTCTCCGAGCGTGAGCGCCGGCGACTCCGTCGCATCAGCGCCTGAACGCCTGCTGATACCGACCGCGAACTACCCGATGCTCGTTCGGGCTAGCCTCGCGCCGGTCCGATGAGCCTTTCACCCGACGCCTCAGTCCTGGTCGTCCTGGTCGCATCCGAGGGTGCAGCCGGATGGCTACCCGATGTTCTTCGAGGCATCGCGGATCAGCACCATCGGCCCATCGATGTGATCGCACTCGATAACGCGACCACCGATGGCTGCGGCGAGATCTTGCTCGGCCATCTCGGGGAACGGCGCGTGGTCCGGGTCGATCAGAAGCTCTCTTACGCAAAGGCGGTCGGGACCGTCATAACCGCCGCAGGCGAAAGAGGCCTGGGTGGCGAAGCCATATTGCTGCTGCACGACGACTGCGTCATGGACCCCGATGTGGTCACCGAACTGGTCGCCGCTCTGGGTCTTGACAGCGTCGGGATCGCGGCCCCGCGCCTGGTGGACTACGACGACGAAACGGTCCTGCAGGACATCGGACAGACCACCGACAGGTTCGGCAGAGCCGTTCCCAGGGTGGAGCGCGGCGAACTCGATGCGGGGCAGCACTCTGGCGTGCGCGCGGTCATGTACGCGACCAGCGCGGCGCTGCTGGTGGAGACGGCGCTGGTGGAACGCATCGGGCTGTTCGACGAACGGTTCGAGGGCTTCCGAGAGGATCTGGACCTCTGCTGGCGGGCGAGGATCTGCGGAGCCTTGACGGTGGTTTGCTCGGATGTCAGGGCGAAGCATGTGGCGGCGACGGTTCGCGGCCGACGCCCCACCAAAGCCAAAGGGCGTTTCAGGGAGTTCTCCGAGCGTCACCTGATCGCATCGCTGCTGAAGAACTACGCCCGACCGAGAGCGATGAGCGCCGTGCCGGCGACGCTGCTGATATCCATGGCCAACGCGGTGCTGTTCCTCGCCTCGGGACGCAGGCGTCTCGCGGTTCAGGTTGTGCGCGCGGTCGCTTGGAACATCACACATCTGCGCACCACGCTGAAGGAGCGGCGCAGGGTTCAGGCCATCCGGACCGAGGACGACGCCGTGGTCTCGGTACTGCAGCACCACGGTTCGCGAAGGCTGCGCAGCCAGTTCGAGCGTCTCGCCGAACGGCTCTTCGGGGATGTTCAAAGCATCGAAGAGTTCGATATCGACGCGCCGCCTCCCACGCTGTTCGAACGCATCCGAGCCAGGCCACTCGCCGCTGCGACGACCGTTGCGCTGATCCTCGGCTTCCTAGCCGCCCGAGACCTCTTCGCCTCTGGAGCCCTATCTGGAGCAGACCACGGCCGCTTCCCAGAGGACCCGGGTGGGTTCTTCACCGCCTTCGCTTCCGGTTGGCGAGGCCCGAGCGGCGCGGCTCCAACGACGCCAGGGATGCTGCTGCTGGGTGTGCTCAGCACGCTGTCCTTCGGCAGCACCTGGTTAGCCCACCGCCTGCTCCTGCTATCGCTGGTGCCCCTCGCCGCAGCCGGAGCGGCCATGGCCGCACGCCGATGCGGACTCGGCAAACGCGCCCAACTGGCAGCAGCCTTCGCCTACGGCCTGTCGCCTCCCGTGCTCGGCGGATTCGCAGACGGTCGCCTGATCGAGGGCATCATCCTCGCGACCATGCCGTGGGCCTTGTCCGCCCTGCTACGACACGATGTATCTAGAGGGCGCGTCGGCCTTGGAGGTGTGACGATCGGAGTTGCGGTCGCGGTCTCCTTGGCGCCCTGGCTGATCATCGGGCTCGTCGTCATGGGGATGACCTTGGCCATGATGCGCAGAGACATCGCGCCACTGAGGATCGTCGGCCTGTTCAGCGTCGTGGCTGTGATAGCGAATTTCCCTTGGTCGTTCGAGTTCTTCCGTTCCGGATCTCCCCTGTTCGCCGGAGGAAGTTCCGGTCCCGTCGTCTTCGCCGAACTGTGGACCGGGCTGCCTGGCGGCATCTTGCCCACCTTCCTCGCCTTCGGGCTGCCGGTCGCGGCGATCCTCGGACTCGCAGCTGCCCGCGAAGATCAACGCAGGATGGCCGCAGAACTGGCCGCCATCGCGGTGGTAGCGCTCGTATGGGCGGGGCTGGTCGGACGGGTTCCGGTCCTAGCTCCCCGTCCCTCGCTGCCTCTAGCGGTCGGCGCGATCTGTGGGATGTTGCTCGTCGGCATCGCCGCGGAACGCATCGGTCCCCTGTTGCGAGGACGCACCTTCGGAACCGTCCACATCGCCGTGTTCATCATGGGCGCTCTACTCATAGGGCAGTCAGGTGCGACGCTGGGATTCATCATGGCTGGACCTCAGCGCGACCTCGAGATCGGCCGCGGACTCGTTCCAGAGTTCTTCGCCATCGAGGCGGAGAGGGGCGCCTTCCGCATCCTGTGGTTGGACGGAGACAGCGCCAACCCGACCTTCGCGCTCACCGGGCCGACGGGGACCACCATGACGGACTCATACGATCGTCCGGCGGGACCTGGGTACGACGCGGCAGAGCGTGCCGTCGAGATCCTCGCGGGTCAGGCGGGCACCGCTGCTGGCAGGATCCTCGCGACGGCGGGGGTCAGATATGTGGTGGTGCGGCCCACGGCAAGCACCGATCTGGCGATCGCGGTCGGTGACCAGATCGAGTTGTCCTTCGAGCAGGAGATCGGTGGCGCGTTGATCTTCAGCAACGCCCTCGACCTGTACACCGCGACCTCGATGAGATCTCCGGCGTGGGCCAGCGTATCGACCAAGGATCTAGACGCCGCTCAGGGAGTCGAATCCAACCCCTTCCCGGGTTCGCCTCTGGCGGCAGAAGCCCCAGGCGTCTACGAAGGCACCGCCGCGAAGGAATCTCGAGCGCTGTTGCTCGGTGAGCCCTTCCATCCTGGATGGCGAGCGTTCCTCGGAGGGACCGAGCTCCGTCCGAGGAGATCCTTCGGCTGGGCAACGGGATTCGACCTCGAGCAGCCTCTGGCGGACTCGTTGCCCTTGAGGTTCGTCTGGCGTGGCCAGTTCGTGCACCGGGTGGCTGTGTTGGTCTGGATCGTGTTGCTGCTGCTCATCGCGGCGGCCTGGGGTCGCGGCCCCACCACGGAGGAGTTGGCATGAGAGGACGCATCCTGCTGTTCGGTCTCGCGCTGATCGCCGCGAGCCTTGGGCTGGAACGGTTCGCTCCGGAAGGGTTGCCCGAGTCCGTCGGGCGCGTGCCCACCGTCCCCTCGGGCGGCGTCTTGAGCTGCCCGGTGGCAACCACCGGAGAGGGCGAGGCGTTCCTATACCTGTTGAACGCCGGCGATGAACCTGGTCGCGCCAGGGTGCTGGTACGCCCCATCGACGGCACCGGCGTCAAGCAGGTCCGGGTCGGCATCGCTCCGGGAGGGTGGGAGGCGATCGCGCTTCATCCGCTCACAGACGAGCCGAGCGGGGTCTTGGTGGAATGGTCAGGAGGACAGATCGTCGCGAGTCATACCCTGCGAACGGCCCGGCGCCTGATCGGGCCGTCCAGGCGT
>JBKHYG010000104.1:0-38325 GCA_046565595.1 Actinomycetota bacterium | reverse complement strand
CGGACACCTTGCCCTGTTGCGAGTTCCGAGATCGTGTCGGTCTCCACCTGGTACAACTTGATGATGCCCTCATCCACGACCACGGCCTTCTTGGCCTTCGGAGTAGGCATCCTGACCGGCGTGGGTGACGGCGAGACGCTCTCGGAGGGCGAGACGGTGGGCTCGATGATGGGGGTCTTCGCCTTGCAGCCGACCAGGCTCGCGGCAAGGACCAGCAGCAACGCGGTTCTTCGCACGCGGTCAGTCTAGGTTCGCATATGCCGGTTGAACGGTCGGTCCGTCAAGTCGATCCGGAACGGCTCCGTCAGCCGATCCGGAACAGCAGAGCTCGTTCTATCTCGGCCAGATGTTCCGGGTCGACGATCTTCTGGCCGTCCAGGTCCCGGAGGTAGAAGACATCCACGACATCGTCCCCCATGGTCACGATCTTGGCCACCTGGATGTCCAACTGGCATTCCGCGAGAGCGGCGGTGATCTCGTAGAGCAACCCCAGCCGATCGGGGGCGTGCACCTCGACGACGGTCATCTGGTCGCTCGCTGAGTTGTCGCACACGACCTTGGGCGGCTCGTCCTTACCCTTTCGAGGCTTCGGGAGGTAGTCGGCTCGCTTCTCGGCTAACCGGGCTTCGATGGACAGCCGGCCCTTCAGGGCTCGTTCCGTGTCCGCGATGACCCTGCCCCAACGCGCCTGATCTATGCGTCGCTCTAATGATCCCTGACACCTGAAGGTCTCCAGCGCAAGGCCGTCCCTTCGGGTGAAGACCTGGGCGCCGACGATGCTGATCCCGTGCAGAGAAAGGACGCCAGAAACCTTGCTGAACAAGCCAGGCTGGTCGTCCGCGACGACGATCAGATCGGCTAACCCGTCGTCGTTTCCGGGGGTCCCTGCGGCCGCTATCCCACCGTCCCTGACCGACGATGCGAGTTCGGCGTGTCTCACCAACTGCGGGGGTTCGAAGGCCAACAGGTAGGCGCGTCCCATCAGATCGAGATGCGCGCCAACCAGCGTCGCGCGGTCGCCCGCCAACCTCTCGGCCTCTTCTCGCCTCTCACGAGCCAGCCGTGCAGCATCAGCGGTTGCCAGATCACCGCGCTCGAGCAGGTGCCGCAAGCGTCCCGCCAACTCGTTGATCAGAGAAGCCTTCCATGGCCCCCACGCGGCCGGACCGGTGGCAAGCCCGTCGGCCACCGTCAGCAGGTACAGCAGCCTCAGCCGACGCTCGTCTCCCACCTTCGACACGAGTTCCAGCAACATGGTCTCGTCGCTCAGATCGCGCTTCATGGCGACATCCACGAGAAGCAGGTGGTTACGCACGAGCCACTTCAGCGTCTGGGCAGCCTCATCGCTCAGACCGAGGCGTTCGGCGGGGCCGACGACCAGACGCTCGGCAAGTACGGAGTGATCCTCGTCGCCTCCCTTGCCCATGTCGTGGAACAGCGCCGCCAACATGAGTAGATCGGTATCGCCAGGCCCGAGATCGGCGGCATTGGCTGCCACCAACGGATCTTCGCTGTGAAGCAGCTTTCCGGCCTCTTCGGCGGCATGGAACAGGTGCGCGTCCACGGTGTAGCGGTGATAGATGTTCCTCTGGGGCCGACAGCGGATCCGGTCCCATTCGGGGAACAGGGCCGCGAAGAGGCCAGCATGGTCTGCCATCTCGAGCATCGGGCCATCGGCGCGCCGCAGCAGACGCAGGAACGCGTCGCGGACTGGCGGGGTAACCGCCAGCGTGTCGATGTTGCGCAGGCCCATCCGGACCGCACGCATGGCGGCGGCTCCGGGCACGGCATCCAGCGCGAAACACGCGATGGCGTCCTCGGGCCGCGAGTCCAGATCCAGTCGTCCCTCCAGCAAGACCCGCCCTCCGGCCACGACGAAGGGACCGGAGCGCTTGGCATCACGAGGGACCTTGCGGTCCAACGCGGAGACCTCTGCCGCCATCGACTGGACGGTCAGTTCGACCGCTCTGGTCGCTGAGAAGAGATCCTTCATGAAGGAATCTTCTGCGAGTTCCTCGCCATCGGAATATCCCATCGCCTCTGCTACCGGTCGCTGCAGTTGGAACGGCAGGATGTCGGTGGTGTGTTCGGCGACCAGGTGCAGATGCGAACGCGTCCGCATGAGCAGCTCCAGGGCGGTATCTAGTTCAGCGCGACCCTCGGGATCCAGCAACCTCTCCTCGACCAGATCTCCGACGACGACCCCGAACCAGTCGAGGACATGCAGGTCGCGTAACCCTCCGGTGCCCTCCTTGATGTTGGGTTCGAGTTGGCTGGTCGCCGATCCGTGGGCTGCGTGGCGGAGTCGCATCATCTCTCGCACATCTTCGATGAAGGCTGCGCCGCGCCTGCGGGTGAACGCCCAAGACCGCTCCCGCAGCCCGTCGAGCAGATCCGCATCGCCGGCCAACAGGCGCATGTCGAGGAAACTCGTCTCTGCCTCGAGGTTCGTCTTGGCCAGCTTCAAGCATTCCTTGGGCGACCGGACGGCATGGCCGACCTTCAGGCCGGCATCCCACAGCGCGTAGAACAGAGGCTGCACCGGTCCCCCGACATCGTCCTTCTCGGCGTGCAGGACCATCAGATCGACATCGGATCTGGGGGCGAGCATCCCTCGGCCATAGCCTCCCAGTGCGACCAGGCTGACCGTGCCCGGGACCTGCAGGCCCGACCAGATCTGACCTAGAGCCTGGTCCATCGCCTGACTCATGGCCCGACAGAAGGCCAGTCCATCGAGCCTCTTGGCCCTGAGATCGGCCGCGAGTCGAGCACGCTCATCGCGCATGGCAACGATCGCTGGGTGAGTCCCCACCGCCATGGGGGTGAGGTTAGGGCAGCGCTGTTACCGCTCGGTTACGGCGGCTGTGAGGGCCTCTAGACGCTCTTCGACCGAACCAGTGAGGGTGTCCCACTTCAGGCTGTAACGGTCCAGCAGCCCGAGGATCCTCTGGTCGATGTCCCGCTGGAACTCGGGGTCCATGGGGCGAAGGCCATCCGAGACGATCCCGAACTCGATAGGCAGGTAGAAGATGTGGGTGTATTGGGTGCGTAGCCGGTGTTCAGCGATATCTACGCAGGTGTCCCAGAGAGCGAACTCTCTACGGCGTCTCTGATTCTCGAGTACCCAGGCGGCGTAGGCCATCACATCGATAAGCGACCGGTCGCTGACGAAGGTCCTGTGCTGCATCTCGTTGCGGTACTGGCGCAGGAAGATCAAGGTCTCGACCTCGGGGGTCGCGTCCTTGTCCAACTGGAAGCCTTCCGAGGCGACCTCTCGGGCGACCTCGGGCAGCAGGGGCAGGCCGAGCGGTCCTGCTGCCGCCTCGGCCAGCGTGGTCTTGCCGGTCGAGAAGCTTCCAACGATGGCTATGCGTGGTTCCACACCCTGGACCATACCCAACGACGAGACGGCGACCCATCGCGGGGTCGCCGTCATCTGATCGGTGCAGGTCTACTAGGGGATGAGCGAGTCCAGGTGCAGGCCCTGCGGCCCCGTCGTGGTGTTCTCCGAGGTGCACGCCGGATAGGCCTCAGGATCCGCGTAGGGATCCTTGCCAGCCAGGTCGGCGACCGTGCAAGCGACCACTGGGGCCAGGACGCTGGATCCGCTCACGGTCTCCTCGTAATGGCTCTCGCCACACGGATCGGTCTTCTCGAGTGCCCCGATGTCGACGAGCGGACGCGGCTGCTCGTCGTTGGGAGCGCCGTACATCCAGAAGTCATACCCCGGGACGATGTAACCGAGTTCGTCCTGGCCGAGACCGAGTACGAACAGGTGCTCGTCGTCCCACTGGTCACGGATGATCGGCTCGTATGGACGACCAGTATCCGCCTGGGGGCAGTCTGGGCGGCCATAGCCGCCTAGCTCGATCTCCGGGAACAACTCACCAGGAACGGTCTGGAACCGGACGCTGCCCAGAGCGACGCTCACCAACTGCGTCTTGAACTCATCACCCAGGCGGCCGAGGTCGACGCCGGCGGTGTAGGTCGGCTTGTCGAAGATCCCCGCGGCGTTCAACGCACGCAGCGTCAGGTTGTCGCCGGGCATGAATACCTCGCGAGCGTCGATCCCCAATGTCGATGGACTCTCGACCGGAGCATCGGCCAGCGCGGCGATGGCCGCGTCAGCGACCTTCTCGCCGATGTAGTAGGTGCGCGCCAACGAAACCTTCGAACCGTAAGGTTCACCTGTTGCGGGGTTGGTTGCCTCGATGTTGTAACCGAGCGGCGTCATCAGCCCTCCGACGCTCCCCGAGAAGTACACCGAAGTGCCGCCCAACTCGGACTCCATCTTCTGGCGGGTACCGTGCGGGAAGTCACTAGAGATGAACGGGTTGCCGCTGGCAAGGGCCTCTGGATGGTTGGACCAGTTCACCATGGTGCCCAGCGTCTCGCCGTCCTCGACGCTGATGAACTGCGCGGCCTGCACCATCGGGTCGATCACATTCGGTGGGCGCGAGTCGCGGATGCCCAAGGTGTGTTCGACGGTCGCCGCCTTCATCACGGCTTGCTTGCTGGCCGCCTTGGCTTCGAGGATCCCGTCAACGACCTGTGAACGGATGTACGCCTGATACAGAGGGAACTTGCCGTCCACCGCGTAGGGGGTGTTGCTCCACAACCCCATCGTGTCGGGACCCTCGTGGGTGTGGGTAGAGGCGACCACGACCATGTCCACACCGTGGTCTGGGTCGGCCGCATCCAACTCGGTCCGGATCCGTTCGATCTCCTCGTAGAAGAAACCGACGACATCGAGCGACACCAACGCGGCCGTCTTGTCGCCGACGGTCAGCAGGGCGACCCGGGCCCATGTGTCGTCGTATGCCCCCTTGGCGCACTTGCCTCCGAAGCCGGCGTTGGTCCAGATCCCATCGAACTTGGCCGTGGATTGCGGGTCGATCAGCGAGTTGCGCGGGTCGTCTGTGAAGGCCTCGCCGTTATCGAAACAGCCGTTGCCGTTGCGGTCATCGTAGGGTTCGGACCAGACCCCGGTCTGAGGACTGGACCAGAAGTCCCATCCCTCCGGAGACGGACCGACCGGTGTGATCGGCTTCGCTGCGAACCCTGCGTAGAGGGACTCGTCAGCGCTCGCTCCCAGAGGGGCAAGGGCGACGGTACCGATAACGGCGCCGATCAACGCCAGAGCTGGCAACTTCCTCATCAGCTTCCTCCCAGAACTCGCAGGTCAACGGTTCAGGATTCTTCGCTCGAGCCTCGTTCCCCTGCTTCCTCGGGTCTGAGGATCTCCAGGAGCCATCGTCGCAGATCCGCATCCGCGGCCGCCTCGACCAGGTCGGGGGCTCCCTCGACGATCGAACTGGCAAGCTCGGAGTCTTCGACGGCTCTAGCAGCGGCAGAATCCTCGAACAAGCTGATCCCAAGCAATACCAGGGTGACTAGGGCAAGGGCCCATATCCCGCTGATCGCCGCGCCGATCCCAGCGTCGGCCATACCACCGATCTTGGTGAAACGAAGAGCTCTTGCGATGGTGTCTCCGGCCAGTCGGAAACCGATGATGACCCCGAGGAACACGATCCCGGCGGCCAGGACATCATCGTATGAGTCAGAGACGCCGAGGCCCGCCAGGATGCTCGCGACCGGGGAATGGAGCAGTGCAGCAGCCACCGTGGCGACGATCAGGCCCAAGACCTTGGCGATCGCCCGAACCAGGCCCCGTTTCCAGCCGCGCCACAGCGCGAAACCCAGGAAGCCGGCGACCACGACATCCAACAGGACGCCGCTCAACGCTCAGCCTGCGACGGCGTCGCCTTCCGCGTCGGTCACCTCTACGCCCTTGTCTCGCAGATACTCGATACCTCGAGTGAGGGTCTCGTCATCGGCTTCCATCTCGAGGATTACCCAGCCGTAGGAATCTTCGACATTGGCGCGACGGATGTTCGTCACGATGCCGAAGTCGGTGGCAAGCCGGAAGATGACCGGCTCTTGGATGAGCTTCTCGGGGAAGGTCAGGTGCACGCGCTTCTTGGCCATGGTCCCATTATGGCCTGACACGCTCGATCCGCGTCAGAAGCGCGTTCAGCCCTCCGCTGCGGAGGCCGCCTAGATCCAGTGTCACGAACAGGAAACCCAGGTCCTTCAGGCGACTCTCGATGCTGCTGGCATGAGCAGCGATCCTCGTGATGTCAGCTTCTGGAACCTCGATCCGGGCCAGGTCACCATGGTCTCTGACACGGAGGTCGGGTAGGCCCAGTTCTCGTAGGAAGGATTCGGCTTCGGCGATCCTCGACAACCTCTCGGCTGTTACCTCGACCCCGTAGGCGATCCTGCTGGATAGGCAGGGCGTTGCCGGCTTGTCCGCAACATCGAGCCCTCTCGATCGGGCAAGCTCTCGGACAGCGGACTTCGTGAGGCCCGCGTCTACCAGAGGAGTGAGCACGCCGACCTCGCGTGCCGCTGTGATGCCTGGGCGGTGGTCGCCAAGATCATCGAGGTTGGTGCCGACAGCGATACGCGCCGAGCGTTCCGCCGCCAGCGGAGCCAGGGACTCGAACAGCGTCTCCTTGCAGAAATAGCACCTGTCGCCTGCGTTGCGGCGATAGCCAGCCTTCGAAAGCTCGTCGGTGACGACCTCGATGTGGTTCCAGCCTCTTGCCGCCGCGAGGCGGGCGGCGTCGGCCCGTTCCCGCGCGGCGAGAGCCGGTGATACCGCGGTCACGATCAGAGCACGATCGCCTAGGACCTCGCTCGCTACATCTGCGACCAGTGCAGAGTCCACGCCTCCTGAGAACGCGACCACGAGATCGCCGGCGTCGGCGATCACCCGGCGAAGCGTTCGTACCCGATCCACAGAGCCGATACTAGGGGGCTCGAGTGTCGCGCCGAACCCGCAACCCGTCGATCGCGGCGGAGAGCCTGCTAGGCGCTGGCCGCGTCGATCGCGGCGACCATCGCTGCGGCCCGCACCGGGCCTTCGAAGCGTTCACGGACCACTCCGTCCTGTAGCACGAAGAGCCAAGGTTCACTGGGAAGGTTCCAGCGCTTCATGACCTCCGTCAGGTCGATCGTCGAGCGTGAGGCGTAGGGCTCGAGATGCAGGTAGTTAGCCTCCGTCCTCGCCTCGGTCACCGACAACAACTCTTCGAGCACCGGGCCACACATGCGACTCGAGCACAGGAGCGGAGATCCGATCAGGACGACCGTTGGGCCTTCGCGGTTGACAGCTGACTCGAGCGTCATCTCGTGCAGTCCGCACGCCGGCTTGCGGGTACACACATCCTCGACCCCTCGCGGCCGGTCCGTGGTGGGGGTGACCAGGGCGGGAGGGATGTCTCCGCGCACCGGGGCTACCGGATCCTCGGTCACCTGGACCGTCGTCATACCTCGACCACGCGGAGTTTCGACATGAACATCGATCAGGCCCGCGGGCATCGATGTCATGGTGGTCAAGAAATAGCCGCGTGGGTCGGTTCCGCTCACATCTCTCAGAGAGGCCGTGCGGAACGGCTGCCAGGATGCATCGGCCTCGAAACGAGACCCCTTCCCGGCCGGCGGCACGAAAGCGACCCGGACGCGTCCAGCGTCGCCTTCTAGCGGCTGGCCCGCTGGATCGAGCAGGCCGAATGTGAAGGGTTGCGCGACCTCTGACAGATAGTCGCTTCCGCCCGCGAATACCGAAAGGCCTTCAGGAGAGGCCTGCTTGGAGCATGCGACGAGCAGGCCGCCGGCCGTCACCAACAGGCTGGAACGCAGGAACGCGCGCCTATCGATGACGCGCGTTCCGAAGATGTCCTGTTTCATGTGATGACGAGTTCGCCCCGCATGTCCGGATGGACATCGCATAGGAAGAAGTAGGTGCCTGCACCCGGCGTCTTGAAGATGAGGGTGTCCTGGGCCGGTCCGGTGATGATCTCGCCCTTCGCGATCGTCTCGCCGCGGGACTCGTCGCTGTAGAAGGCGATATTGTGAGGGACACCCGCGTCTTGATTGTCGAGGACGACCTCGACGGTCGCATCAGCGGGGAACGCGATCTGGTTCACATCGAATGCCAGATCGCTTGCGACCACGGTGGTCGACTGTACGGGAGTACCTGGCGCCTCGGAGTCCGAGGGCCCCTGGCCCTCATCTGCTCCTCCGGTTCCGTCAGGCGCATCGGGGTCATGCACGCCGTCTCCACCTTCGGCTCCGGCTTCGTCGCTCGCGACCGCGGTTCCGACCATGTCGGGATGGACATCGCATCGGAAGGTGTAGTCGCCAGCAGCCAGCGCTGGAACCGCGTAGACGCGACTCTCTGCGCCGTTGAATATCTCGCCAGAGAAGACGGTCGTCCCATCCGTCGAGGCGATCGCAACATTGTGAGGGATGCCGGCATCTTGGTTGTCGAACACCAGGTCGAAGTCGGTATCTACGGGGAAGACGACATCGTTTGGTTCGAAGGCGAGGTTGACCCCCACGATCGTGATCGGCTCGGCGCGATGCTCTATCGGACGGATCCCGTTGGCCAGACCCACGCCGCCTCCGATCAACACGATGACCCCCAGCAGACCGGCCAGCAACCGCTGGTTCCTGTCCACCCGGCGCACCGCCGCGAAGATCGCTCCCACCGCGAGCAGCTCAGCAGCGAGCAGTATCGCCAGCGAGACCGACCAGTACTTCGGGACAGCCAACAGGACACGGGAGAAGGCGAACACGAAGATCCCCACACCGATCAACCCGACCACCGGGATCATCAGCGGGATCAGGATGCGGGAACGGAATTCGGTCATCAGGATCGCAACTCCATGCGGTCTAGGTCACGGTCCGTGCCGGCGTGGGCCAGCGCATCAACCCCGTGACGGGATTCCATCGAGAACCATGCGAAGAAGATCACGGTGATCACGATCCACAGAACCGAGCCGCCGACCAGCTTCATGATCAAGCCAGCGGTCCGCTGATCGTCGAGCGTCGAGACTCCGAAGGGATGGGGGAACATCTCATAAGCCTTGTAGAGAGGCGCCGCGCCGAAGGTCAGGAAGGAAGCGGGAACCGTCGGCACCAGCGACTGGAGGAACAGATAGCCGGCCTGCGTCGGCTTCGCGAGCTTCGGGATCTCGAGCACCGGGGACAGGACGGGCATCCACATGATCCAGGCCGCGACCACTACGACGACATGCAGGCCGAGGTGCAGGAACTCGTCGGAGATGCTCCGGTTGACCAGCAGCGGCCAGTGCGTCAGCACGAGCACCGAGTTCGCCACGATCAGCGCGATCAACGGCCTCGAGAGAGTCCGGGCAACCCGCATGAGTGGCCCCGGCAACAGTTTGCGGAACAGCCAAGCGGGCAAGCCTGCCAAGAGCAGCGGGGCCACCAACAGCGTCAGCATGAGGTGCTGGATCATGTGAACGCTGTATAGGTAGCCCTCCGCGAGATCGTGGATGGGCCATTCACCAGATATCAGCAGGGCCAAGCAACCGCCATAGAAGAGCCCACGCTGACGGCGCGTCGACACGACCTCGAACGGATCGGTAGATGTCCTTTCGCGTCTGCGCAGAGCTATCCGGTACCCGATCACCAGGATCCCTACCAGCAGCCAGGCATCCGGATGCGGATGCCATGCCCACGAGAACGGTGCTTCCATCGTGGATCAGGTCGGGGTGTTCGAATGCATGATCATGTTGAACAACACGATCGAGTAGACCGTGAAGGCTGTGATGAGTCCGGCGAGCAGCGGCTTACGCAGCAGCGGCTGGTCGAACTTCAGGTGCATGAAGTACCCCACGACCACCACGAACTTGATCAAGGACAGCACGATCAGAGACGCCAGCAGGACCAGAGACGGAAGCGTCACATAGCTAAGCAGCACCTCTAGGCCGGTGACGGCCGCGAGCCAAGCGGCGACCTTGACATAGAGCTTCGCGTTGGGATGCGCGCCCGACGACATCAGTAGCCCACCTCCGGACCCGGGATCAGGTACACCAGCGTGAAGAGCACGATCCAGACGATGTCCACGAAGTGCCAGTACAGGCCGACATACTCGATGGTCTGCGGCGAGTCCGCCTTGGCGTACCCACGGAGGCTCATGAATACGAGCGAGACGAGCATCAGGATCCCTATGGTCACATGCGCCCCGTGGAACGAGGTGAGGACGAAGAACGCGGAACTGGCTGGTGAGGTCGTCAGCGTGAAACCTTCCTTCACGAAGACGGTGAACTCGTAGACCTGCCCCGCCAGGAACACCGAACCCAGCCCAGCCGTGGTCAGCAGCCAGGTCCGAGCCTTGGTCTTGTTCCCGTCTACCGCCGCCGAGTGCGACAGGACCATCGTCAGCGAACTCATCAGGAGCACGAAGCTCGACACGCTGGTGAAGGGGATGTCGTACACATCGTAGGGTGCCGGCCCGGCTCCCGAGTTGCCCCTATACAGCAGGTACACGCTCATCAGGGCACCGAACAGCAGGCATTCGGACCCAAGGAAGGTCCACATCGCCAACTTGGTGTTGGGGATGCCGGTGCTGGTGTGGTGCCCGGCCTCTTCGTGGGTGACTGCAGACATCAGCTCTCCTAGACGATCACTCGGTGTCAGGTTCCATCGCCCAGCCGAACGCGCCTGCGACCATCAGGACGACCCCGACCGCAGACAGGTACCAACCGAACATGAGACCCCAGGCGAGGAGGGGCAGGCCGGCCGCCGAGATGAGCGGCATGTATGAGGGCGAAGGTAGGTGGATGCCGTGACCACCATGATCGGTGGATGACTCGCTCTGTGCGCCAGCCGGCACAGGCTGCGGGCGACCTTCCTTGTCCTCGATGTACTTGGTGTGCCAGAAGTCGTCGAACTCCTTGACGGTGGGAACGGTCTCGAAGTTGTATTCCGGCGGAGGCGATGAGGTGGTCCACTCAAGGGTACGGCCATCCCACGGGTCCGCGGTGGCGACCTGGCCCTTGGTGCGGCTCCAGATGGCGTTGTAGATGAAAACCAGGACGCTCAGGGCGATGATCAGCGCTCCGACCGTCGAAACGAGGTTCCAGGTATCCCAACCCATGTTCTCGCCGTATCTGTAGGTGCGTCGCGCCATCCCTTGCAGCCCGAGGATGTGGAAGGGACCGAAGGTGAGGTTGAATCCGATGAACATGATCCAGAAATGGATCTTGCCCATGGCCTCGTTCAGGTGCCTGCCGAAGACCTTCGGCCACCAGTAGTACATGCCTGCGAACAGACCGAAGATGGCGCCGCCGAACAAGACATAGTGGAAGTGAGCCACGATGTAGTAGGTGTCGGTCTGCTGTGCATCATGAGGGACGATCGAGTGGGTCACCCCGGATAGGCCGCCGATGACGAACTGCGTCACGAAGCCGATCGCGAAAAGCATGGGGGTCTTGAAGCTCAGACGCCCGCCCCAGATCGTCGCCAACCAGTTGAAGATCTTCACCCCTGTAGGTACTGCGATGAACATCGTCGAGACGCCGAACGCGGCGTTGGCGACCGGACCTAGACCCGAGGCGAACATGTGGTGAGCCCACACTCCCCAGCCCATGAACCCGATGGCGATACCTGAGTAGATGACGACCTTGGCCCCGAACAGGGGCTTGCGGGCGAAGACCGGCAGGATCTCGCTGACGATACCCATGGCGGGCAGGATCAAGATGTAAACCTCGGGATGTCCGAAGAGCCAGAACAGGTGTTGCCAGAGGACCGGATCGCCGCCGTTGGCATAGAAGTTCGTCCCAAGCACCCGATCGAACAGCATCAGGAACAGCGCGACGGTGATGATCGGAAGCGCGAAGACCAACAGCAGTTGGACGACGAAACTCATCCACACGAAGACGGGCATCTTCGTGAGACTCATGCCGGGGGCCCGCATGTTGATGACCGTTACGGTCAGGTTGACTGCCGAGACCGTAGAGCCGATGCCGAGCAACAACAGACCTAGCGCGTAGAAGGTCATGTTGTTCGCCATAGGGACGCTGCCCGCCACATCCTGAACCGACAGCGGCGCGTAACCGAACCAGCCTCCGTTCGGCGCGCCGCCAAGGAAGAAGCTCGAGTACAGGAAGATCGCTCCGAACAGGTATGCCCAGTACGAGTATGCGTTCAACCTCGGGAACGCCACATCGCGGGCGCCGATCATCAGCGGGATGAAGTAGTTGAAGAACGCTGCCGATAGCGGCATCACGACGAGGAAGATCATCGTCAGCCCGTGCATCGTCATGAACTGGTTGTACAACTCAGCCGACAGGACCGTGCCGTTCGGCTTGGCCAGTTGCAGGCGGATGAAGATGGCCTCTAAGCCACCCAGCAGGAAGAACGCGAACGAGGTCCATCCGTAGAGGATGCCGATCTTCTTGTGGTCGACGGTCGTGAACCACGACGCCCAGCCGGTGGTGGCTTTAGGGCGCGAGAAGAGTTCCTTCTTCGCGGTCGGAGCGAGTGTCGTCATCTCTTCTTAGCTCCTACTCGAGGGTCAACAGGTAAGCGACGATGGAACGGATCTCAGCCTCGGAGAGGATGTCCTCGAAGACCGGCATGATCACGCCGGGCTTCAACGCGCGAGCGTTAGCGACCCAGCGGATCAGATCCTCCTCGCCGAGGTCGAAGGTTGCGGCCCCGAAGGTCTTCCGCTCGGCGAAGTGAGTGAGGTTGGGGCCCGTGTTAGAGGCATACTCGTCGCCCGGTCCTCGGATCTGGTGGCAGATCGCGCAGTTGTTCACGAACAGGTCCCGACCCTCGGACACGGAGCTGTCCTGGACAGCGGGGGCGGCCATGTCCGCGACCCATGCGTCGAAATCGGTCGGCTCCATCGCGCGGACCCGGAGCCGCATGTTGGCGTGGCTCACCGAGCAGAACTCTGCGCACTGGCCGTAGTACTCACCGGGTTCGGTCGCGATCAAGGTCATCGTATTGGTTCGGCCCGGGACAACATCTTGCTTGCCCGCCAGTTTGGGGACCCAGAAGGAGTGGATGACATCGCTGCTCTCGAGTTCTAGGAATACCTGACGATCGGTCGGTATGACCAGCTCGTTGGCGGTGATGATCTTCGGATCTGTGTCGAGATACTCGTACTCCCACCACCACTGCTTGCCGACGACCTTGACGGTCAGCTGATCGTCGGTCCGCTTGGGCTGGATGTCGAAGATGGTAACGACCGTCGGGATCGCCACGCCTAGCATCAGCAGAGCCGGAGCGATGGTCCAGGCGATCTCCGCCTTGGCGTTCCCGTGGATCTGCTTGGGGTCAGCTTTGCCTGGCCTATCACGGAACTTGATGATCGCGACGATGAACAAGCCCTCGACGATGAAGAAGATCGCGGTTGCGATCCAGAAGACCGGACGGAACAGGGAGTCCACCTTCTCTGCGAGAGGTCCGGCGGGTTCTAGGTAGTCCTGCGGCGCATCCTTGGCACAGGCCGCAAGGAACAGGAGCGCCAACGCGCCTAGCAGCGGCCGGAGTGGCCGACCCTTGAGCCTCATCTGTCGCATGCTCCCCTTCGGTGACATAGAACGATGAGGGGCCCTACGCTCATGGTCCCCCCGCGAGCGCCGCATCGGCGGCTTGTAGGTCTGATTCCTACCAGACCGTGACGCAACGGCCGCACGGAAGGCTCGTACGCTTGTGCATGAGTGCGGCTCAACGGAGCGCTCCCATGACGAGCACATCGGCTGCGACCGCCGGGAAGAGCAGGCCCAGGTAGATGATCGATGTCTTGAAGACCGCCATGGCCGAAGCGACGGTGGTCCCCCTACGGATCCGCCAGGCATCTCGCAGGAACCAGGCCCCGAGACCGATCGCAGCCACCCCGTAGAGCGGCCCCAGGTCGGCAACCCCCCAGAGCCCCAGACTGAGCGCGACGGTGGCGACCGTGTAACGCAGGATCGAGCGTTCGGTCCGCTCGCGGCCTGCCACGACCGGCAGCATCGGAACGCCCGCCGCCTCGTAATCCTTGGAGTATCTGATCGCCAACGCCCAGAAGTGCGGCGGGGTCCAGGCGAAGATGATCATGAACAACAGCCAGGCTTCCAGATGGAGGGTCCCGGTGACCCCTGCCCACCCGACCAGCGCGGGGACCGCGCCCGCAGCTCCCCCGATGACGATGTTCTGGGGGGTGCTGCGCTTCAGGAGCAAGGTGTAGACGAAGACATAGAAGGCGATCGCGCTCTGGGCAAGGAGCGCGGCGGTGAGGTTGACCGTAGCGGTCATGAACCAGAACGAGATGGCAGCGAGGCTCATGGCGAAGATGAGGGCTCGCTCGGGAGTGACCAGGTGGGTGGGGAGCGGACGGCGCCGCGTCCTGGACATCAGCGCATCGATGTCTCGGTCGATGATCATGTTGATGGTGTTGGCCGATCCAGCTGCCAAGGTTCCCCCCAGGAGGGTGGCCCCAATCAACCCGAGGCTCGGCATGCCGCCAGCAGCTAGCACCATCGCAGGCACGGTCGTGATCAGCAACAGCAGGATGATCCGCGGCTTCGTCAGAGCGACATATGCACCGAGGGTCGAGGAAAAGTTCCTCTGCGAGACGGCAAGACCGACCTGCGCACCCGAGATCGGGGCGGGGTCAGGGGCCGCTCCGAAGGAGCGTCGATGCTTCTTCGCGCGCACCGCCCCGGCCCTGGCAAGAGGCCGGGAGAGCGACCATGCCCCCACGAGAGATGCCCAGATGAGCGCCGACAGCAGGACATGAAGGGCGACGGGGACCGGAGCCAGTGTGGTGAGTACCTGGAGGCCTCCGACCACCACCTGGATGGCGAAGGCAGCTGCGGCGACGAAGGTCAGGCGGCGAACATGAGAGAAACTCACGCGCCTGTAGACATGCACGGTTGCGCCCAAGACCACGAGTCCGGTCAGTCCAGCGGCCGCGCGGTGAGCGAAGTGGATGCCGAAGCGGCCATCGAGTCTCGGTAGGAGGCTTCCATCCATCAGGGGCCAGTCGGTGAAGGCTAGAGAGGCATGTTCGCCTCTCATGTACGCCCCGACCAGGATCAGCGCATACACGCTGCCAGCGGCGGCTGCCAGCCAGGCCTGGGTCCTGCGGCCGACGATGGGCATCGGCTGGGCAACCTCGAGTCGCCAAGCTCTGATCGTGATCAGCACCAGCATGGCGATCAGGATCATCGCGGTCGCGATGTGGAAGGTCACGAGAGGCCCTTCGAACCGCGCGAAACTCGGGTCGGTCTTCGCCCTCTCCTTCACGGCGACGACGATGCCGCCCAGTCCCGCCTGCATGAGGATCGCGAAGGCAGCGACCAGGGTCGGCCACAGCAGGCGGGGATCCGACCTGTGGCGCCGGATCCCGACCACCGCGGTTGCGATGAGCAAGCCGATGGCGATGGCCCCCGCGTACCGATGCGTGTACTCGACGATCGCATGGAAATCGAGCGGCGGGTACCACTTCCCGAAGCACTTGGGCCAGTCCGGGCAGCCGTCGCCGGAACCGCTCGAACGCACATAGCCGCCGATCGCGATGACGAGGATCGTGGCTACCGTGGTGGCGAGGGACAGTCGGCGGAAGGTCTTCACGGGTTCGTGGCGATGATAGTGGGAGGACCTGAGCGGGTCGAAGCGGACCTGAGGGGCTATCGTGCCGCCCGATGTCAAGGGTCCGAGACGACGACCGGCAGCTCGTGGATGCGGCCCTCGAGCGCTACCTGGCGACCGCCAGCGAGTCCGCCGAGGACGCGCTGGAGTTGTACCGAGAGATCTCTAGAAGCATCCGGGCAGGCGGAAAGCGCCTGCGTCCTGCCTTCTGTCTGATGGGTTACCGGGCCGGCGGAGGTGAAGACATCGAGCGGGCGGCTCAGGCGGCAGCCGCCCTCGAGTTGCTCCACTGCTTCGCCCTGATGCACGACGATGTCATGGACGGTTCGCCGATGAGGCGCGGAGTCGCCTCGTCGCATGTCGCACTCGGCGAACTGCCGGATCTGGTGGGCGACAGGTCTCGCTTCGGAGCGTCCGCAGCGATCCTCGCCGGCGATATGGCGATGGTCCTCGCCGACCGCCTCTGGTGGGAGACCGTCGGAGCCGAGACGGCACCGAACCTTCAGTACCACCTGATGAGGGAAGAGGTCATCGCGGGCCAGTTCCTCGATCTGCACGCGTCGGTCACTGATGCGGTGACGGCGGAGCGCTCGCGCAGGATCAGCATCTTGAAGTCCGGTCGGTACACCGTCGAGAGGCCGCTACTCATCGGGGCGACGCTGGCAGGCGCACCCGAGGAGGTCCTGGAGATGCTCCGATCTTTCGGGCCGCCCGTGGGAGAAGCGTTCCAGTTGCGAGACGACATCCTCGGCGCTTTCGGAGACCCTGAGGCCACGGGCAAGGACGCCTTCGGAGATCTACGCGAAGGGAAGAAGACCACCTTGGTCGCTTTCGCGCGTGAGCGCGCCGACGCCGATCAGAACGCGAAACTCGATGAACATCTGGGCGATGCGGCACTGACCGACCTAGGAGCTGACGAGATCAGGAGCGTGCTTCGGGAGACCGGGTCGGTCGATCGGGTCCTGCAGTTGATCGAAGAGTGCCTCACGCGCGCACTGGACGCCGTCCGATCGGTGCCGCTGCCGGACGAGGTCGCTACCGGGCTGGTTGAGTTGGCTCAGGCCGCGGTCTCACGCCGGTCCTAGGGGACAAGGACGGTTCGGATCCCCGGGGGCGGTCCTAAGGGACCAGGACGGTTCGGATCCCGCGGGCCTGGCGAAGGTCGTCCAGCGCCAGCGCGACCTCGGTAAGCGGTCGCACCGAGGTGATGAGCCGGTCGATCGGAAGGCTGCCATCCCGCCATCCATCAAGGACAGCGGGCAGATCCCGCTGCGGGTCGCATCCTCCGAACCATGCTCCCAAGACCCGCTTGGATTGGATGCCGAAGGCGTATCCGGGCATCTCTATCGTCTCGGTCGGGTTGACCCCGGCGATCACGACCCGTCCGCCCGGCCGCACGAGACTCAACGCATCGAGTTGGACCTTGGCCCGTCCAACGGCGTCGATGGCGACATCGGGCCGATCACCAGCGAGTTCCTTCATGACACCGACCGCGTCGTCGGGGTGAGCGACCTTCACCGCATGTTCGAGCACGCCGCTCGCCAGTTCCCGCCTCTCCTCCTGCGGGTCGAAGACGGCCACGATCGCGCCCGCGGCTCGTGCAGCCATCGCGGCGCTGAGCCCGACCCCGCCGGCACCGAAGATCGCGACAGCCTCATCCTTGGTCGCCTTCGCGATGTTGTTGACGCTGCCCCAACCGGTCAGGAATCCGCACCCGATCACGGCTCCGGTCTCGAACGGCACATCTCCGGGGAGCGCGGTGATCGCCGTCTGCCTAACGACGACCTCATCGCTGTAGCCACCGACATTTATCCCGTGAACGAGTTCCTGCTCCCCCTCGCGGAACCGTGTCTCACCGTCGTCCATCCGGCCGCCCACACGCAGATAGGTCGAGCAAAGATGAGGTTCTCCGCGACGGCACGAACGACACTCCCGGCACATCGGGACCCACTGCACTACCACCCGGTCTCCGACCTGCCAGTCGGTCACCCCCGGGCCGATGTCCAGGATCTCTCCGGCACATTCGTGCCCTAGGACGCACGGCGTCTGGTAAGGGATCACGCCCGATTGCACGCTCAGATCCGAATGGCACACGCCGACCGCGCGTACCTTGATGCGCACCTCACCCGCTCGCGGTGCGAGCAGCGTGACCTCTCTCAGTTCGACCGGTCCGCCGACCTCGCGGAGGACGGCGGCGCGGATCAGATGGTCATCCACACGCTCTTCACCTGCGTATAGGCCTCGATGGCGTGGGGACCCAACTCGCGGCCGAAGCCTGACTGCTTGTAGCCGCCGAAACTCACGCCAGGGTCGTTCTGGCCGTAGCCGTTGACCCAGACCGTTCCCGCCTTCAAGCCTCGGGCAACCCTGTGAGCCGTCTGGAGATCCTTGGTCCATACCGCGGAGGCGAGGCCGTACATGGTGTCGTTGGCTAGGCGGATAGCTTCGTCGGTATCTTCGAAACGCAGCACACTCAGGACAGGCCCGAAGATCTCTTCGCGCGCGATCGTCATGTCGGGTGTCACATCGGTGAAGATCGTCGGCTCAACCATGTAGCCCTTGGCGTCGGCCACGCGGTCTCCTCCGGCCACGGCCTTGGCGCCTTCGCTCTTGCCCTTCTCGAGGTATCCGCTGACCCGATCCAGTTGCGTGCGGCTGACCAGCGGACCGACCATGGTTCCTTCCTCGAGCCCGTCTCCCACCTTCCACATGCCGGCTGCGGTCGTCATCGCCTCGACGAAACCGTCATGTGCATCCGCCTGCACGAGCAGACGAGACCCCGCGGTGCAGACCTGGCCCGAATTGAAGAAGATGCCGAAGGCGCTCTGCGGGACAGCCTGGTTGAAATCGGCGTCCGGGAACACGATGTTGGGCGACTTCCCCCCTAGTTCGAGGGTGACCTTGGTGATCCGTTTCGATGCTGCCTGCATGACGAGCCGTCCGACCTCGGTGGATCCTGTGAAAGCGATCTTGTCGACCCCATCGGTGTCCAAGAGGGCCGCACCGGTCGTTGGACCATCCCCGGTGATGACATTGAAGACCCCGTCTGGCAGGCCTGCGTCCTTGGCAGCCTGAGCCAGCCAGAGTGGGAACAACGGCGTCTCCTCGGCCGGCTTCATGACGATCGTGTTGCCGAACGCCAGAGCGGGCGCAACCTTCCAGGCGACCATCGCAGCCGGGAAGTTCCAGGGGATGATCTGCGCGCACACACCGACCGGTTCGCGCAGCGTGTAGATGAACTGGTTCGATGCCGTCGGATTGGTCTCGCCGTACACCTTGTCTGCCAAGCCTGCGTAGTAGCGCAAGACCTGCGCAGAGTGAACCAGTTCGCCCTGACTGAACAGCAACGGCTTGCCGTTGTCGAGGGTCACGAGTTGTGCAAGAGCGATCAGGTTCGCTTCGATCGCGTCCGCCATGGCGAACAGGATCTTGGCGCGCTTCCGGGGGTCGATCTCGCTCCAGCCGCCTGAGTCGAATGCCACACGCGCAGCCTCGACCGCCTTCTTCACATCCCGTTCCCCCGCGTGGGCGACCTCGCAGATCGGCTCATCGGTGAAGGGATCCAAGGTTGGGAAGGTCTCTCCATCAGTGGGAGCGACCGAGTCGCCTCCGATCCAGAGCCCCTTGGTTCCCGACAGGAACTTCTGGGTCTGATCTTCGAGTCCGGCGATGCGTTCTTTGACGGCCATGGCTCTCTACCTCCTGTCGACCAGAGTAGCCGAGGCCGTCCACTTCTAGTCGTCGGCCTTCTTCTTCTGTTCCTTCGTCTCGCCTGCTTCCTTCCGCTGCTTGTTGACCGTTCTTGCGGCGATCTCCTCGGCCCGGTCCTTCGACCGTCCCTGATCGAGTTCGCTCTCCTTTATGTGCTGGTACTGGCGTTCACGCTTGTCCGTCCAAGCCTTAGGTGTCATGCTTCCTCCTCAGGTATTGGCTGGGGCAGAACTGATGTCTGCTAGCACCGAGGCGGGATCGTTCTGGATCGCTAGATCTCCCAGCGAGATGATGCCGATCGGTCTCTTGCCTTCGACGACCGGCAACCTCCTCACCGCCGACTCCGCCATCAGACGCTTCGCCTTGGTCGTGTCTGCGTCCGGCTCTATGGTCACTACATCCTGGGTGCAGATGTCTCCCAAACTCGTCTGGTCTGGGTCCCTACCTTCGGCAACGCAGCGGATCGCGATGTCGCGGTCGGTCACGATCCCGCGGAAGACGCCATCGCGCAACACCAGGACATCTCCGATGTCCTCCTCGCGCATGCGTCGCGCTGCTTCGGAGAGACTGGTGCGCGCCTCCAGCATGATTGGGCTGCTGGTCATCAGGTCTCTGATCTTCTGCATACTTCCTCCTACATCGGGCCCGACCCTGCGCCTCGATCGTGGGATACCCCTCTCGACGGGACCTAACCCAGATATGCCGAGATTCGCAGTAGTTCCTGCCGGGTATGGAAACATCAGGGAGGTGCGTTCGATGGACCACAAGAGCACCGAAGACAAGATCCGCTCGCTCGCAGAAGACCTGATGCGCGACGAAGGCATGGATGAGAGATCGGCTCTCGCATCAGCGCGTGAACGGCTGGAAGCATCGCAGGAGAGGACCGAGGACGCGATCCGTGACTCCAAGGATGAGAACTTCGAACACCGGGACTCACCTGAGACCGTAGATCCGCCGGTGAGCCGCGGGTAGATATCCAGGACATGGAAGAGGGCGGCCCGCGGGCCGCCCTCTCGTCATATGTTCTGTGTGCTTAGAACTCCGGCATCCCGTGCTCGCCACCCGGAACCGGCGGCGGGGTCTTCTCGGGCTTCTCGGAGACGACCGCCTCGGTCGTCAGGAAGAGAGCCGCGATCGAACCGGCGTTCTGCAGTGCCGAGCGTGTGACCTTGGCGGGATCGATGACACCCATCTTGATGAGGTCGACATACTCGCCGTTGTCAGCGTTGAGGCCCCATCCGGTGTCGAGGGTGCGTACCTTCTCGACGATGACGCCACCCTCCAGGCCGGCGTTGCGCGCGATCTGCTTGATAGGGGCTTCGAGTGAGCGACGAACGATGTTCGCACCCGTCGCCTCGTCGCCGGCCAGTTCGAGCTTGTCGAGGACGGTCTGGGCCTGCAGCAAGGTCACGCCACCGCCAGCGACGATGCCCTCTTCGACCGCAGCCTTGGTTGCGCTCACGGCGTCTTCGATACGGTGCTTCTTCTCCTTCAGCTCGACCTCGGTCGCGGCACCGACCTTGATGACGGCGACGCCGCCGGCCAACTTGGCGAGACGCTCCTGGAGCTTCTCACGGTCGTAGTCGGAATCGGTGCGCTCGATCTCGGCCTTGATCTGGTTGACGCGGCCCTTGACCTCTTCCGCGTCGCCAGCGCCCTCGATGATCGTGGTCTCGTCCTTGGTGACGACGATCTTGCGGGCACGCCCCAGCAGTTCCAGGGTCGCGTTCTCGAGCTTCAGGCCGACCTCTTCGCTGATGACCTGTCCACCGGTGAGGATGGCCATGTCCTGCAGCATCGCCTTGCGGCGGTCGCCGAAGCCGGGGGCCTTCACGGCGATCGACTTGAAGGTGCCGCGGATCTTGTTGACGACGAGCGTCGCGAGAGCCTCACCCTCGACATCCTCGGCGACGATCACGATCGGCTTGCCGGTCTGCATGACCTTCTCGAGGACAGGAACGAGGTCCTTGACCGCCGAGACCTTGCCGTTGACGAACAGGATGTAGGGGTCTTCCAGGACCGCTTCCATGCGCTCCATGTCGGTGGCGAAGTAGGGCGAGATGTAGCCCTTGTCGAAGCGCATGCCCTCGACGAGTTCGAGCTCGAGACCGAAGGTCTGGCTCTCCTCGACGGTGATGACGCCGTCCTTACCGACCTTGTCCATCGCCTCGGCGATCTGCTCGCCGATCTCGGTGTCGTTGTTGGCGCTGATCGCAGCGACATGCGCGATCTGCTGCTTGTCCTCGACATCCTTGGCGACCGACGCGATCTGTTCGACGACGGCCTTGACGGCCTTCTCGATGCCCTTCTTCAGGCCCATCGGGTTAGCTCCGGCTGCGACATTGCGCAGACCCTCGCGGACCATCGCCTGCGCTAGGACCGTGGCGGTCGTGGTTCCATCACCGGCGACATCGTTGGTCTTCTTGGCGACTTCCTTCACGAGCTCGGCACCGATCTTCTCGACCGGGTCTTCGAGCTCGATCTCCTTGGCGATCGACACACCATCGTTGGTGATGGTGGGCGCGCCCCACTTCTTCTCGATGACGACATTGCGGCCCTTGGGGCCGAGGGTGACACGCACCGCGTCGGCGAGCTGGTTCATTCCCGACTCGAGCTTGCGGCGTGCGTCCTCATCGAAGTGGATCAACTTCGCAGGCATCTGTTCCTCCTTGCGCCTCGGGGATCATCCCTGGCTTGGCTTGTTACCTGACCGAGCAGAGTGCTAGCACTCCCTCGGCTCGAGTGCTAAGAGTAGCCCCAGGCGGCCCGGACCTGCAACTCCGCCAGGCCTAGAGACCCGCCAGGTCACGGGCCCTTGCCAGGACAGCGTCGGCCATAGCCTCGGTCAGGCGACCGGTGAAGGTGTTCTGCTGGCTTGGGTGGTAGGAGGCAAGGACCCAGATCCCGTCGAGTTCGACCTCCGCTCCGTGCGAGAACCTCGGCCGCCTGACCTCGGGAGCCACGCCCTTCAGGAGGCGATGCGTTGCGCTCCAGGCCAGTCCCCCGAGGGCAAGCACGACACGCGGGGCTAGCAAGCCCAGTTCGCGACTCAGGTACTCCGAGCAGTTGTCCCGCTCGCTCGTGCTCGGCTGGTTCGCCGGCGGTGCGCAACGAACCATCGCCGTGATGCGGGTTCCTCTCAATCGCAATCCGTCGTCGGCAGACACCGCCGTCGCCTGGTTCGACAGCCCGACCCGATGCAGGGACGCGTAGAGGAAGTCTCCGGAACGATCGCCGGTGAACATCCGGCCGGTCCGGTTGGCGCCGTGAGCGGCGGGTGCCAGGCCGACGATCAGCAGCTTCGCCCGGGGATCCCCGAAGCTGGGCACGCCTCGCGCCCAGTATGCCTGACCCTTGAATCGCTTCGGCGGATCCGATGCGGCTGCCTCTCGCCAATCCACCAGGCGCGGACAGCGGGTGCATGCACTCACCTCTGCATCTATCTGCGCGAGCCGATCCATGGTTCCGATCGTAGACACGACGGAGGCCCCACGAGGGGGCCTCCGCACTGTTCCTTGGTGATTACCGCTTCGCCGTACGACGACGAGCCGGCTTGCGTGCTGCCGCGGTCTTGCGAGCAGCTGGACGACGGGTCGTCTTGCGAGCAGCCGTCTTACGCTTGGCTGCAGGCTTACGAGCGGTCGTCTTGCGAGCCGTCGTCTTGCGCTTGGCTGCAGGCTTACGGGCAGCAGTCTTGCGCTTGGCGGGCTTGCGAGCGGTCGTCTTCTTGGCGGTTGACTTACGAGCGGTCGTCTTCTTACGAGCCGTCGCCTTCTTCGCTGCAGGCTTACGAGCGGTCGTCTTCTTACGAGCCGTCGTCTTCTTCGCGGCTGGCTTACGGGCTGCCGTCTTCTTACGAGCCGTCGTCTTCTTGGCGGTGGCCTTCTTGGCCGTCGCGCGCTTCTTCGGCGTCGCCTTCTTCACGGTCGCCTTCTTAGCCGCGGGCTTGCGAGCAGCTGTCTTGCGAGCGGGAGCCCTCTTGGCTGCCGTCTTCTTCGCAGTTGATCGCTTCGCCGTCTTCTTCTTCGGAGGCATCTTCGCCTCACCTCCTTCGGACATGCGGTGCCCCGGCCTGTTGCACGGAGCCACCACCGACCGAAAGTGTACGAACGCACTTAGTCCGAATCAAGGATTATGGGAGGGAACTTGATAAGCACCCTCGAGGGCGTCTCAGCGCTATCGAGCGCCGCCGGCGACCGCCGGGATGATCGACAGGCTCGTACCTTCACTCACAGAGGTTTCGATGCCAGATAGGAAACGGATGTCTTCATCGCCGACGAAGACATTCACGAACCTCCTGATCGAGCCGTCGGATTCGCATATCCGCTCCTTGATGCCAGGGTGTTGGCGTTCAAGATCGTCCACCAACGCGCGCACCGTTGAGCCTTCGCACTGAACCTCCGCAGCGCCACCGGTGGTGTTGCGAAGCGGGGTCGGGATCCTGACGGTGATGCTCACGAGTCCTCCTGGAGCCTCTTCGCGAACTCCTCGAGTCGCGGCGGGATCTGCATGGTGGGAGCGACGGTCGTCTCGACCGCCTCGATGGTCTTCAGGCCATCTCCGGTTATCAACGCGACGACACGCTCCTCTGGCTTGACGATGCCTGCCTCGGCCAACTTCTTCAGATTGCCGATCGTGACGCCCCCGGCGGTCTCTGTGAAGATCCCTTCGGTGCGGGCCAGCAGACGGATGCCTTCGACCACCTCGTCGTCGCTGATGCTCTCGATAGCCCCGCCCGTCTCCCGTGCCGTCTTGACCGCATAGAAGCCGTCCGCCGGGTTGCCGATCGCCAAGGATTTCGCGATGGTCTGCGGCTTGACCGGACGGATGTGCTCCTCGCCGTTGCGGAACGCTTCCGCCACAGGGGAGCATCCATCAGCCTGTGCGCCGCTGATCCTCGTCTCGTGACCGTCGAGCAGTCCGACCTTGACCAGTTCATCCAAGCCGCGACGGATCTTGGTCATCAACGAACCGCTCGCGATCGGAGCGACGACATGGTCGGGCGCCTTCCAACCGAACTGCTCGGCTATCTCGAAAGCGATCGTCTTGGATCCCTCGGCGTAGTAGGGCCGGACATTCACATTGACGAAACCCCACTCGTAACTTCCTGCGATCTCCGAGCAGAGACGGTTCACATCGTCATAGTTGCCGTCGACCGAGATCAGGTTCGGCTGATAGATGGCGGTCGCGACGACCTTGCCCTTCTCGAGATCTGACGGGATGAAGACGAAAGCACGCAACCCAGCGGCGGCTGCGTGGGCAGCGACCGAGTTGGCGAGGTTACCCGTCGAGGCACAAGCGACCGTGGTCAAGCCGAAGGATCTCGCGGCGGTCAACGCCACCGAGACGACACGGTCCTTGAAAGAGTGGGTCGGATTGGCTGTGTCGTTCTTCAACCACAGATCCCTCAGCCCGAGTTCCGCACCGAGGCGAGGTGCGGGCACCAGAGGCGTGAAGCCGGCGCCCAGGTCGACGCGCTTATCGGCGTCGGCCGGCAAGAGCTGGTGGTAGCGCCACATCGAACGAGGACCATCAGCGATCGTCGCTCGGCTGATCGATTTCGCGATCTCTGCGTAATCGAACACGACCTCCAGCGGCGCGAAACACCATTCGCACACATGGATCGGTTCGGCTGGGTACTCACGGCCGCACTCGCGGCATCGAAGTCCGATGAGGCTTCCCATGTCCGGAAGGATAGGAGGTTCGACGGCTGGCCGTGACCGGTTGCTTCAGCGGCCTATCCTCTGGCGAGATGGCTGACCCCAGACCTCTCTCGACCATCCGCCACGAGCTCGCGCAGATCCGCGTGGTCTACACCGATCTCGACGGCACCATGCTCGGACCGGGCGGCTCATTCGTGCATGACCCCAAGGGAGAACCCACCGATGCGCCCGTCCGCGCACTGAATTCCGCGCGTAAGGCCGGCGTCGAGATCGTGCCGACGAGCGGGCGGGCATTGCGCGGGCTTCAGACGGATGCCCGCCTGCTCGGCATGGGCTCGGTCATCGCCGAGATGGGAGCCTTGATCGGGGATGATTTCGGCCGGACGGTCATCCGGCTCTTCGGAGACACGCCGATCGAAGGAGACGAGATGCCGGCCCGCACGATGGAGCGGGTGGGCGCGGTGGACCTGATACACGAGCGGTTCGGCGATCGTCTGGAAGCTCACACCCCATGGTCCACATGGCGGGAATGCACGCACCTCTTCCGCGGTCGCGTCGATGTGGCAGAGGTTGACGGGGCTCTGGCGGAGGCTGGCTTCGACTGGTTGACGCTCCACGACAACGGAAGGCTGCATGGCGCCTACCTCGGTCTCGCGCAGGGTGAGAGCCGCGCCTATCACCTGATCCCTCGCGGGGTCTCCAAGGGAGCTGGCGTCACCGCTCACCTACAGCATCGTGGATGGAGACCAGAGGAGGCGATCGCGATAGGAGATGCCTACGCGGATCTACAACTGGCCGGGTCTACCGCCTGGTGCGTGATCGTCGGCGACGCACTCCGGGGCGATGATCTGCTCCGAGAAGCCTGCGTCGCGAACGAGCGTGTGCTCGTGACGCGCGCACCGCAGAACCTCGGCTGGGTGGAACTCCTCGAAGCGATCGTCGCAGCTAAGGCCTGAAGAAACTCCTCGAAGCGATCGTCGCGGCTAAGGCCGAACAACCGCTGCTCGTGCACCTAAGCGGTGTTGAAGGGATCGAGGCTCACGAACCTCGATCTCTGTCGCGCCCACATGTGCAGACCGACGATCTTGGCGATCGCGATGATGGGGATCGTCACCAACATGCCGAAGATTCCGGCAGCCGTACCGCCGACCAAGAGCCCCAGCATGACGGTGATCGGGTGAAGCGAAACGGTGCGTCCCATCACATTGGGGCTGATGATGTGGTTATCGATCTGCTGCACGACCAGCAGAGCGATCACGGCGTACAGCGCCTTGGAGGGCCGATCCGAGGTGACACCGAGGATGATCGCAGGGATCGTCGCAAGGAACGGGCCGATCAGCGGGATCAGGTTGAAGATCCCTGCGACCAACCCGACCAGGACCGCGAAGGGCAGCCCAACCGGCCAGGTAAGCACCAGAGCGCTCGCGACCCCGACGAAGAGGGCGACGAGGAATTGTCCTCGGAAGAAGCCTCCGATGGCTGACGAGATCCGATGCCCCAGCTGCGAGGCCTCGTCCCGATAGGCGACAGGGATCCGCTCGCGCATGCGCTCCTGCATCCCTGGAAGATCGACGAGAAGGTAGATGGACAGGATGATGCCGATTACCAAGGTCACCCCGATGTGCACGATCTGTCCCGCCACATTGCCCAGCCCACCGAGGAAGCCGATGATCTGATCGCGGTTGTCTCTGAAGAAGTCGCCGATCTCCTGGGGTGAAGTCTCGAGCCTCCAAGAGAGCCCGCGCGCGGCGGCCAGGTCGTTGATCTCTCCGATGAGCCGGCGGGCAAGTTCGGGAGCTTCGTCGACGAAGTTCGAAACCTGGGAGACGATCGCCGGAACCAGCCACGAGAAGAACCAGATCATCCCGACGAGGAAGAGCGAGAACACCATCGTGACAGACAGCGCTCGCGGTATACCGAACCGTTGGAACCAGGTGACCAGTGGGTGCAGCAGGTAGACGATGATCACCGCGACGATCACCGGAGCGACGATCACCGACACCGGTGCGAGGGCGTACCTGTAGAGAACGAAGCCGAGCGCCATGACGCCGAGCAGAGCCCACGCGAGCGTTCCAGCCTTGAGTATCAACGCAGAGACCGGAACTGGAGGCGGCTCGGTTGCCACATCTTGGAGTGTAACTGTGGCCGATAGGCTCGCCGCCCATGCAAGGACGGCATCGTCTGATCATCGCATCCAACCGGGGACCCTTCTCGTTCTCTGCAAGTCTCGACGGCCGGATCGAGACGAAGCGCGGGGTCGGAGGTCTGGTCACGGCGGTGATGGGCGGGCTGCATGGGGTGGAGTCAGCCTGGCTCTCGGTTGCCATGTCCGAGGATGACCGTGTGATGGCGGCAAGCGGTCAGGAGGTCACCCATCCTGAGATGCCCGGCGTGACCAACATCTTGCTGCCCACCTCTGCAGACGGATTCCGCCTCTACTACGGGGAAGCCTCAAACCGGCTCCTGTGGTTCGCGATGCATGGGCTGCCTCTGCCTGACCTCGCCGACGAGGCTTGGGACGCCTACCGCGCGGTGAACGAACGCATGGCGGGGTTGATCGCTGCTCGTGCCGCGCAAGATGCTCGCGTACTGGTCCAGGACTATCACCTGGCCCTGGTGCCCAGGTTGCTCGCCAGTTCGCGGCCCGATCTTCGCATCGGCGTGACCTGGCACATCCCCTTCCCTACTTCGCAGCGGTGGTCAGCCACCCCGATCGCGGGCGAGGTGATGGAAGGGTTGGCGGCGGCGCGGTTCGTCAACTTCCACTCGTCCCGCTGGGCCGATCGATATCGAGCAGCGGGCGGGACCAACGCACAGGTGCGGGCGCTCGGCGTGGATCCGGTTGACCTGGCACAGGCCAGACGGGATCCGACGGTCGCGGCCCACGCCGACGAGATCCGGGAATGGGCCGGAGACCGCTGCCTGATCGTGCGGGCAGATCGGATCGATCCTGCCAAGGGCATCACGCTGGGGATCCGAGGTTTCGCAGCAGCGCTTACCGAACTGGGGACGACAGAGGTTCGTCATCTGATGCGACTGACGCCGAGCCGCATGGACATCCCCGAGTACGCCCACGAGCTAGCAGCGATCGAAGCCCTCGTCGCGGACCTATCGCCTCCCGATCAAGAGGCCGTGGTCCGGTCGGAGGTGACCGACGACCGAGCAAGGACATTCGGCGCTCTGATGGAAGCCGATGTGATCCTGATCACATCGCTGGCCGATGGCATGAACCTGGTTGCGCGTGAGGGACCTTTACTCAACCGCCGGGACGCGGCGTTGGTGCTCTCGAAGAACACGGGCGCACACGATGAGTTGGGTGAGGCGGCGCTCGTGATAGATCCCGCCGAGTTAGAGCAGATCGCGGCCGCGATCACGCAGGCGTGTCGGATGGACGACCAGGAGAGACGACGGCGTGCGGCTCGACTACGGTCGCTGGCTCCGGGTACCTCGCCAGATGTGTGGCTCCGCGAACAGTTCGAAGAACTAGCGGGCGAGCCTGCGTAACTCCCTCAGTAGAGCGACGAGCCCCTCGGGTCCGTCAACCACGAGATCGGCAACATCCCGGAGCTCGGAAGGCATCTCGGGCGAGGAGACCCCGACCTTCAGGGACACCGGAAGGTCTCCCACCGCCGCGAGCGCCGCGATGTCTCCCCGATCATCGCCAGCTGCCAGCGCAGCCTTCAGGCCGTGTTGCTCGACGAGCCTCCGAACGACCTCGCCCTTGCCATCGGTCCGAGTATCCGGTGCGATCTCCCACACGAGTTTGCCTTGTGACACGACGAGGCCTTGATCCTCGGCCACTCCCTTGACGATCGGCTCCGCTTCGAACATGCGAGCCTCTGGCTCGTCGCTTCGCCGGAAGTGAACCGAGAGAGCGAAACCCTTGCGCTCTATGACCGCATTGGACCCGAGCCGGGTCGCGAGTTGGCGCGCCGCAGCTTCGACCGCACCCCTAGCTTTCTGGGCTTCCGGCAGGACCCTCAGCGACCGGCCGATGCGTTCCTCGATGCCGTACAGACCGACCAGCCGGACGCCCCTCACCGTCAGTCTGTCCGACAGGAATGACACCGGGCGTCCCGACACGACCGCCACGACGCGGAAGACGCGAGCCAGATCCTGGAGCACATCCGCCGCGCCCTTGACGGGCTTCGCGGAGGCAGGGTCTGCAACGATGGGCGCCAGGGCGCCGTCGAAGTCCACGAAGATCCCGCCGTCGGGAGCGGCCGCTGCCAGCGGCGCGAGGATGTCACGCATGGCACCGAGGCTATCCACCCTAGGTAGCCTCGAGCGCATGACCCGGCGGCGAGCGACGGCCGGGGCCGCGCTCAGCGTGGCCCTGGCGCTGCAGGCTTGCTCGACCCCTGCGATCAGGTTGGCTCCGACCTTCGAAGCGGGCTCGGTTCGCAGGTACACGCTGTCGACCGAGTCGCGCACCGTCTTCACCGGACCCGGCGGCGATCGGGCTCTGACATCGACGCTTGCTGCCGAGACGACGCTGGAGGTCCTAGGGATATCGCCCTTGGGAGTACTGCTCGGCATCACGGTATCTCCGACATCTGCGACCCGCGACGGTGCGCCGATCGAACCTCCCCCGGAGCAGACGGCCGAGGTCCGCGTCGGACCCGACGGCTCTCTCATAGAGATCGTCAGCGACGATGCGACCGATACGCTCGGCTCGTTCGCGGCGAGCGATCTTGCCGGCGTCCTAGGTCCGGTCGTTCCAGAGGAAGAGGTGGCGCTCGGCTACAGGTGGGAAGAGCGCAACGAAGGCTCGATCCAGAGGGGCCGGGTCGTTTCGCTCCGACGAACCCAAGGCATCGACTGCGTGGTCCTCTCGCTGTCGAGCAGTCGGACGGTAGAGAGGCGCAGATCCTTGGACGGCAGGCCCCTCACATTGGATGGGGTCGAGCGAACGGCGACCACGATGGATCGATCCTTAGAGGATGGCTATCCGGTCAGGCTCGAGACGGTCGCGAACACGAGCCTCACGGTGCGCAGTGGAACGCTCTTGGGCGGATCGGTGGTCATCGAAGCGACCACTACGATGGATCGCGTACCTCAGGTCCGGTAGTCATCCCCGAGGATGATCGTGATGAGCGAGTCAGTCCCGACGCGTGAGCCATCGTCCTTCTCGGACCTGATCAGATCGGGGAAGTCGTCTAATACCAGTTCGGCCTCGGGAAGGGCTCCCGGTCTGAAGTAGACGGTCGTTTGGTCAACGGGTTCCTCGGAGTTACCGATCCGCACCACCGTGTAGCCCGCTGCCACCAGCCGTTCCTTGGTCCGCGAAGCCAGTCCAGAACGCGCCGTGCCGTTCAGGACGACGATCGTTATCTCCGAGCGAGCCCGCGGCTCGCGCGTCGACTGCGTGTCCTTGGTGGGGGTCGGGCTGGCAGTGGGTTCCTGTCCGGCGGAGCCGGTCGGACTCGCGTCAGGGGTCGAGGCTCCGATGCCTGCCCCGTCATCATCGCTGGTCGCCAGGACCACGACCAGTACCACGACGGCTAGTACCGCGACGGCGCCTGCGATATGTCGGGCCACCGACGAGTAGAACGACATCGGCGACGCAGGGGCATGTTTGCCTGGAGGTGGCGTCATCCGTCCGATCCGAGGCGACGCGCGGCCCGCTTCTTGCGCCTCGCGGCGCGTTGGCGAACCAGTCGACGGACGAGCAGCGGGTCATGCTCGACCGCGGCGGGCAACTCGAGGAGCTCGTTCAGCACCTGGTAGTACCGCGTGGGAGACATGTCGAACCGTTCACGGATCGCCTGTTCCTTCACGCCCGCCTCGCGCCACCAGGTTCGTTCGAACGCGAGCAGCTCGCGCTCGAGGTCGGTCAACTGGCGTCGGTGTCTGTCGTCCACATCTCCTCCTGGTGGTGATGATAGCCCGACGGCCTGGCCGTCACGGGAACAGTCCCCTGACCCGATGAGCTTCTGCGACCCGACCGATGCCAAGGGCCAGGGCCGCGATCCGGAGCCTCACGCCCTTGCTGCGTGCCAGCTGCGAGGTCTCGATGTAGGTGCGGTCCATGATCTCCCTCAGGCGACGATTCACCTCTTCCTCTGTCCAGAAGAACGCCTGGATGTCTTGGACCCACTCGAAGTAGCTGACCACGACCCCACCAGAGTTGGCCAAGACATCGGGCACGATCGGGACCCCCCTGTCGGTGAGGGAGTGATCAGCCTCGGGGGTTATCGGACCGTTCGCCGCTTCGACGATCACATCGGCTCTGACCGCATCCACATTTCCCGCGTGGATCTGATCTTCCATAGCCGCCGGTATCAGCAGCCCGCAATCCAGAGCGAGGAGCTCATCGTTGGTGATCGCATCGGTACCCGGGAAGTCGACGACGGATCCGTTCTCGATGGCGTGCCGCCGCAGCGCCGTCGGATTCAGTCCGAGAGGGTTGTAGACACCGCCCTTCCAATCGCTCACGGCGATCACCTTGAAGCCAGCATCGTGGAATATCTCCGCCGCGAAACCTCCCACCTTTCCGAAACCTTGGATGACCACGGTCGTGTCGTCGACCGACCGGTCGAGTTCGTGCAGGATGTTCAGCGCACTGAACAGCACCCCTCTGCTGGTGGATCCACCCCGGCCCTGGGATCCTCCGATGCTCAAGGGTTTGCCGGTGACGATCCCAGGCACCGAGAAGCCCTTGTTGACCGAGTAGGTGTCCATGATCCAAGCCATCACCTGATCGTCGGTACCCATGTCGGGTGCAGGCACATCGACCTCGGGGCCGATGATCGGGAGGATCTCGCTTGCGAACCGGCGCGTCATCCTTTCGAGTTCGCCGGCGCTCATCTGCCACGGGGAACAGCGGACCCCACCCTTGGCGCCCCCGTAAGGGATGTTGGCCAGCGCGCACTTCCAGGTCATCCACATCGCGAGCGCCTTGACCTCTCCCAGATCCACATCGGGGTGGTAACGCAGGCCACCCTTCGCCGGGCCTCGCGCGATCGAATGATGGACGCGGAACCCTTCGAACACCTCGACGCGTCCGTCGTCCATCTGCACCGGGATCGACACCGTCAAGGTCCGCTTCGGTTCGCGGAACACCCGACGGAACTCGTCTTCGAGCTCCATGAATGCGGCAGCCTCATCCAGCTGCGCGAGTGCCGATTCCCAGGCTCTGCTCATGGGTCCTCCAAGCGGTGGCCCCTAACGCTAACCTTTCGATCGGCATCCGCCGGGGTAGCTCAGCTGGCAGAGCAACGGTCTTGTAAACCGTAGGTCAGGGGTTCAAATCCCCTCCCCGGCTCCGAGGACGCCGATACCGGCGCCGTTAACGCCGATACCCGCCAGGTGGCGGGTATCGGGGGTATCTGGTCTCGAGAACTCAGCAGTCGTCGTCGATGCGCCGACTCTCGATGTGACCTTCGATCTTGCGCTTGATCCTCTGCAACGCGTTGTCGATCGACTTGACCTGACGACGCAACTGCTCAGCGATGTCCTGGTAGGACTTGCCTTCCAGATAGAGGTGGAGGACACGCGCCTCGAGTTCGCTCAGGATCTCACGGAACGAGGTCTGCATCGCGTCGACCTCTTCGCGGCTGATGACCATCTCCGCTGGGTCAGCTGCTGGATCCTGCCCGATCACATCGGCCAGCACACGGTCCTCGCCGTCATCCTGTATCGGCTTCTGCATCGAGACATAGCCGTTGAGGGGAACATGTTTCAACCTGGTCGCCGTCTTGATGGCTGTGATGATCTGCCGCTGGATACACAGTTCCGCGAAAGCGCGGAACGATGCTTGCCTGTCGGATTGGAAGTCGCGGATGGCCTTGTAGAGACCGATCATGCCTTCCTGAACGATGTCTTCCTTGTCTGCACCGACCAGGAAGTAGTTGCGTGCTTTGACACGCGCGAAATTCTTGTACCGAGCTAGTAGATACTCGAGAGCGGTTTGATCGCCCGCGCGAGCACGCTTGACCAATTCGTCGTCCGTCGCATCTACGAACGGATCATGAACATCTAAGGTGACCTGTAGGTCTTGCCGCATCTGATCTCCCCGCCGCACTAGGGAACCTGCCTTCGAGCGCCCGGAGCGAAGATATAGCCCGGAAGAGCCATGGGTCAAGGGTGGGGCAGGCCCCTAAAAGCGTCACTTCGGTAACAGCACGCGAAGTCAGCGTGAACGAACCGGCAGCAACGGGCGAACCGTAGAAAACGGAAGTTTCAGCATCATGCCCGGGATGTCCTCGATGCGGCATGCAATGTGATGGCTGCCGCGACCGAAGCGTTCAAGGTAGGGAACCTCGGGTTGGTCGGGATCGCCACGACTGCATCGGCGAGATTGAGGACCGTTCGGCTCACACCGCGGCCCTCTGCGCCAATGACGATCACGCAGGGCTCATCCAACAACTGGCACGATCCGAGGGACTGGGCTCCTCGTTCCGCGAGCGCGACCACCCAGAGGCCTCGTTGTTTCGCATCCTCCAGCGCAGCCTGCAGTGAAGCGACCGGATGAACCGCTACGACCTCCAATGCGCCTGCTGCCGCTTTCGCGACGGTGGCATTGATGGTCGCTGAGCGTCGATCTGGGATCAGCACACCGTGCGCACCGAACGCAGCGCAACTCCGGATGATGGCGCCCGCATTGTGCGGATCGGTGATCGAGTCCAGCGCAACCAGCAGAGGAACCTCGCCCGCATCGCGTGCAAGTTCCATGGCCTCGCGCCAATCGCCGGTCGGGGCCGGCTTCACATCGGCCATCACGCCTTGATGAGAACCTGTCTCACTCCAGGAGTCCAGACGAACCCGAGGAACGGTCTCTACCGTGATCCCTGCGTCACTCGCCGCGACGCGGAGTTCCTCGATGATCTTGGTCTTGGCTCCCTCCGCGATGTAGAGGTGAACGGCACGCCCTGACTTGACCGCCGCCAGGACGCTGCGCCGGCCCTCGATCCTCATAACCAAGGGCTCGCGAGATGCCAGCGCGCACCGTTCGGCCGATCTTCGACGATGACTCCAGCGGCGATCAACGCATCGCGGATCTGGTCAGCGCGCGCGAAATCCTTGTCGGTCCGCGCCCTGGCACGGTCTGCGAGCAGGTATTCGACCAGGGGAGCGACCGCGGCGTGCGCACCATCGGTAGGCCAGTCGCCGATCGGATCCAATCCAAGGATGGCCGTCGCAGCTCTGAAACGCCCGACGGAATCTGCCAGGGCCTGTGGGTCCTCGCCCTTCTCTACTGCATCGATCAGCTGGTTGGCTTCAGCGATCATCGAGTGGATCTCTGCCATGGCTGCGGGAGTATTTATGTCGTCGCTCAAAGCCTTCATGAACGCGTCGAGCCGTCCCCCCGAGGAGATCGGCTTGGGCGACTCGTCCCCCAGGGCGCGGACCGCATTGCGAGCCATGGTCGCCATCTTGTCCCAGACCTCGACGGCTTCGCCGATCGTGGCCTCGTTCACCTCGAGTTGTGATCGGTAGTGAGTAGCTACGAACAGCAACCGGATCGCCGGGGCCGGGTATCGGGCGAGCACCTGATCGACCAGGATGTAATTGTGCAGCGACTTCGACATCTTCTCGGCGTCGAGCGTGACGAACCCGTTGTGAAGCCAATAGTTGGCTAACGGCTTACCGGTCAGCGCCCTCGATTGGGCAGCCTCGTTCTCGTGGTGAGGGAAGACCAGGTCCGCGCCGCCGCCATGGATATCGAAGGTCTCCCCTAGGTATCGCATGCTCATCGCAGAGCATTCGATGTGCCACCCGGGTCGACCCGCTCCCCATGGGGCATCCCAGGACACCTCTCCCGGCTTCGCGCCCTTCCACAGCGCGAAGTCCATCGGATGCTGCTTGCGGGGATCGGGTTCGACACGCTCTCCGGCACGCATCTCTTCCAAGGAGCGTCCCGAGATCTCACCGTACTGCTCGTGACGATCCACCCGGAAGTAGACATCGCCGCCGTCGACCGCGTAGGCCGCCCCTGAATCGAGGAGCGACTGGATGAGCGCCTGCATGTCGGCGATGTGCTGCGTCGCCTTCGGTTCGAGGGAGGGGGTCTTCACGCCGAGCCGGGTGAGGACCTGGGCATAGGAGCGCGCATACCGCTCGGCGATCTCCTCGGGGAGTTCCCCGCGCTCCATGGCGCGGTTCAGGATCTTGTCATCGACATCGGTGATGTTGCGCACGAACCTCACCTGGTAGCCGAAGGCTTCGAGCACACGACGGATCACATCGAAAGCGATGGCCGATCGGGCATGCCCTAGGTGAGCCTCGTCGTAGACCGTCGGGCCACACACATACATCGACACCTGGCCTTCGTTCAGAGGCTCGAAGGGGCGCTTGGAACGCGCGCTCGTGTCGTAGAGGTTCAGCACGGCGTGAGCCTAAACAACGCGCGATGGCGAACGGAGCAGGCCGACTGTCGCGTTCGCCGCGACGCCTTCACCCGCGCCTATCATGCCCAGGCCATCGGTCGTTGTCGCCTTCACGGACACCTGCCAGGCATCGATGCTCAAGGCCGACGCGATGGCAGACCTCATCGCCTCGCGGTGGGGACGCATGGCAGGCGCCTCGATGATGATCGTCACATCGACCCATCCGACGACCAGCTCGGTGCGTTCGGCGACGATCCGAGCAGCCTCGCCCAGCAATCGCGTGCCGGGAGCGTCGCGCCACCGCTGCTCATGCGAAGGGAAGTGATCGCCGAGGTCGCCGAGCATCGAAGCTCCGAACATCGCGTCGCAGATGGCGTGAGCAACCGCGTCACCGTCGGAGTGCCCTTCGGACCCTCGGTCGCTCGGGACCTCTATGCATCCGAGCATCAGCGGCCTGCCGGGAACCAGCCTGTGGGCGTCGGTTCCGACGCCCGTCGAAGCGACCGAGGCGAACCGCTCTCGGGCCAGCTGAAGGTCGGCCGGCGTCGTTACCTTGAGTCCTCGCTCCGGCAGCATGATGACCGCGACATCGCCGCCCGCCGCCTCGACCAGAGCGGCGTCGTCGGTCGCGTCACCCGTGCGCGAGATGGCGTGAGCAGCACGAAGCACATGCGCTCGGAACGCCTGCGGCGTTTCGACAGTGACCAGTTCACCACGCGGGACGGTCCCGGCGACGGTTCCGTTAGACACCTTCTTCACCGTATCGGTGATCTGGACGGCAGGGATCACGGCCTCGTGATCGACGAGGCCCTCCAAGAGCTCGGCCAACACCGCAGACGCAAGGAACGGTCGGGCTGCGTCATGGACCAACACGGCATCGGCGTCGTCAGGCAGCAATGACAACCCGGCCGCGACGCTGGCTTGCCGCGTGGCGCCGCCTTCGATGTAGCGGACCTGCCGTCCCTTCTCTTCGAGTTCCGGCAACCACCGTGCGAACTCGCCTTGATGTCCAGCAGGGACCACGATGATGACGCCCTGGCACGCTTCGCGTAGCGCAGGGAGCGAGGAAAGGAAGAGTGGATCGCCGCCGTGCAGCGGTGCTAGTGCTTTCGGGATGCCTAAGCCGAGTCGTTCGCCTGAACCTGCCGCGACGAGGATCGCCCAGACGGTCACGCTGGGCGGTCTCTAGAGGACGATCTCGTACTCGTCGGAAGAGTCGACGCCGAGCATCTCGTCGAGTTCGGTCTGCACCTTCTCGTGCTTCTTTCCCGACGCGAAGGCGATCTCGGAGATCAGGATCTGGCGGGCCTTGGACAGCATCCGCTTCTCACCAGCCGAGAGGCCCTTGTCGGTGTCGCGGCTGCTGAGACTGCGTACCACCTCTGCTACCTGGAAGATGTCACCGGAGCGGAGCTTCTCGACATTGTTCTTGAAACGGCGAGACCAGTTGGTCGCGGTACTGGCGGTCTTCTTCGACTTGAGGACCTTGTAGACCTCGGCGAGTTCCTTCTTGTTGATCACGCTGCGGAGGCCAACATCTTCGGCGCCATCGGTGGGGACCATCAGCGTCAGGTCACCGTAGGAGAGTTTCAAGACCCAATATGAGCGAGGCTCGCCTTCGAACTCTCTCTCTTGGGTACCTTCGATCACGGCAGCACCGTGGTGAGGGTAAACGACCTTGTCTCCGACCTTGAAACGCTTCGCCATATGGACCGCATGATACCTGCTGAGGCCCTCTCCTGGCAAATCGAAAACCTTCTGACCTGGGGAAATGGTACCGACCGTGCCGTCGGTTCGCTATCGGTGCGGTCCGGATATTCCGGGGCGTCCCACTCGTTCGATTCGTCATGGCCCGTTCGGGGTATAGGAGTGCAACGCGGGCGCCGATACCTCGTTTCAAGGGATCGAGGCGGAGTGAAACGGCGAAAACCCTAAGGGTTCGCCCAGATGGGGAGGAAAGGTTCACATGAAGGTCGAAACCACACGCGACGAGAAGATCCGAGGGGCGATCGACATGGGCACGGTTCACTATCTGGCAGCACGGACCCAAGATGGGTCTCGGATGACAGCCGTCGAGATCGACCCGAACGACCCCTGGTCGGCGTTCCGCGCGATGCGCAAGCAGATGCGTCGTCGCAGCATGAACTCTCCGCACTTCGCACTGCTTGCCTCGGATCACCGCTTCGGCCACCAGGCCAAGGTCATCGATCTGACCGCTCGCCGCGCGGGCTAACCGACCCCGCAACCTCCCCTCGCACTAGGTTCGGGAGGATGCTTCCGCCCAAGACCCAGATCGAGATCGCCGACCGCAACATCGCTGTTCGCCGACTCGGCGAAGGTCCGCCGGTCCTGGCGCTTCACGGATTCCCCCAGACCTCTGCTTGCTGGGTACCGTTAGCCGATCGGCTGGGCAGTCGCTTCGAGTTCATCATGCCCGACCTGCCGGGCCTAGGTGACAGCGATCCGGTCTCATCGGCCGATATGGCCAAGGTGGGAGACCACCTGATCCGGCTCCTGGACGAGCTCGGCATCCAGAAGATCGCGCTGGTCGGACACGACTTCGGAGGCGCGGTCGCCTGGAGTCTGGCACTTCGGCATCCCGGTCGGATCTCCAAGCTCGTCGTGGTGAACTCGCCCTTCCGGAAACTCGACCTGAAGCGCGGATGGCACATGCTCTTCTTCAACCTGCCGATCCTGCCCGAACTCGTATTCACGCTCGGGGGCGGGAGGCTCGTCACCCGCCTGATCCAGCTCGCATCCAGCAAGCGTCTGGAGATCGAGACCGAAGCGGCCGAGGAGTACCGGCGCAGCCTGCGCACCATCGAACGACAGCGAACCGCCTTCGACTACTACCGCACCACCACTCGCGCCTTCATGAAGTCATCGGTGAAGAAGATGCTTGGACGCGGCGACGCCGGCCCGCGTCCGCATATCGGTCTCCCCACGATGGTCGTCTGGGGCATGAAGGATCCTGTTCTCCCCGGCCACCTTCTGAACGGCATGGAGCGCTACATCGACGACCTTCGGATCGAGAGGCTGGATGGGGTAGGCCACTTCGTCCCCGAGGAAGCTCCAGCGGAACTAGCTCGAGCGCTAGAAGACTTCCTCGCCTGAACGATCCCACACGACCCGTCGGCGGGGTCGGTCTGGCGGGG
>JBKHYG010000103.1:0-11278 GCA_046565595.1 Actinomycetota bacterium | reverse complement strand
CCGATCAGAAGCGTCAGGGTGCGGGCGCCGGTGAGCGATCGGAGTCGTCTGCCTACGGTGAGGGCGCGGACAAGCGAGCCCATGCGGTCCCGTGTGGCGGCAGCCTGCTCGAACAGGTCCCTGTCGGCGAGCGCTTCGATCCTGGTAGCCAACGCAGCCAGCACGGTGTCGGCGTTGCCCCGGAGCGTCGTCGTGACCTCGGTGGCGATCGGTTCGTAGCGGTCTGAGATCTGCGGATCGACGCAGGGGGAAGGACATCCTCCGACCTGGCCTCTCACGCAAGCTCCGCTGCGGGTAGGACGCTGCCGGATCCGATCGGTGCATGTCCTGATGGGCAGCGCCTCCTCGAGAGCCTCCTTCACGGTCTCGATCTGTCGCGCGCTCATCGGGCCGAGTGAGTCCGCGTGGGGGCTGCGGGTCCTCGAGAGTCGAGGGTACGGCTCGTCGGTCAGGGTCAGCCACCATGAGCCGCCGCGTCCTCTCTGCGCACGGTTGTATGTGGGGGAGAAGGCTCGGATCATCCTGGCTTCGAGCACCGACGCGTCCAGATCCGTCGCACAGAGATGATGGTCTACCCGCTCGAACTCGCGTAGCAGGTCGGCGATCCGGCGCCTCTGATCACCGAAGTAGGACCGGACGCGCGAGCGCAACTCGGCCGCCTTCCCCACATACAAGACCTGATCCTGCGGCCCAAGGAACATGTAGACGCCGCGTGCCCTTGGCAACGGATCGAGCAGCGACACCTTCTTGTAGGCGGGATGCCCACGAACCGATTGGAACCAGAGCAGCTCCTCGGTGTGTTGAACCCCCCACGCCCCACACCGCTCTAAGAGCGCGTGGAAGACCCCGACGGTTGCCCGAGCATCGTCAAGCGCCCGGTGGTTCGGATGGTGCGGTGACCGCAAGGCGGTAGCCAGCGTCGCTAGTTTCAGGTTGGGAACCTCGTCGCGTACCAGGCGCTTGGCAAGCCGCACCGTGCAGATGACGGGGTTCTTCGGTTCGGGCTCGAAGAACCTCCGGCAGACCGCCTTCAGGAAGCCGACATCGAACGCGGCGTTGTGAGCGACCAGCGCCGCCTCTCCGATCCATTCGAGGAAGGCGGGCAGCGCTTCTCCGATGGTCGGGCATCCTTGAACCATGCTGTCGGTGATGCCGGTGAGGACGCTGATCGCTGGGGGGATCGGTTCGAGAGGGTCTACGAGCGTCTGGAACTCGCCGATCACCTCGCCGCCTCGGATCTTCACAGCGCCGATCTCGGTGATCTGGCACCCCTCGGGAGATCCGCCGGTTGTCTCGAGGTCGAAGACGACGAAGGTCTGGTCGATCAAGGGGGTTCCTAGATCGTCGAAGGTTCGCTGAACGGCAAGAGCCATGACGGAACCATCCTTACCCAAGGGTGGTACATGCCAGATGACACGCATGTGATCCTCTCTATACTCGCCGCATGCTTCAGCCGGGACACCGATACAGGTGCGACGCCTGTGGGAACCTGACACGCTTCGATGAGGTCGCATCCCGCCGGACCCGCCGGTTCCTGCACTTCGACCTGGGCGGCGCGATGAATGTCGAAGAGGAAGAAGTCCTGAGCGAAGATGAGTCGAAGGTCAGCTGCCGTTGGTGCGGCTCTGCCGACTCCATAGAGCAGATCCCCATCCTGACCGACCCCGACTGACCTCAAGATCCCCTGGTCAGGGCGATGTCCCACCCTCCTCGTAACCTGGTGGCCAGCAGAACAAGTCAGGAGGAGCAGATGGGCGAATTCATCATCGAGTGTCACCGTTGCGCCGAGGGCGACGAAACGCATCGCGCCGAGTGCCTGGTCGCGATCCTCGTTGACGCTCCCGACGCGCCTCTTGCCTTCGACGATTCCGAAGATCGGGCCCTGCGTGCCTTGAGAGAAGGGGGACTGTTGCCGCCTGACCTTGCCATACCGGTCTCCGACGATCTCCGCGCGACAGGCTCGTAGACCCCCAGGGCGGCGAGGGCGATGCCGCGGCCGGCATCCCTCGCCCGCCCCCTGAGGCTCGATGGGGACGAGATTCAGGGGGCGGACCAGCCTCACGGGAAGGCACGAAGCCGGCGTTTAGGATGGCCCGTCGTGAGCGATCTTCGTGTCGTCGGCACCTCTGAGGACCATGAGTTCCTCCTGCTGACCGACAAACCCCGCGGGCGGCGTGCTGCGTACGCGGTGCCCATCGATAAGAACCTACTCAGCGTCCTGCAGGCCGCCGTCTATGCCCGCCGTGAGGGTGCGGGCAAACGCGTCCCAGCCAGCGATTCGACCCCAACATCTGCCGATAAGCCATCGGTAGCGCCGAGGGAGATCCAGCGTTTACTTCGCACGGGCATGGATGTTGAAGAGGTCGCAGACATCTTGGACTGCGATGTCACCCTGGTCGAGCGTTTCGAAACTCCGATCTTGTACGAGCGGACCGGAGTGATCGAGGATGCCCAGAAGGCGTTCGTCCACAAGGCAAGGTTGGGGCCATCGGGGCTGCCACTAGGGGATGCGGTCTGGACGAATCTTGCCCAGAGGCGGATCCGTCTGTCCGACGACGAGTTCTCCGACGGTTGGTCTGCTACGCGCGAAGAAGGTCAGCCTTGGAAGTTGACCTTCACCTTCCGATTCCGAGGTCGACAGGTTGCGCGGTTCGAGTTCGACCCTCGTGATCGCTCGATCTTGGCGGCGAACAAGGTAGCTCAAGACATGGGCTGGGTACCGGAGGGCACCGAGAAGCCCAACCTGCCTCCGCCCCTGCCTCAAAGACCGAAGCGTAAGCCTGCACCGAAGCGTAAGCCTGCTGCCAAGCGCAAGCCTGCACCGAAGCGCAAGCCTGCACCGAAGCGCAAGCCTGCACCGAAGCGCAAGCCTGTGGCCAAGCGGAAGCCTGCACCGAAGCGGAAGCCTGTGGCCAAGCGGAAGCCTGCACCGAAGCGGAAGCCAGTGGCGAAGCGCAAGCCCGCACCGAAGCGGAAGCCTGTGGCGAAGCGCAAGCCTGCAGCTCGTTCTCGATCCAAGCGCTGAGCATGAAGACCAAACCGGTCGCTGTGCTCTTAGTGGCCGTAGCCCTCTTCCTCCTGCCGCTGCTGCTCAGTTCCCCTCCCGCAGACGCACCTCCGGCCGATGCGTACTTCTCGGCGGAGCAGCTGGCTCGGATGGAGGCATATCACGCCGTCCGAACCCCTCTCTCCCTCGGCGCCTGGATCCTTGGCTTGGTCGTCACTCTGCTGATCGCGGTCGGCCCGACCGGCCGGGCTCTGGGCAGCTGGGCCTCCAGGATCTGCCGTGGCAGGTGGTTGAGGACCGCGGTTTTGCTCGCATCGGTCGCCTCCCTCGTGCCAGCGATGGCTGTGCTGCCCCTGACCGTCCTGCGGCACCGCCACGATCGGGCCTACGGTCTGGCAACCGACGACACCTTGAGCGCGCTCCGGGATGTCGCGGTGGCCTCTCTGGTAGCTCTGGGTCTCGCCGTCGTCGCTGCGGTCGGCTTCATGGCCATGGTGAGATTGGCCCCCCGCAGATGGCCGGTCGTCGTGGGAGCCTCTGGCTCAGTCATGTTGGTCGTGCTCGTCCTGCTGTTCCCGGTGGTGTACGAGCCCCTGTTCAACGACTTCGCAGAGGTTGGCGAGCCCACGCGATCTCGGATATCGGCCCTTGCCGACGAAGCCGGCGTGCCCGTAGATCAGGTTCTGGTCGCCGACGCGAGCAGGAGGACGACCCGCAACAACGCCTATGTATCCGGCATCGGTTCCACGCGCAGGGTCGTGTTGTTCGACACGCTCCTGGAGGGCGCGCCGGAGCAAGAGGTGGACCTGGTCGTCGCGCACGAGTTGGCGCATGTTCGAAACGACGATGTCCGCAACGGCACCTTGCTCGGAGTGATCGGCATCATCGGCGGAGTCATGGCCCTAGCGATACTGCTGCGTTCCCGGGCGGTATTGGATGCAACCGGAGCCTCCGGTCCGCACGACCCACGGATCGTGCCGGCGATATTCGCATTCGTGGCTTTAGCAGGGGTGGTCACGCTCCCCGTTCAGAACGCCGTCAGCAGACGGGCCGAAGCTCAGGCCGATCGCTTCGCCATCCAACTGACCAACGACGCCGAGACTCAGATCCAACTCGAGAAGCGGCTCGCGCTCACGAACCTGTCGAAGCCCTCGCCTCCTCGGCTGCTGCACCTGATATTCGGAACCCACCCGACGACCATGGAGCGCATCGGTATCGCGCTCGAGGCAGCCCGATCCGTTCCCGCCGATCCTCGATCATGAAGATCGTGCTGGTCACCAATGACTTCCCTCCGCGCATCGGAGGCATCCAGACCTACCTCTGGAACATCTATCGGCGTCTCGCTGAGGGTGGAGTCGATGTGACCGTCATCGCGCGCGATCATCAGGAGGCGGAGCGATTCGACGCTCTAGCCCCGATGCGGATCGTGAGACGGCGTGAGGTCATCTTCCCCTCATCCTCGTTGATGCGCGAGGTACGAGAGCATGCCCGCGACGCGGATCTGGTCACGATCGGCGCTACGCTGCCGATGGCCCAGATCGTCTCGAAGATCGACAGGCCGCTGGTGATCCATACGCACGGTTTCGAGATCGGCTGGGCGAAGATGCCGGGAGCAGCTTCGCTGTTGCGCCGGATCATGAGCCGCGCTGCCCTGGTTACCCATATCACCCGCTGGACCGGTCAAGCCCTGGCGCCCGTCTTCCGCGATGCTCCCCGAGCTCTGATCCCGACGGGGGTGGATGTCCGGGACTTCCCGAGTGATCTGGACGGCCGCGGACTTCGGGATCGGCTTGGCTTGGGGGATCGTCCCGTAATCTCCTTCGTGAGTCGGCTGGTCAGACGCAAGGGCGCAGACACCCTCATAGAGGCCATGCCGAGGATCCGCGCTCAGGTCCCTGACGCGGCGCTGGTGATCGTGGGCGACGGCGCGGACCGTGCCAGGGTCGCCAAGCTCGCTGCGGCGTCGCCCGCCGCAGACGCGATACATGTGACCGGAGCGGTCCCCGCCGAAGAGTTGCCAGACGCCTACGCCGCCGGAGATGTGTTCGCCATGCCCTGCCGTTCTCGCTACGGCGGCCTCGAGGTGGAAGGCCTGGGGCTGGTGTACCTGGAAGCCCAAGCGTGCGCCCGGCCCGCCATAACCGGCGACTCGGGAGGCGCGCCAGAGGCGGTTCGCCACGGCGAGACCGGCTACACGGTTCCCGGCGGCGACGCGACGGCGCTGGTTGAACCGATCGCAGGCCTGTTGAAGGATCGGGAGCGGGCTCGACGGATGGGGCTGGCGGCCAGGCGGTTCATGGAGACCACCTACGACTGGGATCTCATCACCGCGCGCTTCAGAAACGAACTCGAGGCCCTGCTGTGAGCAGGTTGGTCGCGACGCTCAGCACCATCGCGGTCCTGTTCACAGGGTGCTCGATAGGGCCGACCGAACCCCCTCCGGCGGCGCTCAGCAGGTTCCTCGAAGCACTCAAGGACGGTCGCTACGCGACCGCATATTCATTGACCTCGCTAGAGGAACTCTCGGACAGTTTCGGTCGCGGCGCAGCGATAACCAGAGAGCATTTCATCGCCGCCTGGGAGGCCGACCCGCTGGAACGGTACGAGGTTGGGACCGTCACCCGCATAGATAGGCGGACGATCGACGCGCCCAGAGAGACCGGCACGCCCTTCTTCGAAGTAGACCTCCGCTTCGACCGGGGCGACGGGCCAGAAGATGCGGTCGTGACCGTGGACGGCGAGATAAGCGGGGTGGTGAACCTCGATGTCTATGGCCTACGCCTCGAAGGGGTCCCCGAGATCACGACGAGCCTCGAGGTCGACGGTGTACGGACACCTATCCGTCGTCGCGACGGGATCGTTCCTCTACTGCTGCTAGGAGGTCGGCATCAGGTTCGCATCGCCGATAAGCAGATAGACCTCAGGGCAGACGAGCCCGAGGTGATCGCGGGGCCGGCTGAGTTGACCGATCCCGCAACCGCGACCATCCGCCTACTCGTAGAAGGCGTCTAACAGGGATCCGTAGCGCTTCTCGATCTCGCTGCGCTTGATCTTCATAGTGGGCGTTGCGAGACCGTTCTCGACGGTGAAATCTTCGTCCAGAACCTTCCACGCCTTGACCTGTTCGACAGGCGACAGTTCCGAGTTGACCGACGCGATATGCGCCTCGAGGTGTTCCTTGACCTTGGGGTCGTCAGCGAACCTCGACATGTCGGTGGTAGCCCCGTTCGCCTTGGCCCATTCGGGAGCCGCCTCAGGATCGATCGTGATCAGGGCGGATGGGAACTTGCGTCGATCCGCGTGCACCAGCGCCTGACTGACGATCGGCGACTGCTTGATCAGGTTCTCGATGTTGGCGGGCGAGATGTTCTTGCCGCCCGCGGTTATGGCGATCTCCTTCTTGCGGCCCGTGATGCTCACGAACCCGTCCTGATCGAAGGCTCCGACATCGCCTGTGTGCAGCCACCCGTCGTCATCGATCGTCTCGGCGGTCGCCTCCTCGTTCTTGTGATAGCCCAGGAAGACATTCTCGCCACGGCACAGGATCTCACCGTCCTCAGCGATCATGACCTCGACGCGGGGGATCGGCTTACCGACCGTGCCCAGCCGCAATGCGCCTGGGCGGTTGGCGGTTATGAGCGCCGAGGACTCGGTCATCCCGTAGACCTCGTATGTCGTGAGCCCAGCGCCATCGAAGAACTCGAGGATCTCGAAGGCGATCGGCGCAGCTCCGGAGATGAAGAACCGGACGCGCCCGCCGAACACCGCGCGCACCTTGGACAACACGAGTTTGTCTGCGATCGCGTACTGGATCGACTGGATGGGGTTCAGCCCCTTGCCGGTCTGGCCCTCACCGGCCTTCGACTTGGCGCGTGCCATCCCGACCGCCCACTTGGCCAGAGAGCCCTTCACACCAGAAGATTCCTGGATCCCCGCCATGATCTTCGCGTACGCCTTCTCGAAGATCCGTGGCACCGATCCGAAGATCGTCGGCTTGGTCTCGCCTACATCCTGGATGATCGTCGCAAGGCTCTGCGCGTAGTAGGCGCCGTACCCGATCTGGATGCGGGTCATCGCCCCGACCACCCGCTCGGCCACATGCGCCATCGGCAGGAACGCGAACGACGAATCCGAAGGAGAGGCGGGGAGCAGTTCCTCGAGGACCTCCATCTTGAAACAGATGTTCCTGTGAGATAGCACGGCTCCCTTCGGCGGGCCGGTCGTGCCAGAGGTATAGATCGTGACCGCCGGGTCTTCTGGCTGTACCTCGAAGGCCATCTTCCAGATCCGGTCGGTGTCGGCGGCGACGAGCTCGCTGCCCTTCGCGATGATGTCTGCGTAGGAGATGACGCGTTCGTCGTCAGCTGCTCCGTCAGGATCCCAGACGACGATGCGCTGGATCTTCGGAAGGCCGGACTTGGCCGACCTCATCTTCTCGAGCTGAGCGGCATCTTGTACCACCAGGGTGGTGGCGTCGCAGTGCTCGACGACATAGGCAGCCTGCTCGGTGGTCAGTGTCTGATACACCCCGACCACGGTCGCACCGATAGCGAGACCCCCCATGTCGCAGATGGACCACTCTTCCCTGGTGTCGCCCAGGATGGCGATGGGTTCGCCCCGACCGTGACCCGCTTCCAGCAGACCTGCCGCGAAGGCATGAGATAGCCGTCCGAACTCGCGCCAAGATGTCGCGGTCCACTTCCCGTCGCGCTTGGTCCAGAACGCTGGTGAGTCCGGGGTGGCGTTGATCCGCGCTGCGAACCGTTCGTTGATCGTTTTTCCGGCGAGTGGCATGCGATTAGCCTCCTGATCTGGCTGCGAACAGCCACATCCTACGGAAACTGCGTACGCCAAGGCCAGGTCGCCCATAGGGAGGCTGGCGGCTGGCGGTGCGGTTCCTAGCCGCCAGACCACACCACGCGAGGATCCCTTACGAGGTCGGCTTGATGATGACCGAGTAGGTGCCGGCCTTCGGCAGTGTCAGCACGATATCTCCAGATGCCACATAGACCTGCGACATCCCAGGATCCTCGTCACGGAGGCTGACGATGACCTCGCTCTGCGGGAACGGGCCCCGCAGGACCACGGACGCACTTCCGTCGGTGGTGATCGTGCCCAGGGACACCGACTTCCGATCGAGCTGCATGCCGCTGGTGCTCAGACTGACCGTCGCCGTGTTCGTCAATGTCGCTTCGAAACGGTTGGATCGCGGTCCGCGGGTGATCTCGCGATATCCGAGGCCGGTCATGACATAGGGCGTCGAGTGATCCACGACCGTCCCGACTTCAGGCACCGGCAGCCGCGTCGCTGTCCCTCTGGTGAAGGTCTTCGCGTCGACCCGGGCCGTCCGGTCGAGCTGCGGCCGTCCGTTGGTCCCCGGCGTTCCGATGTCTCTCAACTCGAGTCCACTGACCCAATAGGCCGAGTCGAAACGATGGTTGAGGGGGGTCGGCGTGCTGACCGTGTTCACGGCATGCTCGAGCGCCGGCCAACGGATGAAGGTCACCTCGTCTGGAGCAGGATCACGAACCGCGTCTGCGAGATACTTCGAGGCGGCTCGCCAATCGTCGATGATCGCATGCGTGTAGTGCTCGTATCCCGGCATCGTGTAGAAGCGGTTCTCTACTCCGTTCGCGCTGAGTTCGGCAGCCATGCGCGCGACACCTGAGTAGGGGACCAGTTCGTCGTTCGAGCCGTGATAGATCGCGTACCGCATGTTCTTCGCGTTCGGCACCATCCGCAGCATCAGTTGTGCGTCGGCGTCATAGGCGCCGTTCTGCTCTCCCAAAGCATCGCCGACGCCGGCATACAAGCCCTGGGTCGGAGGCCCGCTGGTCGGGAAGGATCCTGCGAACCGGTCTGGCATGAGCAGCGGTAGCAGCCAAGAGGCGTAGCCGCCCATCGAGTAACCGCTCATTAGGACGCGATCAGGGTCGTAGGCGAACGAAGCATCGAGGTCGTCCCAGACCTCGAGGAAGTCTTCCATCCCGCGGCCCACATACCAGGTCGAGGTCCCACGAGCGCTGGGTGTAACGACGATCCTGTCCATCCTCTCGCCCAGATCCCAGATCAGCCCCGGTAGCCAGGCTGCCGCATCATGGGCGTGACCTCCGCGATAGTGGGTCCACCAAGAGACCCCCAACCGGCGTCCCGGACGCCAACTGCTGGGGAGGTAGAGCCCATAGTTCTGCCACGGACCCTGGAAATACTGTCCGCTCTCGCTCTCCTGATTCACCGGCGAATCCGAGACATAGGTGCGCTCGAAGTAGCCCGGTGAGGGCACGAAGGTCTGGCTGGCGCCGGTCTGCAGATCGGCCAAGGGAACATCGATGAGATAGCGGTCGATGTTCCCCGCGTGCAGCGAGAGAGCCTGTTCGCGGTCGTTCCAGATCCGGATGGGCTCGTCTGCACGGAAGGCGACGTTGATCAGGTCGCTAGCTGCTGTGCCTCGCGCCGCCTCCCGTATCTGTCCCTGCTCGATGATCGCGCTGGCGATACCGATCCGGACGCCGGCCGGCAGTTCTCCAAGAGGGATCGAGGCTTCCATCGTGTTGTTGAAACCCGTTCCATCGCTAGCTACTTGGATCCCCGTTGAAGGCGCGACGCTGGTTCCCCCCTGGCTCTCCTCCAGGACGCCGTTGGCGTGTAACACCAAGACTCGGTCGGCTTTCGTCGCTAGACCTCCGGGCGCCGACTGGATCGAGTCGGTCGCTGGGTCGTCCACCAAGACGACCAGCCCGCTGCGACTCTGGTGAGACATGCCCCCGAAGCGCGCCAAGATGTAGAGGCTCGAGTCGTCCGCGGCGAGCCGGACCTCTGCCAGATCCGCCTCGTTCTTGGCTGGCCCTTGGTCGGCATCCCCATAGTTGGCGTCCGCCACTATCGCTTTGGTGTCGTCGGTCCCGTCGTCTGGCGCCCCGAACTGTTCGCCGAGAGCTTGAGCCAGGACCTCGGCCCGGTAGGTGCGGTCCTCCATCTCTTCGATCGGGTCCAGCAGACCGATGCGCCGAACATCCTCGCCGTTGTCGGCACCATGATCGTCGTGGATGTAGTCCTGATAGATGAGTTCGCCAGCCGACAGGATCGATGTCCCACCCAGTCGGGTCGGAGTGCCGATCCAGTCGGAGGGGTCTGCGTCGATCGTCTTCGCCGATGGCGTCACGGCGGGCCCGTCGGTTACCAGCAGCTTGCCCTTAGGAACCGGCCGGGTCAGAAGCGGCACCTGGACCGAATCCGGGATCAGACTGTCTGCTCCAGCAGAGGCTGGAACGAGTGCGATCGCGAGCGCTAGCGGGGCAAGTCGTCGATTCAACTGAGGCTCTCCTGGTCTCCTACCGACCGGTCGGACGCTGCATGTTTCTGCGCCACATGCGGCATCCCCTGCCTCGTAGCTGTCGCCCGTGCTCGCAAGTGGGGGCATGAGAGAGCCCGCCCCTTCGCAAGAGGCGGGCCCTTGGTCAGTCGTCAGGCTTCGGTTCTAAGCGCAGCCGAACGGCTCGGGTGACGGAGCTTGGCCAGAGCCTTGGCTTCTAGCTGGCGGATGCGTTCGCGGGTCAGCCCGAACCGCTTGCCCACCTCTTCCAGCGTGAGAGGCTCCTCGCCGGTCAGCCCGAAGCGGAGTTCGAGGATCTTGCGCTCGCGCTCGCTCAGCGAGTCAAGGACACGGGTCAACTCTTCGCTTCCGATCCCCTTCAGGACATCGTTGTACTGCTCGGAGGCGTTCTCGTCTGGGACGAATTCGCCGAGGGTAGCTTCACCGGCTTCGCCGACGGGGGTCTCCAGCGACAGCAGATTCGCAGCCAGGCCGCGCAGTTCGCGGACGCGCTCGAGGGGCAGCCGCGCTGCCCTGGCGACCTCTTCGTCGTTGGCCTCGCGTCCCAGTTGTGCCTCGAGTTCGCTGCGCGCCCGACGGACCCGCACCAGCAACTCGTGGACATGCACCGGGAGACGGATCGCGCGACCGCGGTCGGCGATGCCTCGCTGGATGGCCTGGCGGATCCACCAGGTCGCGTAGGTCGAGAACTTGAAGCCCTTGCGCCACTCGAACTTGTCCACGGCGCGCATCAGGCCGATGTTGCCCTCCTGGACGAGGTCCAGCAGGGGGATGCCCGTCGCGCGGTAGCGGCGCGCGATCGACACGACCAGACGCAGGTTCGCCTGCACCATGTGGTGCTTGGCGTCGCCGCCGTCACGGCGCGACGCTTCGAGCTTCTTGCGCATCGTCGGCGTGATCGCGTCGCCCTTGGCCAGCCGCTTGTCGGCCTTGGCGCC
>JBKHYG010000102.1:0-2527 GCA_046565595.1 Actinomycetota bacterium | reverse complement strand
TCGCCGCGGTCCACGAAGCGCGGGGTTCCCCCAACCTTGCCGAAGGCGCGCACCGGACTGGATACGCCGCCTGGCATGACGGCCTTGGCGCGCTCGAAAGCCTCGAGCGAGTCGCTCATGCTTCTTGAAGCCAGCGCGCCGCGTCCAGAGCCGCATACGACACGATGATGTCAGCCCCGGCTCTAGCGATCGCGGTCAGCGATTCGAGCGTCGCCGCGCGCGCATCCATCCACCCGCTGCCTGCTGCCGCGTTGATCGCCGCGTACTCGCCTGACACCTGATAGGCGGCCACGGGCACCGGCGAGGTGAGCTTCACAGCAGCGACGATGTCGAGGGCCAGGCCGGCAGGTTTGACCATGACGATGTCCGCGCCCTCTGCGATGTCTCGAGCGACCGCGCGCAACGCTTGGGCGCGATTGCCGGGATCCAGTTGATAGGCCTTCCGGTCGCCCGAGCGCGGCGCACTGTCGGCGGCATCACGGAAAGGGCCGTAGAAGGCGCTGCCGAACTTCGCCGAATAGGAGCAGATGCCGGCCGAGTCGAAGCCCGCTGAATCAAGCGCCGCCCGTATGGCTGCGACGCGCCCGTCCATCATGTCGCTCGGTGCGATCAGGTCTGCCCCCGCGGCAGCGTACGAGTTAGCGATACGAGCCAAACGATCCAGCGTGCGCGCGTGATCTATACGCCCCTGCGGGTCGGATATGCCGCAATGCCCATCGGTGGTGAACGAACACAGGCAGCAATCAGCCATCACGACGAGATCATCACCGAGAGCTTCTTTCAGGGCTCGTAGTCCTCGCTGCGTGATCCCATCGGGGGCTGCTGCGTGGACCGCATCGACGGATTTGCTGGAGGGCACTCCGAACAACAGGACCGCTCGAAGGCCTGCGGATACAGCTTCCTTCGCGCGACCAGCCAACTGTGCAACGGGCAGGCGCTGATGTCCCGGCAGGCCGGGGATGTCTGCTGGCGTGTCGTCCTCGTGCACGAACAACGGCAGGACGAGCCGCTGCGGATCTAGGTGGACATCTGCGACCAAGGCTCGCATCGCAGCGGTCTTCTGGAGTCGGTGCAGTCGTTGCATCAGCGTTCCCCCGAGGCCGTCGTGAGCACCTGGCGGATGGCGGCTCGCAGCCGGTCCGTATCGAGTTGGACGCCCTCTCCCATCCGTGCCCGCACCAACGGTTCGTGCAACAGCCTGTTCATCTCTTTCCTGGCGTCCGGTTCGAAGAGTTCGGCATCTCCGACCGTCAGACGGGCCTCGGCGAACTCTTCGCGCAGGATGGAATCGGCGAGGCTGCGGATCAGGCGCGCATCGTGTCCTGCGTCTTCTCGCGTGTCGTACCACCGTTCCAGAGATGTGACCTCCTCGGCGATGTACAGCTCTGCGGTCGCGACCGCGTCCTCGATGTGTTCGCCTCGAGGGACCGGTAGGTCATCGATGCGCAGGGGAGACAACGCGGGATCGACCGCATGCGGCATGGACAGGTCGACCATGACGGGCCTCGCCTCATCCAGATGTTCCGGTCCGATCAAGGGGCCGCCAGAGACCGCAACCACTACGAAATCAGCGGTTCGCAGGGCCTCAGAACGCCGGTCCCAGCGGACCACGCTGGCGCCGACCCGGCGGGCCAGATCTGCCGCGTGAGTCTCGGTGCGTGAGACGATCGAGAGGTCCGCGGCCTCGGCGGCTGCGGCGACATCTTCGGCAGCCTCGCCGGCGCCGACGATCACGCCCCTGCATCGATCGAGTTCGCCGAGTCGAGCTTTGATCGCGGCGATCGCGGCCGTGCCGATGCTGCCGGTGATGCCGCCAAGACGGGTCTGGGATCGGATGCGTTTGGCCAGATGCAGCGAGTGCGAGAACACGGTGGTCAGCAGCGGACCGGCGCTTCCAGCCTCTGAGGCTTCCCTCAACGCTCGGCGCACCTGACCCTGTATCTGTGGTTCGCCGATCACCAGCGAATCGAGTCCCGCGGTCACGCGGAACAGGTGCTCCAGCGCTTCGGCGCCGCGAAGCACGGTGATCTCGGCCAGATGTCCATCCGGCAGATCAGGTAGCAGGTCTCGCAGGTGACTGATCGCTTCGGCTTCGGTGCCCTCGACCGCCGCGTAGAACTCGACCCGGTGACAGGTCGAGAGCACGACCAGCTCGGTGAGGCCCGGGTGACGGCTGGCCAACAACTCTTCGAGTCGTTCTGGGCTGGGCACCAGCAACTCGCGCACGGCCTCCGGTGCGTCACGGCCAGCGGACAGGCAGACGATCACGCCCCAAGTCTCGCGCATCCGGCCGTTCCTCGCCTGTCGGCGGGCCGACCAGGGGTGGGCGACTGCGTCGGCTGGATACTCGATCCGACACGCGCTGTTGGCCGGTCGCCGGCAGGAACCTGCCAGCCGGGTGGCGAAGTGTTCCGACGGAGCGGTCGGGAGCCGCTCTCAATCATCGATAGGAGTCCTTGATGAACCTGAAGAAGTCGATGCGCGCGGTGCTCGCGGTCAGCCTGCTCGCCGGTGTCGTTGGCACCGT
>JBKHYG010000101.1:0-8127 GCA_046565595.1 Actinomycetota bacterium | reverse complement strand
GGATGGCGCGATCGGTTACACGGGCCACCATCTCGGTCGCGTACACCTTCGCGGCTGCGGCTTCGCGGCGACCGTCACTGCCCGAGTCGCAACGCGATGCCATGTCGTAGACGAACGAACGCGTGGCCTCTAACTCCATCCACGAGTCCACGATGTAGCCCTGGATGTACTGGTTGGCACCGATCGGACGACCGAAAGCCTTGCGGTCCTTGGCGTACTGCGTCATCTGGCCAAGGAGGTGGTCGGCGACACCGAGAGCGGTTGCCGCGATCTTCAGACGGCCGCCGTTGATCCACGCCATCGCAGCCCGGAAACCTTCGCCCACCTCTCCGAGGATGTTCTCGGCCGGGATCTCCACCTGATCGAAGGTGAGTTCGGCTGGACGATCCAGGTTCGAAGCGGTGTGCTGGATCTTGGTGACCTCGAAACCGGGGGTTCCCTTGTCGACGAAGAATGCCGTCACGCCGCGGGCCCCAGCATCGGGGTCGGTCTTGGCGAACACGACCGCGAAGTCCGCTTCGGCCCCGTGGGTGATGAAATGCTTGCGCCCCGACAGGATGTAGGAGCCGTTCTTCTTCTCGGCCTTCGTTCGGATCGCGGTCGCGTCCGAGCCGGCTTCAGGTTCGGTCAACGCGAAACACATCTCGCGTTCGGCTCGCATCAACGGCGCTAGGTATGTCTCGCGCTGCGCTTCGTTGGCTGCGAGGAGTATCGGGGTCGGTCCCTCGACGCTCGCCATGACGCTTCCCCTGCTAGCGAGCAAGACCCCGGAGCGATAGACCTCTTCTTCCACCAGGACCTGTCCAAGGTAGGACAGTCCCATACCTCCGACCTCTTCTGGCATATGCATGCCATAGAAGCCGATCTCGGCAGACTTCTTGCGGAACCGCCGGCGGAGTTCCTCGGCGCTGGCGATGGTTCCCGTCTCGCGCAATTCCTGCGCGTGCTCTTCTTCGACCGGACGGATCTCTCGGTCTATGAAGTCGCGGACGGACTGCCGCAGTTCTAGGAGTTCGGATGGGATCTGGATGACGCTCAAGGGTTCCCCCTGGATCGGCTTGTGTTTCGGTCAATCGCGTGACCGTTCGGTCGGAATCTAACGAGCCTTTCACGACCGCGCGAACCGGCTGCTCGAGCCGCATGTCATGGCATGATGCCTCTATGTCGATCGAACTCTCACTGGTGGCTGAGGGCGGAGACGCCTACCAACGGGTCTTGGACCAACTCGCGAGCGGCGGCCGGCTCCGCTGGTTCCTGCGCAAACCGCACGATTCGTGGTCTCCGGAGTTGCAGGAGGCCATGTGGATCGGCCGCGAGTACCGAAACGCCGCTATCCGGCTGGGCATGGTTGCCTCGCTGCCCGGCCTGGCCGCCGCGCTCGTCGCGATCTTCGTCTCGCTTCCGGCCGCGATCGTCCTGCTTCTAACCGAGGTGTTCGCCATGCTCGCGCTCGGACCGGCATACGAGCGGGGGCTCTGGGCTATGACGAGAACGCGGGTGGAGCGGGGCGTGAAGAAGCGTGGCGGGCAGGCAGAGCCGAACCAGTAGGGGCCTTCGCTCAAGCGCCCGCGCGCGGCCGTCCACATACCGCGATCGTGCATCCCGAACGATCAGCCGCGTCTTCCGCGTGGAAATCGGAAGGCTCGATGGCTCTTCGCGCGGCCTCGGCGTCAGGGTGCGGCCAATCGCCAACGCCAGCCACGCGCAGCAGCAACGGTCGCAGCCGCACTCGCATCGGCCCGGGTAGGCGCCTCACCATCCGCTCGACCCGGGCGACCCGATCTACGACCTCCCACTCGCGCCGAGCCAACTCGAGCAGACGCTGCACTCGCGGCAGCGACTCGTCCAACATCTGCCCGTACAGGTTCACTTCCTCGAACCAGGCTGCGCATTCGGCCGCGAGTTCGGGCGGTGTGAAGTCCCGAAGGTGCCAGGGGTTGAACTCCTTCGATGCCGTCTCGGGGAGCTGCGCGATGTTTGGTGTCGTCAGATAGCAGAGCCCGTCCGGGCGCAGCACACGCGCGCACTCGGCTAGGAAGGGCGAGGCTTCCGCGAGGTGCTCGATCGTCTGCAGAGCACCGACCGCGTCGAACGAGCGGTCTGCGAAAGGCAGCCGCAAAGCGTCACCGGCGACGAAACTCGGGCCGGTGTAGCGCGTACTCGCGTCTGCGACGACGCCAGCTTCCAGATCCAACGCGACCACTGTGTGCCCGGCATCGGATAGGGCCTGCGCACCGTAACCCTCACCGCACGCAAGATCGAGGATCAGCGAACCGGGCGCCAGCCGCGACGCGAGATCGTGATAGCCCCAAAGGTGGCATACGAACAGGAACGACTCTTCGGGGTAGACGCGATCCTGCCCGAAGATGTCTGCGGCGCCGGAGTCGTTCATCGCAGCGCGGCGAGGAACTCGTCCATGTGATCGGCGAGTTCCTCGTAGGCCCGGAACGGGATCTCTCTAGAACCTTCGAACACCTCGAGGGTCCCGTTAGGCAGCGATTCGGCCAGCCATCGCGCAGCCTCGAACGGCACGAACTCGTCGCCGTCCAGATGCACGACAAGGGTGGGCGGAGTCACCTTCGGCAGGAAGTGTCGCAGATCCTCGTCGCGTGTTCGCTGCAAGATGTCGTGCGCCGCCTCTGGACCGCAGGCATCCCAGTCTTCGACCAGGTGTAGCGACGCGCCAGGTGGTGGACCCTCGTGCTGCTGCAACCAGCCGAAGGCTTCATCCCAAGCTTGCTGCGAGATCCCGTAAGGCCATTCGGGCCCCGCCGCCCACCGCGGCGTGCCGCCGAGGCAGATGACGGCGCGCACCTTGTCTGGGAAGTGGCCCGCGTAATGCAGGGCGAGCTGCGATCCTCGGACCCCATGGCCGAGCAGGACGGACCCTTCGAGTCCGAGCTCATCGAAGAGACCCGCCAGATCCCGAGAATCTCGGCCGAGGGTGTAAGGCGGGCCCGGCTTGTCACTGTCCCCCGTGCCCCGACGGTCGTAGACGAGGATCCGATGATCCTGGGCGAGGCGACGGACCAGGGCGGAATCTCTCATCGAGCGGCGAGACAAGAACCACTGTGGCAGTACGACGATGGTCGGCTCACCCTCACCGACCCATTCGTAGGCGAGTGTCGTCCCGCGCGCAGACGCAGTCTCCATCGGGGTCAAACATACTCTGCGGTTCAGCAGACGCGTCGACCATCCCGTGACCTGACGCCAAGGAGCCAAACTTCCGAGGCGATCTAGACGACTTCGCCCGCGAAGATGACCGTCGCGATCTGTCGGTAAGCGGCGGCGGTCTCGAGGGGGTTCGCGCCGGGTTCGAGGATCAGCGCATCGCAATGGTGTCCAACCTCGAGGGTACCGATATCTCCAACGCCCAACAGCTGCGCAGCTTCGCGTGTGGCACTCGCGAATACCCGGTCGAGCGGCAGGCCGCGGTCGGCCATCAGTTCGAGTTCGCGCCAGATCTCTCCGATCGGATTCGCGGGCGTACCTGCATCGGTGCCGCATGCGATGCGCACACCGTCTGCGACCGCATCGGCGAATCCTCGCATGTGCGCGGCGGTCACCTGCTCGGCTTTGGCTACCGCATACTCGTGCATGCCTTCTGCTCTGCATATCCCGTCAGGGGCGGAGAATGTAGGCACCAGCCATGTCGGATTGTCGAGGAACGGCTGCCGATCGACATCGCCGACATAGCAGCCGTGTTCGATCGAGTCGACACCAGCGCGTAACGCTGCCTCGATGCCTCCCTTGCCGATCGCGTGGGCAGCGACCCGTGCTCCGAGTTCTCGCGCGGTGCCGACGACCGCTTCGAGCGTCTCGTCATCCAGAGCTTGCTCGGTGGCGGTGGTCGAACTCGAAAGGACGCCGCCCGTGGCGACGACCTTGATGCAGCGCGCTCCAGCTTCAAACTGTTCGAGGACAGCCTTGCGAGCGTCGTCTGGTCCGTGGATCTCTCGAGCCGCGTAGTGACAGTGCCCGCCGGGCTTGGTCAGCCAGGTCCCCGCCGCGATGACCCTGGCAGCAGCACCTTCACCGCCGCCCCGCAGACGAGCGGCAGCGCGCAGCACCGAGTCTCCTTTACCGCCTAGATCCCTGACGGATGTGACTCCCCCGGCCAATGCTCTCTTGGCGTTACGGATCGAGGTCTCTTCCGACTCAGCCTCGGTCAAGGCACGCATGTAACCCTCGAAATCGCTGACAGGCTCCGCCGAGAGGTGCACATGGGTGTCGATCAGCCCCGGCATCACGACGGCCCCCTCGGCGTCGAACACAGCGACATCAGATAGGTCGGGAGCTTGTGCGCGCGGCCCCGCGTAGACGATGCGGCCTTCGACCGCCTGGACGACCGCGTCCTGGATCGGGGTCGCTCCGGTCCCGTCGATCAGCAGGGCGTGGTCGATGACGAGACGCATCGTGCGGGTGAAAGGAGTTGAACCTTCACGGGGTTGCCCCCACACGGACCTGAACCGTGCGCGTCTGCCGTTCCGCCACACCCGCGGGACCCGCGAGCATACCGGAGCGGCGACTATCATCGCACCGACTACTGAACGGGTCCGGTGGTGTTGCTCCCGCACATCATCGGCACGAGGACGCGAGGCGTCATGGGGATCCTGCGCGAGTTCGAGAATCGGCTCGAGAACCTCGTTGAGGGCTTCTTCGCGCGCGTCCTCCCTGGCGGCGGTGTACAGCCGATCGAACTGGGTAAGCGCATGGTTCGAGCCATGGGGGAAGATCAGACACGCGCGGTATCTGGACAGATCTTCGTGCCCAATGTCTTCGAGTTCCGCCTCGCTGAACCAGACTACGACCGGCTCGAGCAGATCGGCAGCCAGCTCCGCAAAGAGTTGACCGCCGTCGCCAAGCGCGCTGCCGCGAGCGAACGCTGGGAGCATGCTGGTCCGATCGAGATCACCTTGCGGGCCGAGCCCAACATGCGGAAAGGCACCTTCGAGGTGGACGCTTCCTACAAGGAAGGCACCCGTCCCGAACAGCCGGTGGGAGCCCATACCCAGCTCATAGAGATGTCCCTGGCGGCCGACGCAGAGGTCGTCCTGCTCGGCAAGGCGCCCCAGACATGGCCGCTGTCGAAGCAGACCCTGATCCTCGGGCGCAGCGAGGGCAACGACATCGTCATCCCCGACCAGGGTGTGTCTCGTCGTCATGCCGAGATCCGCAAAGAGGGCGATGAGTGGGTCATCATCGATCTCGGCTCCACCAACGGGACCGAGATCAACGGCAAGCCGGTCAACCGTCACCGCCTGGCGCACGGCGATCGCCTGACGCTAGGCGAGAGCCATCTCGAGTTCCGGAGGAACTGAGTGCCACCACTGGTCCTGACGGTTCTCAAGCTGCTCTTCCTGGTGCTGCTGTACCTGTTCATCGCTCGCGCGGTCCGCATCGTGTATCTCGACATGGTCGGACCCAAGGTGCCGAAGACCGCCGCTCAACAGCAGTCCAAGCGAAGGTCGTTTGGAACGCCGAAGATGGTGGCCGTGCAAGAACCCGGGATACCGCTGCGTTCGTTCTCCTTAGAGGGTGAACTCACGATCGGCAAGCAGGGTGCGACCATCACCCTGCGCGACTCGTTCGTGTCGAGCCGACATGCCCGCATCTATCAGACAGACCAGGGTTGGCTGATCGAGGACATGGGTTCTACCAACGGGACCTTCGTCAACAAGGCCAAGGTGGTCGCCCCAACGCCGCTGAAGGTCGGCGACGAGATCAGGCTGGGAAAGACGACGATCGAGGTGAAGCGCGGATGAGCCTCGAGGTGCGCGCGCACGGCTGCAGCGATCCCGGGCGGGTCCGCGACAACAACGAAGACTCCTACTTCGTCGGAGCCCGCATCTTCTGCGTCGCAGACGGACTGGGCGGCCATCAGGCGGGCGAGGTCGCAAGCGGACTTGCCACCGAGTCCCTGACCGAACTCGATCCGAAACCGTTGGAAGAGATCGTGCCTGCGCTACCTGACGCGGTGCGGCGCGCGAATCGTCTGATCTACGAGGCCGCTCGAGAAGACAGTTCCAAGGCTGGGATGGGCACGACGATGACCGCCGTGACGATCGACGGTGCGGCCGCACACATCGCCCATGTCGGAGACTCGCGCGCATACCTGCTGCGAGACGACTCGGTGGATCTGCTGACCGAGGACCACACGGTCGTCGGACGCATGGTCGCCGAAGGCTTGATGACCGAGGAAGCTGCCGAGACGCATCCCCAGCGCAGCATCCTCACTCGTGCGCTGGGCACCGAACGCTCGGTCGAGGTCGATGTCCTGCATGTTTCGCTGCGTGGCGGCGATCGGTTGCTGCTGTGCAGCGACGGACTGAGCAATGTGATCGCCGGCCCCGAGTTGCCCCGGCTCGCCGGAGCCGCGGCTGGTGATGATCTGGCAGGGATCTGCGATGCCCTCATCCGCATCGTGAACGAGCGCGGAGGCCCGGACAACATCACGGTCGTCTTGGTCGAGGTCGTCGGCACGCCTTCTGGTGGCGTTCGCAGCCCAGCGCAACGCAAGCAGGTGGCCGCCCGCCGCTTCAGGCCACGCACCACACGCAGGATCGGCATCTGGCTGTTCCTGCTGGCCTCGATGTTCGTCGGCTCCCTGCTGGGCGTACGCGCGTGGGTCGATAGCAAGTATTTCGTCGGCGTCTCCGAGGGTGAGGTCTTGATCTTCCATGGGGTTCCCACCGAGATCCCGCCCTTCACCTTCAACGAACCGCAGGAGCCGACCGGGATCAGGGCCGAGCAGCTCCGCGAGGGCATCAAGCGGCAACTCGACAGCGGTGTCCCTTTCGGTTCGCTGCAGGAAGCACGCCGCTATGTCGAGGAGACGCTCAGACCGCAGGCGCGTCCTGAAACTCCGATAGATGTCGGAGGGCCTCCAGAGTGAACCTCCGGGTCGCCGAACTGAGCCTGATCGTCTTCGCGGTCGTGCTGGCGGTCGGACTCTTCATCTCGACCGACTTCGCGACCGGCACCTCGTTGGCCGCTGACACGCTCGGGTTCGCGGTCGCCTTCTCGCTGATCGCTATCGGCGCCCATGCGGCTGTCCGCAGATTCGCTCCAGCATCAGATCCGCTGATCCTGCCTCTGTCATTGGCGTTGGTCGGGATCGGTCTAGCGATGATCCGGCGTCTGGACGCCACGCTAGGCGGCGCACAGTTGATCTGGGCGGCGGTCGCCTTCGCCGCCTTCGCTGGCACGCTGATGTTGGTCAAGGACCATCGCAAGATCGGTGAGTTCAGGTACTCGATGCTGGTCTTGGGCGTCGGTCTGCTTCTGTTGCCGCTGACCCCGATCGGTTCGGATCTTGGCCGAAGCGCACGGCTGTGGGTGACCATCGCAGGCATGAACTTCCAGCCCGCCGAGGCAGCCAAGATCGTGCTCTCGCTGTTCCTCGCCGGTTACCTCGCCTCCAAGCGAGAGTTGATGACGCTCGCCGCCTTCAGGGTGGGCCCGATCGGTATCCCCGCTCCGCGTCATTTCGGGCCGCTGCTTATCGCATGGGGCATGTCTCTGGCGATCATGTTCTACGAACGCGATCTGGGCTCGAGCCTGCTGTTCTTCTCTCTCTTCATCGCCACCATCTACATGGCCACCAGCCGCGCGGTGTTCGTGGTCACCGGAATCGGATTGTTCGCTGCGGGCGTGAGCGTCGCGATGCAACGATTCTCACATGTGCAGGTTCGCGTGGATGCATGGCTGAACCCGTGGAGCGATGATCCGGTGAGCGGGATCCTGGCGGGTGGTCGTCAGATCGCGCAGAGCTGGTACGCGCTGGGAGCAGGCGGCATGGCTGGCACCGGTATCGGCCGCGGCAGTCCCGAACTGATCGATCCGGGCATACGCAGCGGGACGCTGCCGACCGACTTCATCTTCGCGGCGATCGGAGAAGAGCTCGGCTTCTTCGGAGCGGTTGCGGTCCTGCTGATCTTCGCACTGATCGTCGCAAGGGGCTTCACCATCGCGCTGCGCTCTACCGACGCGTTCGGCTCGCTGCTCGCGGGCTCGCTGACCGTGATCCTCGGGTTGCAAGCCTTCCTGATCATGGGCGGAGTCACCCGACTGCTGCCCCTCACCGGCATCACGCTCCCGTTCGTCTCGTATGGAGGTTCATCGCTC
>JBKHYG010000100.1:0-108243 GCA_046565595.1 Actinomycetota bacterium | reverse complement strand
CTCCCTATCGGGGTGCTGATCCTTGCCCCGGGCTGGATCTGGGTCTGGGCGACCTCGGCCGTGGCGGCCGAGGGCACGAGGGTCGCGACGAGCGCGACCATGCTCGCGATGTGGCGCAGTTTCATGCGGCCAGATTCGCCGTCACCTCGCCGATTTCCTGGTCGCGGGCCGCTCGGGGCTTATCCGCGGATGGGTCGGGGAATTGTCGCGCCGCCGTCCAAGAGGCATGGTCTTCTATATCCGGTATTGCTAACATGGCGCTTTCCGCGCTCAACGCTACTCTCCAGGTGTGAGAGCAGTTCTGGAACGAGGAGGGACTGTGGATGATCGTATTAGCCGCCTCACTGCCGGAATCGCATCGGTCCTGACCGCCATCGTTGTGGCCGGGGTAGCCCTGGCTGTGAGTCGGGACTTCGCCCCCTACAGATCGACTTCGACGGAGCCGGGGAGCCAGGTCATAACTGGTCCTGAGTTGAGTCCGGCTCCCATCTGGTGGGTAGGAGTTCTCGCCGGCCTCATCGCTGGGCTAGCCATGTGGTACTTCCTGGTCTGGTTGCGGGGTCGCCGGGATTCATCCGCGGATGAGCCGCGCCCACACTAGGGTCGTCAGTTCACCGGGGCTGTGGCGAGTTCGATGTTCGGGAACCCAGAAGCCCGCAGCCGGCGCAGGATGGCGTCCATCGTAGGGCCGATGTCTGTCGAGAACGGCAGGTTGAAGCGGCTGATCACACCCAGAGCCTTGCCGGTGCGGGCGTGGATCAGCGGCCCACCGGAGTCTCCTTGGACAGCCACCAGGTCTGCTCGATACTCGTTGGCATCGTCGCTCAGCAGGATCCCGCCGCGATCACGCGTGGCGGCGAAAGAGCCGAAGCCGATCCCATAGCCGGTCACGAACAGCAGATCCCCTGCGTTCGTCTCGTTCGCAACGGTGTATCCCGAAGGGCCGCCGAAACTGCGTACGCTCGGTTCGACCTGAGACACGAAACTCGAGTCCACCCGGATCAGGGCGAAGTCGATGCCCGGTGCGCCTTGGTTCTCTCTGAACACCACGGTGCCGAACTCCTTGCCAGAGCCCGTTCGCATCCGCTCGCCATCTTTGGCGCAATGTCCGGCGGTACCGATGAAGGTCGAGGTCGAACCTTGGAACACGAAGTTCAAGGTGCATGACCCGACCGAACTCGAGACCCTTGCCCCTGGCTGGAGTTCGGTCTGCGCAGGGGCGGCCTCGGCCATCCCTAGCGTGGGCAGCAGCATCGCCGCCAGTGCGGCGACCGTGAGTCGTCGGATCATCTGTCCTGTAGAACGCACGAGTAGTCCTTCCGTGCTATCTGACTATCCGGAGGTGCCGTCCCCTCCCGGTAATCGACCTTGCGTCTGGTTTGGGTCACATCTTCCTATGCCCGGCCCCTTCTTGCCAGGCCGCGGGTAGGTACCATGGCCTCCTCATGCCAGCCGTCGATTACACCTTGGCGAAGCGCTCGACGCTTCGTCGGCTGGCCAATGGGCTCGTCTCGCAGGTAGATGTCTGCGACGCCCACCCTGAACTCCTGCGGGCCGCCAGGTTCCTGGGACAAGACGCGAGTGAGGATTGTCCGGTCTGCACCAAGGCAGAGCTGCGGCTGGTCTACTACTCGTTCCCGATCGGCAAGAAGTTGCGCCGCTATGGGCCTGGAGGTCGCGCGCACAAGGCTGCCGACCTGCCGGACCTTCGAGCCGCGCCGCCGACACTGACCTGCTACGAGGTCGAGGTCTGCATGGGCTGCGAGTGGAACTTCCTGCGCCGCGGCTTCGACCTGGTCGCCAAGCCGCGAACGACCATCACCGAGAGGCTCGAGGCTCGCAAGCGCCGCCGCATGTGACGGAGCGGAGCCAGCCGCCTCGAGACCAGCGCGCACGCCGTACCCGGTCGCGGCAACCCCCCGCCGATACGCTTAGAGGTTCGTGGATCTGAAGCCGCTCGCCGCGGGTCTCGGCGTCACCTCGCTGGTCGCGGGACTGCTCGCGCTCGCGGGTCGCGTGGATGCGAGCCTGCTGGCCGCGATCGTCGCCTTGCTGATCGCTCGAGCTGCCGCAGCCGTGGTCGCCGCTGACCCGGCGGGCATCGCCCGTATCGCCGAGACCGCTCCCGCACTGGTCCTGTTCGCGGTCGTTGCGGGGGTGCGCGCGGGCAGTCCGAGTCTGGACGCGATCGTCGGCGCGAACGCGGTGGCAGGGCCTGCGATCACCTCGGGTCCTGGTCTGCTGGTCGCTGGCATGATCGTGGCGAGCGTCGCGGCGCTGATGGCGCTCGCGTCGGCAGCCCCGCGAATGGAAGGCCTCGCCGGCCGCATCGAGGCCCTGGCGCTTGTAGGGAGCGCGGCTGCTCTGGTGGCGGGCACGGTCGGCCCGCAGGTGGAGGGCTGGGAAGAGATGCTGTGGTGGACCGTCGGAACGGTCGTCGTGCTCGCCGTGGTCGCCGTGTTCCCAGCGACCTACCGGGTCCCCAGGCTGCGCGGCGGCGCGACCCTGCTCGCGATCATCGGGGCAGCCTTGGTGGTTTCGGGAGGCACGCTTTGAGTGCTCCGGTCGCTGGGCTCTGGGTCGTGTTGGCCTTCGCGCTGCCCGCAGCCATGGCGCTGCTGCGTGTCGATCAGCTCCTCGTGCGGATCGCCGCGGTCGTGTTGGGCGCATGGGCGATGGTCGTCGCCGGTCCTGCCGAGCCCTCCATCCAAGGCGGGTTGGCGGTCGACGCTTGGCGCGGTGGTCTGGTGATCGCTCTGGTCATCTGTGTCCTGGGAGCGATATGGCTGACCGAACGCGTCCGCACCGCCTTGCTGCTGGAGGCCGCGGGCGCGGCGCTCGTCCTGGTTTCTGGCCACGCGGTGGTCGCCGCCGTGGGATTCCTGATCATGACCGCAGCCGCGATCGGCGAGACCTGGAACCTGCAGACGCCCATCCGCAACGCACCCAACCCTTATCACCTGAATGCGGGAGTCTCGGCTGCAGCCGATGTGTCGCTCCTGACCGGTCTAGCTCTTGGAGCATCTAGCGGCCTGGCTGCGACCCCCCGCTTCGATGGTCCGGCCGCCTGGCTGATCGGCTTGGCGGTCTTGTTGCGGTTGGGGATCGCTGTCTCGGGCATGGCCAGACCGCTTGGAACCGAGGTCCGTGCGACCGTTCCGCTGCTGCCGCTGGTCCTCGTCGCCGGCTGGATCGATCCCGCTTCCACCCCGGGGAAGGCCTTCCTGATAGCGGCTGCCTCTGCCACCGCGTTCGGAGCGTGGCGAGCCGCCCGGGTCGGAGATGCAGCCGCGTTACCAGGACCGTGGATGGGTCTGGCGATCGTGGCGGTCGCCGTCGGCAGCCCGACATCGGTGACGACCGCGATCGGCTTCGTCGCGGCTGCGACCCTGGCGCCTCTGCTGGTCTCGGCGTTCCCCGCAGCGGGGATGCTCACGATCGTCGTCCCGGGCGCGCTGGCTTTCCCGAGCGCGATCGCGCTCAGCGAAGCCCTCGCGGCTGCTGCGCCCCTGCGTACAGAGTTCGTGTTCGTCGCGTCTGCCGTGGCTGTGGCAGCGGTCTGGTTGAGCGTCGCGCTGCTCGCCGGTGTGCGTGCGAACCTGGTTCCCGCCGGGATCGAAACGCGAGTCGGTGCGCTCGTCGCTCTCGGAGGGTTGGCTGTCACCATCGGCTTGGCTGCAGAGCACCTGTTCGCCGAGGCGGGTCGAGATGTGATCGCATCTCTTGGACTGTCGGTGCCGTTGCCCGCGCCTTCGCCTCCGATGGGTTCGCTGCTGCTTCCCGCTGGAGGGATCCTGCTCATCTCTACCCTGCTTGCGTCGCGGTTCCTCGGTTGGGGCTCCACTTCGCCAGCGGTGGGGACGCTCGCTGATCCCGAGCTGGCATCGCCGCCGGTCTGGTTCGCGCGAGGCACCATCGCTCTCGCAGCGATCTCGACCCTGCTTCTCGCGGTCTTGGTTTGGCGATCCGCTGACCTGGGGTGGCTCTGATGGCGCGCGGCAAGAAGCCCGGACCGAGGAAGGGTCGCGCGCGTAAACGCTCGAAGCGTCGGCTGATCCTCTACGGGCTAGGTGTCCCGTTGCTGCTGTTCACGATCGCGGTCGTCGGCACCTACCTGTTCGCGCGGGTCCCCGAACCTCGAGACATCGCGGTCGTCCAATCCGCGCGCGTCCTCGACACGCAAGGCCGTTTCGTCGGACGCTTGAGCGCAGAGGCCGACCGTGTCAGCATCGATCTGAAGGACATGCCAGACGCGTTGAAGGACGCGGTCGTCGCCGTCGAGGATCATCGTTTCTTCCAGCATCGAGGCATCTCACCGGTCGCGATCGCGCGTGCCGCCGTGATGACCGCGCTCGGCAAGAGTCGGCAGGGCGGGTCGACGATCACGCAACAGTTCGTAAAGAACGCTTATGTGGGCAACCAGCGGACCATCTGGCGCAAGGTTCGAGAAGCGATCCTCGCGGTCAAACTCGAACGGCAACGCTCGAAGGAACAGATCCTCGAGGATTACCTGAACACGATCTATCTGGGTCGTGGCGCTTACGGCGTGCAGGCAGCATCCAAGGCGTACTTCGGAAAATCGGCGAGCAGGCTGCGGATCGACGAGGCTGCGCTGCTCGCAGGCATCATCCGATCACCTGAGACCTACGAGCCGACCCGCGAACCCGAACTCGCGAAGGGTCGTCGAGATACCGCACTGAGCCTGATGGTCGAGCGCGGCTACCTGGATGCCGACAAGGCTGAGCGCTTGAAGGCGCGTGCGATCAAGGTCCGGCCGCGACGCATCGGTGGTCTGGCTCCGCACTTCCTGGAAGAGGTCCGCGACGAGGTAGAGACGCTGGTCGGTGCCAATGCGCTGTATGCGGGAGAGGTCACGGTGCAGGTGTCGCTTGATCTGGACGCACAGCGCGCAGCCGAAGATGCGATCGCTTCCGTCTATGACTCGACGAAGGATCCGCAGGCCGCTTTGGTCGCGGTCGATCCGGAGACGGGAGCTATCCGCGCGATGGTGGGTTCTCGGGATTATGCGACGCTGCAGTTGAACCTGGCACGCACCCGCCGACAGCCCGGCTCGACCTTCAAGGTCGTCGTGTTGACCGAAGCGATCCGTGACGGCATCTCTCCGGACACGGTCATGGATGCGCCCGCAAGCAAGACCTTCCAGCTGAAGAGCGGCCCATGGAAGGTGCGAACCTACGACGATCGTGACCGTGGAAGGATCTCGATCGCGCGCGCGACGGAACTGAGCGTGAACACCACCTACGCGCAGTTGATCCTGGATGTAGGTCCAGAGGATGTCGCCGAACTCGCATCCGACATGGGTGTCCGGCGAGAGATCCCTGCGTTCGCTTCGCTCGCGTTGGGAACGGTCGAGGTGAGTCCGCTCGAGATGGCCTCTGTCAATGCGACCATCGCGGCGCGTGGCGTCTGGCGTGAGCCCTACTTCATCGAGCGGGTGACCGACAAGGACGGCAAGGTGCTGTTCCGTCATGATCTGGTCGAGCGCCGAGTACTGGACAAGGAGGTCGCCGATCAGGTTGCTTGGGTCCTGAAGGGAGTCATCGACAACGGCACGGGCGTGCGCGCGCGACTGGGACGCGAAGCAGCCGGCAAGACCGGGACGACGCAGGATTCTCGTGACGCGTGGTTCACAGGGTTCACGCCCGATCTTGCCGCCGTGGTCTGGAACGGCTTCGCTGACGGCGACAGACTCTTGAAGAACATCCGAGGACGAGATGTGACTGGCGGTTCGTTCCCGGCCGAGATGTGGCGGCGCTTCATGAAGGGTGCCCTCGATGGGGTGCCAGCCAGTCGGTTCGTCCGTCCGGGACAGATGGAGCCCGAGAGCTCTCCGAGTTCCTCACCGTCAGCCTCGCCCTCGCCGACCGCCTCTGTTGTGGCCACGGCGACCAGGCCGCCCAGCCCAACAGCGACCGCAACCCAGACCTCCACGGGCACTTCGACGCCTACTCCGGTGCCGACGCGGACACCGACCCCGACCTCGACGCCCACCAGTACACCCACGCCGACCAAGACCGACGCCCCGCGACCTGATCCAAGCGGGACATGAGACGCGCATTAGCGGCCATCCTGCTGCCGTTGTTCGCGTGCCTGGCCACGCTCGGCGTTGGGTACGCGATCAAGAGTCGGTGCACCCGGTACGCGTGGGATGGGTTCCAGTATCGGTCCAGTTGTTACAACGACATCTACTCGCTGTATTCGTTTAGAGGGTTGAACGAAGGCAAGATCCCCTACATCGACGGCAACGGCATAGACGACGGCCCAGATGGCGATCTGGAATATCCGATAGGCACCGGCTATGTCGTGATGCTGGTCAGCGCGATCACCGATCACGGAGCCGGGTTCTTCAACGCGACGGCCGTCATCCTTGCGGCTGCGGGCCTGTGGTCAGCTCTGCTGCTATTCGGACTTGCGAAGGATCGACGACGCATCTACCTGTATGCGATAGGGCCGCCCTTGGCTCTGTATGCGTTCCACAACTGGGATCTTCTGGCCGTGGTGCTCATGTGCGCGGGCCTGGTCGCCTATCAGAGGGGAAGCCCGAACCTTTCGGCAGGCATCCTCGGGGTGGGGGCAGCGACCAAGGTCTTCCCTGGCGTCATGTTGCCGGCATTGCTGCTTGCAGAGGGGCGCCGCACCGGACGCATGCCATGGAAGATGTTCTACAGCGCTGCCGGGTGGTTCGCCGTTGTCAATCTGCCGATCCTGATCGCGAATCCTGCCGGCTTCATGTTCCCGTGGCGCTTCCAGGGGGGACGGTTCCCGAACTTCGAGACCCACTGGTACTTCCTGTATCGGCATCTGTCACAGGTCGGCGGCTCATTCTGGACAGGCGTCTATCCGCGGCTGACATCGATCGCATCGGCGCTGCTGTTCGGCGCCGGACTTGTCTGGCTGATCGTGCACGAGAACAGGCGGTATCAGATCCGGCCTTACACGCTTGCGTTCATGTCGCTGATCATGTGGCTGCTGACCGCCAAGGTGTACTCGCCACAGTTCTCGTTGTGGTTGCTGCCGTTCTTCGTGATCATCGCCATGCCGCTTCGGACCTATATCGGCTTCGTCGCATCGGATGCCGCCGTTTGGGCGGCCATCAGTTTCTTCTTCCTGGCCGAGCAAGGCACCGCTTCGGCCGAACTGCGGTTGTGGCTGGTCGAGCTCGCGACCTTCGCAAGGTATGTGGTGCTCGGTTGGATGCTTTGGCATGCCGATCGAGCGGAACAGTTGGTCCTGACAGAAGAGCGTCTCTCCGACCAGTTGCAGCCGGCGACTGTGTAAGACTCATCCGCGGATGAGTCAGGTATCACCCAAGGCCAGGTTCTTTGTCAGCCAAATGGAAGATTCTGGCAGTAGATGTGTAAGAGAAGTTTCGGACATATGGCAGGAATCAGGAGCCGGGGTATCGAAACCATCATCTAACTGGATCTGCTTGGCGATTATCGTCCCCTGCAACCTCGCTTCGTCTCGTGCGTCCATTAGGTGGGGTCCATCGTTGGGTCCCGCGGGAGGGGGAGCACATGTTGGCTATCAGGCGGCGGTGTGCTGGGTTGGGTGGGGTTTTCTTGGGTGTTGGCCTGGTGGCTGGCTTGTGGGGTTCTGGTTCGGCTGTGGCGTCTGTGACTCCTAGGGATCGGGTGGTTGAGCAGAGCTGGGAGTTGTTGTCTGAGATTGTGGAGGGGATCGCGACTAGTTCCACGGTCGAGATAGCGCGTGGTGTGCTGCCGGGGGGTTCTTCGAAGTTTGCTCCTGTTCCTTCGGTGAAGCTTGTGGTCGTGGGGCGACATGTGGGTGGCACGGGTGCTTCGGCGGCCTACAAGGTTTCGCTTAGGACCGGCATCGGCGGCGTGATCGGTGGCGCTGAGGTTTCGTTCCCTGCGTCGGGTAACCTAAATCCTTCCTGGTCGGTACGCGAGATGGATTTCGCCTGGCCCGGCTTCGATATCGGGCTTGGCAGTTTGAAGGTGGATCGGATCAACGGTACCGGGTTGGCTGGTACCTTCGATCTTCGTAAGGCATATCTTCTGATCAGCCAGACGGGATCGCCAACGAAGCTGATTTCTCGATTCCCTCTCGGGTCAGCACAGCAAGCAATGACCGATCTCAACTGGGGGGATCTGGCTGAGCCAGGCTTCTATAAGCATGTTGCGAGCGATCTTGGTGCTGGTGCTGTGTTGCGGTTGCGGGCCTCGGCGCAGGCTGGGGATCGAGCGGAATTGCAGATGCGGCTGGTGCGCTGTGGTGGAGCGATTGCGCCTGGGGATTGTTCGGCCAGTGGTCCGCTGGTTTCGTCCTCGTCTCTGACTTTCGATGATCCTGTCCTCACATCTGCTGAGACTTCTGGCTTGTCTCTGGAGGATGGCTGGCTCTATAAGGTTCAGGCCAAGGTCATCGATCTTTCAGCCACCGCCGGACCTCAGCAGAATTCCACGGGGGCTCCTGCTCCCGGGGCTGCCAATCAGTCGTCTGCTGAATTGGTCATAGAACAGTCGACCCTTGATTCCGGAGGCTTGGCTAAGGCCTTGGTGTTCGTTCCAAGCGTCACCAAGGGCCGGGTCGCCAACCAGAGCGATGGTCTAGGCTTTGGCTTCTTGAAGCCTGCGTTGATTGCGCCGCCGTGTGCGTCTTCTTCGACGACATGGGAGTCTGTCGCGCGGCGTGATGCAGGCACTGGAACTGTCGAGGTTCCGATGGTGATCTCCGGAGCCACAAGCGCTACGGTCGCGGGTTCCGCGTCAAGCAACACTGCTTTCCGGGCACCCGTCTCGAAGGCGGTGGGAGATGCCTATCATGAGGTTTCGGCCGGTACGGTGATGGATTCGTATGTGCGACTCACCGGCGCTGGAACGGTGGGGCGTGTTTCTCAGAGCGGGTTGCGGATCGCGGCGTGTCTTCGGGACACGGTTGCCCCAACGATCAGCTCGTTCGAAGGTATGGATGGTCTGATCTTCAGCACCCGTGCTGACAGCAACAGGCGTGCGGCCAGGTTCAGGTTCGACGGATCAGACGACTTCTCCTATCCACTCAGGTATGCCATCGAGATCCGTGATTCGTCCAACACTTTGAGGCGGACGCTATCTGGCCAAGGGGATCAAACTTCGCTCACCATATCCCGGAACGATGTCGAATGGGACGGCAGAGACGACCTTGGAACGCTTCTTGGCGCAGGTAACTACTCGGCGACTTTGAAACTCACCGATAGCGCCGGACTCGTGACCACTTCAGCGGATCCTCTAGATGTGACCATCGATGTCACGCCGCCAGCAGTGCCCACCGCCACCCTGAGCATCGATGGCATCAGCTGTACGACTGGCTGTGCGTTCAGTCCCAACCAGCCCCTGGGAGATGGAGTAAAGGACACCATCGTCGCGTCAAGCAACTTCGCTGAGACCGTCACCTGGGAACTCACCTACGCAAAGGCCGCGCCGAATCCATCACAGCAAACCCTAACTGGAGGACCTTCGACGGTTCTGGGTCGAAGTTGGGATGGACGCAACTCGGTTGGAAGTGTCATAGAAGGCAACTACACGCCAACGCTGGTGGTCCGTGATCTTGCCGGCAACCCAGCATCTCTTACCCTGCCCTCTGTTGGCTTAGACATCACCAAACCAACTGTTTCGGGCAGTTGGTGGAGCAACAACAGGTTCAGTCCCAACGCTGATGGCCGCAAAGACACCACCCAACTCTTGGGTAGTTTCTCTGAAACGGTCAACTGGAACCTCAACATCGCTCCCCACGCAGGTTCTCTCACACTTCGAACCGTCACCGGAAGCGGAACGACACCCGGCTACATATGGGACGGCTACGGCTGCCCAAGCGGACCACCAAACTGCTCCACGCCCGTCGTGCTAGCAGAAGGCCAATACCGAGGGCAACTGACAGGAACAGACGCGGCCGGCAACACCAGCAACACATCAACCATCTACACCACCATCGACCTAACAAGACCCGTCGTTACCAACTTCGTTGCAAGCAATCCAGCCTTCTCAACAGCCCCCGGATCCATCAAACCAACGACCAGATACACCTGGACCACCTCAGAGCCACTCGACAGCACAACGCGGCTCGTCATCCGCAACAGCAACGATCAGATCGTCAAACAGCTCACCAACGCTGCTAGTGGAACCACCTGGAACGGACGAGACAACACCAACGAGCTGCTGCCAGAAGGCACCTACACGATCACACTCGAAACCGCCGCCCCCGCCTCTCTAGGCGCCGAAGACCAAGCCGGGAACCCTTCCCTACCCATACCCACAACAACAACCACCATCGACCTCACCCCACCCGAACCCTTCACCCTCAACATCAGCGAACCCAGAATCAGCCCCAACGAAGACGGCCAGTACGACTCCACTCGATTAACTGCGGGCGGGGCCGACTGGGAACAATGGAGCCTCGTCATCCGGCCGGGCACGGCACCGGCAGTCGGATGGACCCAGGTCATGGGCACAAACATCGACCGCACCTGGGACGGCAAGGATGCGGCAGGAGGCACTCAGGAAGGTGCCGCAACAGTAACCGCGACGGCATACGACCCCGCAGGGAACCCACGAATCTTGGAGACGTCCATTGTCGTGGATGTATCGCCACCGGTGGTTGCGCAAGCCTTGGTGTTCACCACCGGCGGCCTACAGTGCGGTGATGTATGCGCCTTCAGCCCGAACGACGACGGAATCAAGGATTCTGTCACCTTCAGCGACGGGGTTGTGACCGACGAGTGGACCGAGGTTTCGTGGAGCCTAAGCTTCGTTGGAATCGACTCGGCCACGATCGCCGGCGACGGGAACTTGGTGTCAGGAGCCTGGGACGGATTTGGGGGGAATGGGGCGCTGCCGGACGGCATCTACGGCCCGGAACTCCACGTGCAGGATGCCGTTGGGAATCGGGCGACCTTTGCCTTAGATCCTATTGTGTTAGATACAATCGCACCCTATGTTCCTGCCCATGCGCTTCTACCCCTGAACAACTCTTCGGTCCCTAGCGGGGAGCACGTTGCTAGGGCTATCGTAGGCGAAATGAACAGGGTGGGGTCACATGCGGTCTTCGAGTTGGTTGCCGCAGGTCAGGCCCAGATCTCCGATGTCGAATTGGTGAGCGGTCAGACGGCTGTGGTCTCCCGGCCATTTGACATAGAAGCGGGCCTGGATTATACGCTGACCGTGTCAGTGATAGACGCTGCCGGGAACATGTCCGGTACCCTGGGCGAAGTTGTGTCCCGATTTGCCGGGGTCGATGCCTCCGTAGGGGCGAGCTTCGCCGAGATCGAGTCCTCTCCATGCACCCTATCCCCCCTTGTTGTCGGCGCTCTCACAAGGACCGCCACATGTTCGGATGCCCAGGTTGATCTTGATACGGGTCCATTGACAATCAGCCGATCGGGGACCACGGGCCAGATTCTTACTCGGTTCGAGACAGACCTTGAGGACGCGTACTTGGTTGGGCAGTTGCCAACTCAGAATGTTGCCGCTTATGATGCTGGGACCGCCCCTCGGGTTAGTGAGGTTGCTTCCACATGGGTGAGCCGAGCAGATTTGCCTATCTCGGCCGCAGTCGATGATTTGGAAGTTCCGGTCGCCCCCGTCGCCAGGGAGGTCCCGTCGCATTGGACGGAGGCATCTCTCGTCATGACACCCAAGCCAATGTCCTCAAGAGTGGAACGGTGTCCGAACCCAGCGGATGTATGTGCATCAGATGTGGTCCGCCGGGTTAGAAGGGTCGTCCTCGACCCTCCTCTATCTGCTACGGAATTGCAAGGGCTACCAACGGTCCCGGTCTCTACGCACATTCTGCTCGAATGGGTCCCCAGCAACTCTGACCCGGATAGGGAGTTCGGAGGCGGAGTGATCCTGTCTGGTGCGACCAGCGAGACTGAAACCTTGCGGAGGTGGTTGTCGGCGAGCGTGTACAAGCACGCGAAGGCTTACCGCGACGACATCGAAGCTTGGGCCGACCAGGAGGAACTGGACTATCTTGACTCTGTCTTGGGGCATTCAGCCCCCTTTAGGGTGGCGGGATTCGAGCGGGTGCTGTCGAGTTCAGCCCAGGTAGACGAGTTCTTGGACACGATACTGAGTGATTTCGGGGCTAGGGCCACCCCAGAAGTCCTCACACCGAAGGAGGAGGTAGCGGACGAGGCCCCTGATCCCTCGAAGTGGGCACCTGACGAAGGGTACTGGAATTTCCAACGGGTATTCCCCGTGATTCCGTATCTGAACGGGATGCCCCCCGGGGATTCTCGTTTCGACTATCAGTATTCGGTTGGCGTGACCATGAAGTGGATGACTGCCGAGCGTCTCTCTGCGTTCACTTCAGACTCCGCCTTCGAGGTGAATGCTCCGGTCTCATTCAAAGAGATTCCCTCGCCATATGTGTCAGTGTGTCGACAGCCCGGCGCCTACGGTCATCCTAGCTATTGCGATCCGTTTGTCGATGATTGGTCTAGCAACCTCCCGGGAAAGTACCTGGAGGCTATAACTTTTGATGACGATGTTCGCACGCTAGGAATAGGCACCCACGAGCCGGATCGGATCAAGCACTATCGAGAGGGGGGATCCTCGCGGCAAAATTCCTATTTTGCGCAGTGGGATATCAGCGCCCCAGTGGACTATGATGTCAACGCAAACAGGCCTGTCCAGTGGTTATACGGTCAGATTGATGTGAGCATGTCCTGCCTGCCATTTATTGCCTGTGGCGACTACGCAGTGTACTCGGATCCGCCGGCTGATCGACTCATCACTTCGTGCTACAACTGGACGTTCCCAGTTCCTAACCATCGGTACGTAAACAGCCCGCCAGGAGGATGTTGATGGGACCCCGCATGCGTTCGATGGTGGCACTTGTTGCCGTGATCTCTGCTGCGCCCACCTTTGCACGCTCTGGCCCCGTGGCTCGCTGTACGGTCGAGGTTCGCCCGCACATTTTCTTGTCGTCAGACGGACCAATGTTGGTGTGTGCTTTGGTGTTTCCGGACGAGCCCATCGGACACATGGTCGTGGACCTGGAGTGGGGGTCGTGGATACGGGTTGACGCGGTCGCCAAGGATGCGGCTGGTAACGAGCGCGTTAGATTCACATGTGAATTGAGAGGGCTTCCAAGGAGCGAGATCTGCGTCCATGATTCGCGCGATCCCGTCGAAACTCACGACTGGTCTTCGTGGGGGCAGGAAACACAGGGAGCGCTCTTCAGCGTCGGGCCCGGTTGGACTGCGGAGTTCTGGCTTTCGCCGCCACGGACAGCGGGAATGAGCGCACTCGTAGCAGGCTCCGCAACCCTGAGACTCTTGCAATAGAGGTTGCTCGCGGGCATCAGACTGGAAGCTTTGGCGTCTTGTGGTCATGATATATCATCGCCTCCTAGCCGCCGGGGTCAGTCCCAGCTGGGCCAACGGTAGTCCTCTTCGCCGCCGTGACAATGCTGCTGCGGCGGCCAAGAGTGATAGTGGGTAACCATCGGGGTGCGGGAACTGTCCGCTCGCGCGCAGAAGTCGTCGTTCAGAGCTCGCACGCCGACCCACACAAGCGCATAGACGAGGCTGAGCGCGCACGCCAACAAGACGACCCCCCCGCCCATCAGCCACACCGCTCGGCGAGGCAGCCGCGCCCAGCGCGAAGCCTTGGGCTTACGCATGGGGCTTTCGGGCGATCGCGAACAGGCAGAAGGACTCCGACGCCGGCGCGCGCATCTCGAAGTCTTCGGCGATGATCTGGTTGCGTACGGTGGCGGCATCTTGGGCGGGCAGGCCGAGCATCCTGCGGAGCGCGGGGCGTGCGCGCACCCTTAACGGTCCCGGCAGGCCGGACAGTATGCGCTCCAAGCGTGCGGTCTTCGCGGCATCGCGATCGGCGGTCGCTTCGGCTGCGCGCATGGCTTTCACGCGAGGCGAGTCTTCTCGATAGAACTGGCCTAACAGTTCGACTGAGCCGAAGTGTTTGCGCATCGCGGCTTCTAGTTGGGGTGCGTCGAAGTCTCGTAGATGGAACTCGTTATCGGCTTCTTCGGGCGTGGCGAGAGCGATGTTCGGGGTCGCGCAATAGTGGAAGCCATCGGCTCGAAGGATGCGAGCCACTCCCGACAGATGCGCGTCGGTGTCGGTGAAGTGTTCGATCACCTGCAGGCTGGCGACCACATCGAACGCGTCATCGGCGAACGGCAGCGCCTGGGCATCGCAGACCACCCATGCCAGCTGATCGGTCCCGTACTTGTCGCGCGCATGCTTGACGGCTTCGGCAGAAGCGTCACAGCCGACCGTGAACCCGGCGTGCTCAGCGATCGAAGCCGTGCCATAACCCTCTCCGCAGCCGACATCTAACACGCGCGCGCCACCCGGGAGTCTGGCGATCAGATCGTCGTAGCCGAACCGATGCGCCTCGAAACACCATTCCCAGCCGGGCTCGTCTGGAACGACGCGCTCGCCGGTGAACGCGATCCCGCCATGCGAATGGGCATGGAAGGCCGCCGCATCGCTCCTGGGTGTCGGATCTTCTGGCACGAGAGGGGAGTGTAGGCCGGGTTACGATGCCACCTGTGGACAGGGAGGGGCGTCTGGAGCCGGAGGCGCATCAGGGTTGGCTGCGACCATGGATGGTCGCGGTCGCCCTCGCCATCTTCGCCGTGACCGGCGCCACATTCGTCTATGTCGCGGGCAGCGTCGGCCAGCGTCGCGACCGAGCCGACATCCTGGCCTACCAGACAGCCACCGCACCCCTGATGGCGTCGCTAGACGATGCGATAGCTGATCTTGATGCGCTCGAACCAGAGTTGGCGACCGCTTCGAACCAGCGACGCCGCCAGATCGCACGCGCCCACCGCAAGCCCCTTGAACGCGCCCGCACCCAGTTGATCGACATGCGAGTGCCAGACATCCTTAGGCACATCACCGCCGACCAGTTGAACTCGATCAACCGCACCATCGGCACCATCACCCAGTTGGACCGGATCGTGGCCGGAGCCGATCCTCGAGGCGACGCAGCCCGCGAATACCGAGAACGCCTAGCCGTCGCCAAACTGCATCGCCAAGCAGCCCGCGACAAACTGATCGACCTACGATGCCTCTCCGGCATCGAATGCGTCTAGGCGACCGCTACAGCCCCAGCACCTGGAACCAGAACTTCTGATCCTTCGTCGGGCTCTGATCCACATGGATGTACTTGGTCTGCTGGAACTCGCGCAGACCCCAAGCGCCCAATTCGCGGCCGATACCTGACTGCTTGTAGCCGCCGAAGGGCGCCAAGCCGTGCACCAGGTGATAGTCGTTGATCCACACGGTCCCTGTCCGGATCCGCTTCGCGACCTCTAGAGCGCGCGGCACATCCTTGCTCCACACGCCTCCCGCCAGCCCATAGATCGAATCGTTCGCCATCGAGATCGCATCCTCGACAGAGTCATAGGGGATCACGCCCAACACAGGCCCGAAGATCTCTTCCTGAGCGATCTGCATGTCGTTTCGCACATCCGCGAAGATCGTCGGCTCATGGAACCAGCCGCCCTCGCATCCCTCGACGCTCGCACGCTTACCGCCGGTCGCCAACACCGCGCCTTCCTTCTTGCCCAGCTCGACATAGCGTTCGATCGTCTCCAACTGCGGCGCGTTGTTGATCGGCCCCAGATCTGACTCGAAATCCATCGCGTCGCCGACCTTCAAACCTTCGGTCAAACCAACCAGCCGATCGACGATGTCGTCGTGTTGCGCCCGCGGCACGAACAACCGTGTGCCCGAATGGCAGATCTGACCCTGATGCAGGAAGGTCGCCCACAGCGAACCCGGAGCCGCGATATCCATGTCCGCATCGTCCAACAGGATGTTCGCGCTCTTACCGCCAAGCTCCAGCGTCACCTTCTTGATGTTCCCCGACGCGATCTGCATGATGTGCTTACCGACCTCGGTCGAGCCGGTGAACGCCACCTTGTCGACCTTCGGGCTCGCCGCCAACTCTTCGCCCGCATCACGACCGCCTCCCGGGATCACATTCAGCACTCCCGGCGGCAACAGATCGGTCTCGGCGACGATCTTGGCGAACTCAAGCGTCGACAGCGGCGTGTACGAGGCAGGCTTCACGACCACCGTGTTGCCCGTCGCCAAGGCTGGAGCGACCTTCCAGATCATCAAGATGAACGGGAAGTTCCAAGGCGTGATCGCGCCCGTCACCCCGAACGGCTCGCGCCTAACCAGACCCCAAGAGGGCGCCGGATAGTCGCTGAACGGCACCGGCTCATACTCGGGAAGGGTCGAAGCCAGTTCGGCGATCTGTTTCCAATGTTCGATCCCGACCGCGATCGAGAACAGGTTCGCCATCCGCATCGTGTGTCCAGCGTTCTCGGATTCCAGCATCGCCAGATCACCCAGCCGGTCGCTCAACACATCGCCCAGCTCCAGCAGCCTCTTGCAGCGTTCGCGTTGAGGCATCGAAGCCCAGGTGCCTTCGTCGAAGGCGGTGCGAGCCGAATCGATCGCGGCGGCCATGTCTTCACGGCCGCCTCGAGCCACCTCGGCGCAGACCTCGCCGGTGCTCGGATTGATGACCTTCATCGTGGCGCCCTCGCGAGCGTCCACCCACTCGCCGCCCGAGAACAACTGGTAGCGATGCATCCTGCCTCCTGATGTCCGATTCCGGACGAAGCCTACGAGAGGCGGGTAAGGCACGGTCCGCGCGGGTAGTTTCAAGGCGTGCGTCGCATCCTCGTCGCCTCGATCGCTGCCGCCGCCGTGATCCTCCCCCTACCTGCTGGGGCCGACACGGCGGTCATCAAGGCACGCGACTTCTACTTCACCCCCGATTTCCGGGTCCTGGTCACCGGCGATTCGGCGCGTTGGATCGTCGAAGGCAACGAAGGCCACACGGTCACCTCATATCCGGGGGCGCCCGAGTCGTTCGACTCTTCACCGCAGACCGAGGATTCCTGTGAGACCGGAGGACTGTTCCCCGAGACCACCGACTGTCTGCAGCCCGGCGCCACCTACGAACGAACCTTCAGCCAGCCCGGAACCTTCGACTACTACTGCAAGATCCACGGCGATCCGAACAAGCGACCCGACCCAGATCTGAACGCCGCAGCCCAACCTTGCGGCATGTGCGGCCAGATCGTCGTCAAGACTCCCGCCAGCAGCCGGCCGGCGACCAGGCGACCCGCGCCGGGACATACCGAGCAGCCTCGGACCGAACCATCAGAGACGCCGGAACCTTCGCCAGGATCATCACCCTCGCCGTCGGAGGACCCGAGCCTCGATCCGGTCGCGAACCCGGGCCAGGACGATGGCGGACTCTCGCCAGCGACCGGACGACTAGTCATCTCGGTCATCGCGATCGCGATACTCAGCGGCCTTGGCTACCTGGTCTGGCGTCGCTTCCTGGGAACGACATAGAGCGAGGACCGCCCGAGCTGCCAGCGCCGACCGGTTCGCGGCGAAGCCCTAGGATCGGGTCTGTGAAGCGAACGAAGGTCACCCTGGTTCCACTCGTCGTTGCTGTCGCGGCATTCTTCGCCGTGCTTCCAAGGGGCGGAGGCGACGCCGTCATCCGCATGGTCGCCGAGGGGGACGGTTTCGCATTCGACCCGTCAGAGCTGACCGTCGGCCCCGGAGCGCGGATCAGGGTCGAGAACGACACCACGGCAACCCACTCGTTCCAGACCGGATCTGGCATCGTGGACCTGGGCGACATCCAGCCTGGTCAGACGCTGTTCTTCGAGGTCGCCGACTCTGGCACGCTGGACTTCTTCTGCCGCTACCACACCTCAGAAGGCATGAACGGCCAACTGACCGTCTCTTAGAACGAGCACTTCTGGACGAATCTCGCTCGTCAGGTGTACGAGGTCCCACCCCGTTGGTAGTGTCGCGGCGTTCCGTCGATCGGCGGGACATCAGATAGCACTCCTGCCCCCGAACGGGGGTCGCTAGGCCAGAGGAGGTGGAAATGGCGGACCGACGCCGATATGAGGTCGTGCTCATCGTGGATCCACGGCTGGATGATCAGATCATCCAGGAGAACCTCGACCGGTACATGGGCATCGTCACCGACGCAGGTGGCGAAGCCGTGAAGATCGACCACTGGGGTCGACGCAGGCTCGCGTACGAGATCCAACATCTGACCGACGGCTACTACATCCTTGCCGATGTGGTCGCCGAACCGGCAGCGATGACCGAGCTGGATCGAGTACTCAAGCTCGCAGACGAGGTGATGCGACACCGCATCATCCGACCCGAGACCAACTGACAGATACGGACTTCGTGGGGAGGTCAGCGAGATGGACAATCATGTGACGCTGGTAGGGAACATGACCGACGACCCAGAGCTGAAGTACACGGCTCAAGGGATCGCGGTCGTCAACTTCCGCATCGCGGTCAACCGCCGCGTCCGTGATCCTCAGACCAACGAGTGGAAGGACGGCGACGCGTCGTTCTTCCGGATCAACTGTTGGCGAGATCTCGCTGAACACTGCGCAGAGTCGCTCCGCAAGGGCACGCGGGTCATCGTGACCGGCACGCTCAAGATGCGCGAGTGGGAGACCCAAGACGGCGATCGTCGCACGGCGATCGAGGTCGAGGCCTCCGAGGTCGGTCCGTCGCTGCGTTGGGCGACCGCCGAGGTATCGCGGATCTCCCGCGGTGGCGGCGGCTCCGCTCGAGGCAACGGCGGTTCCGACTGGAACAACGATGTGCCCGTCCCCGAAGAGGTGCCGTTCTAGTTCTCTAGAGGAGCACGATGGCAAAGAAGCAAGCACCCCGTCGGCCAGCGGCCGACAAGATGTCGAGGCGGCCTCCCAGAGCCTGTCCCTTCTGTCGCGGTGAGGCCACCGTCGACTGGAAGGACACGCAGTCGCTTCGCAAGTTCCTATCCGACCGAGGGAAGATCCGGGCTCGTCGAGTTACCGGCGTATGCGTGCAACATCAGAAGGATGTTGCCGGCGCCATCAAGGTAGCTCGCGAGGTCGCCCTCCTGCCCTACCTGAGCCGATGAAGGTCGTCCTCACCCAAGAGGTGCGCGGCCTTGGCTCTCCGGGCGATGTCTTAGATGTCGCCGATGGCTACGCCCGCAACTACCTCATCCCGAAGAAGTTCGCGCTCAAAGCCACCGACGGTGTCCTGAACCAGGTCGAGAAGATCCGCAAGACCCGCGAGATCCGCGAGGTCAAGAGCCTCGACCAGGCAAAGAGCATCGCCGACCAGCTCTCCTCGCTGACCGTTCGAGTACCAGCCAAGGCGGGCGAAGGCGGAAGGCTCTTCGGGCAGATCACGATGAAGCAGGTAGCCGAGGCGATAGCGAAGGCAGGTGGACCCAAGGTCGACCCGAAGCGGATCATCAGCGAGTCGCACATAAAGACCGTTGGCCAGCACGCGGTCGCCTTGAAACTCCATCCAGAGGTCGAGGCGTCCGTCACCGTCGATGTGATCCGCGGCTGAGCCGGACACGAGCGGCTGAGCCCGGCACGAGCGGCCGACGAACCACCGGCTGAGCAAGACCCGGAACCAAGAGGAGCACCCCGAGCGGTGCTCCTCTTTCGTTCAAAGCGTCACTACGAGCGGCAGGTGTCGCTGAAAGCCTCGGTCGAGCCGGGGATCGAGTCGGAGACGAACAGGTGCCGCCGACCGTCCCGAGGGTCCCGCAATACAACCGATCCCTCGCCGATCCCGTCGCAACGGAACCGCGCCTTCAACCAGCCGTCGCTGGTTGAACGCATCACCGGGTCACCCACTATCGAGATCCGGCCGCTCGTCTCCCACACCCAGGGCTTCAGATCGACGACCTTGTTCACCTTCGAGTCGCTGCACATGTCGTTCACCACGACCGAGATGTTGAACTCGGTGCCAGACTTCCAGGGCGGCTTCGGACTAGAGGTGGCCTTCTGGATCGGCTGGAAACGCGGCTCCCAGCCGACCGAATCGAGACTGCCGGTCGTGGTACGGCCAGGCACGATCGTCAACTCTGCGCCTGCCCCGCCGCCGACCAGTTTGATCAGCGAGCCGCACCTGGCGACATCGATCGTGTACGAGCCAACCTTCAAGCCCTGCTTGCTAGCGACGCCATCGCGGCCGGTGATCATTGAGCCGTTCTCTGCGCCTCGATAGTCGATCTTGGCGCCCGGCAAGCCGGTCCCATTCGGGCTACGAACCGTGATCTGCAAGCCGCCCAACTGTTTGGAACCCGGCTTCTGTCGTTCCTGGTTCTTCTCGCGGTCGACCTTCTCGGTCTTGAGCGGGTCGCCATAGGTCTGATCGCCGCCACTGCCGATCACCTCGCCAGGTTGGCTCGCACAAGCGCTCAAGGCGAGCAGGATCGCGATCAAAGAGCGGGAGAAACGCATGCCGCAATCGTACCTTCGCAACGATCTTCTCACAGGTCTTGACTGAGACTTCTCGGTCCGACATACTCGCCGCCCTCAAGACCAAGCAAGTCACCTCTGGGCGCCCCGAACGGGCGCCCGGAGTCGTTCTGGGGGGCTGTTGAAAACCATGTTCGTTGCGCTGTGCAACCTGTTCTGACCTGGGGATGACCAACACCCAGCCTGTGGATACATGTGTGGAAACCTTGGCTGACCTGCGCGGACACCGGGGCATGTACCACCTCTCTTCTAACTTCTGGAGTTGATGTCATTGGCAGCCATGAGAACCCTGCCCCGGACCGAGGTCCGGGTACCTCCTCACGACCTCGACGCCGAGGAATCCGTCCTCGGCGCGATGCTGCTGTCCCGCACCGCCTGCAGCGAGGTCCTCGAGACACTTCGTTCCGGAGACGACTTCTACCGGCCTACCCACGGCAAGATCTTCGACGCGATCCGGGACCTGTTCGCTCGAGGGGAGGCCGTCGACGCGGTCACCGTCGTCGACGAGCTCCGCCGCCGCGGCGACCTAGAGCAGGTCGGTGGCGCCCCATACCTGCACACCTTGCTCCAAGCCACCCCCACCGCCGCGAATGCACTGCACTACGCACGAATCGTCGGCTCGCACGCCACGCTGCGGCGTCTGATCGACGCCGGGACCCAGATCGCCCAAGAGGCCTTCGATGTGCCAGAGGATGTCGACATGGCATTGGCTCGGGCTGAAGAACTCGTCTACGGCGTCGCCAATCGGCGCGGCGCCAACGAGGTCGCCTCGCTCCGCGATCTATTGGATCCAGCGATGGAACGCATAGAGGGCCTGCATGCTCGCGGATCCGAGATCACCGGCCTACCAACCGGCTTCACCGAGGTCGATCGCAAGCTGGCAGGACTACAGCCAGGGAACCTGATCATCGTCGCGGCGCGACCCGCCATGGGCAAGTCCACCTTCGCGATCAATGTGGCACACCATGTGGTCAAGAAGGAACGCCAGCCCGCGATCATCTTCTCTCTCGAGATGAGCCGCGAAGAGATCACCCAGAGGATCGTGTGCGCCGAATCCTCGATCGATCTAAGCCATGTGCGCTCTGGTCGTATGACCGATACCGACTGGAGGCGCCTGGTGGATGGCATGGGACGCCTCGCCGACTCGGCGCCGCTGCTGATCGACGACACCTCGACGATCACGCTCAGCGAGATCCGCGCCCGCTGCCGACGTCAACACGCTCGCGAAGGCCTGTCGCTGGTCGTCGTCGACTACCTGCAACTCATGCAGTCGCCGCGAAGGACCGAGAACCGCGTCCAAGAGGTAGCCGAGATCTCTCGCGGATTGAAGATCCTGGCCAAGGAACTCGAGGTCCCTGTGATCGCCGTCTCGCAGCTTTCCCGACAGCTCGAGCAGACCGGCGCCAAGCCGCGCAAGCCGCGCTTGGCCGACCTGCGTGAGTCCGGAGCTCTAGAACAAGACGCCGATGTCGTCATGTTCATCAGCCGCGACGACTATTACGATGAAGAATCCGAACGCAAAGGCGAAGCCGACATCCTGATCGAGAAGCACAGGAACGGCCCGACCGGTATCGCGACGCTAGCGTTCCTGCGTCAATACACGCGGTTCGACAACCTGGCGCGAACCTGAACCATCCGGCGGCGCCGCGCCCCCCTTCCGTGTGGTCGTCGAACGCTTGGTCGTCGTCGCCTGGTCGTCTTCGCTTGGTCGTCGAACGCTTGGTCGTTGGCTCTTGGGCATGCTCATGAGCTTCGCTAAGCGCCGGTAGTGTCGCGCGCGTGCTGAAACGCACCAACGGCATCCCCGAGATCGTCGCCTGCACCCTCACATGGGGGACGATCTCTCCGATCGTCCGAACGCTCGACTCGCCGGCGCGGGTCATCGTCGCCTTCCGTCTGGGGGTCGGCGCTCTCACCATCCTCGCGATCGCGGCCGCAACGGGAAGGTGGCGATCACTGCGGCCGCACGCGCGTCCAGTCCTGCTCGTTGGCAGCGGCCTGACGCTTGCGATCCACTGGGGGATGCTGTTCGTCGCCTACAAGCGTCTCGAACCTGCCGCCGCCGTCGGATTGGTCTTCATCGGGCCGGTCCTTGCGGCCTTCCTTGCGCCCTTCGTGCTCGGAGAACGACCGCGGCTGAAGGCCCTCGCCGCCCTCGGCGTGGCCCTGGTCGGAGTGGGTTTCATAACGGTCCCGGGCTTCGGAGCGCTAGACGGTTTAGGGGTGCTTGCCGCTCTGGGCGCCGCCGTGACCTTCGCGGGGCTCATCTTGATGGGCAAGCTGCTGACCGAGCACTATCCACCCTTCACGCTGACCGCATGGCAGTTGGGGATCGCCGCGATCCCGGCGGTCTCTGGGCTGGCCGCTGGCACCCAGGGCGTAGCAGCCGATTGGCCGATCCTGGTCACCCTCGGCGCCGTACATACCGGTATCGCCGGACTCCTGTTCTTCCGAGCACTCGGGATGCTCGAAGCCCAGACCATCGGGACCCTGTTCTACCTCGAGCCGGCATCGGCGGTCATTTATGCCTGGATCTTCCTCGCCTCTGCGCCCACGCTGGCCATCGCCGCCGGCTTCGCCCTGATAGTTGGGGCCGGCCTGGCTATCATCTTCGACCGAGAAAGCCCACCCCCGACCACTGTCCCAGGCGCAGCATGATCCCCCTCCCGCAGATAATCTCCGAGATCATCATGGGTCTCGGAGCGGCCCTGATCGTCGGCACCCTGCTGGCCGTCTGGCGGCCCCGCGTCGATGAGAACGGGGTCAGGCAGGTAACGGCCAAGGGCCGGGCCGTCCTGAATGTGTTCATCGGAGCTTTGGTCTTCGTGTGGGGTTTGGCATCTTTCATGACCAAGAACGGCGTTTGAGGCATTCAGCCGGTATCAGCGGGACCTCTCGATAGGCCAGGTTGGGGGTTGCGCTGGCGAAGTTGCCGGTTCGGGTGGATGATGGAGAACATCCGAGAGGGAACCGGTCCCTTGCATGTCGAATCTTTGTCCAGCGCCGAACCCACCAGGTAGGCGACGACGACCCATCCGGAACGGAGAGATGATCTGATGCGACGAGGAACCAAGCTCGCCGCGGCTGCTCTACTGGCAGCCACCCTTCCTGTGCCGTCGGCGCGAGCCGACGATGCGCGCTTCACCCTCGATCTGATCCGAGAGGTCACCCTCTCGGGGAAGGTGGCTCATACCGACCCGAACACCGGTGTGACCAAACAGGGCACCATGTCCTTCACGCTGCAGACGCTGCAGGGGCTCGATGTCTACAAGACGCCGACAGCCGAACAGATCGACAAGGTCGACTACGACCTCTACTTCGGTCTACCGATCCAGCAGGGCGGCCAAGCTCGCTCCGAGGGCTGCCTGACGGTGAAGATCACCGGCGTCACCAACGAGACCAACCAGTGCACGATCCTTGATGCGCAGATGAACGCCGACCCGGCCATGACCAACGCGTCGTTCGTGGCGACGGTTCAGAACAACGACGGCTGGAGGATCACCGTCAACTCGAAGCTCGAAGGTACGGGGAACCCTGAGGCCTCCGATACGGCAACGAGCGTCGAACCTCAGGTGAACGCGCAGACCGCTCGCTGCCAGCAGAGCGTCCAGGATTACAAGGCGAGCGCGAAGCTCCTCATCTTCCCCGAGATCGTCGTCAAGGACGGTACGAAGGATTCGCTGAACCTGCATTGCGTAGACGGTCAGTCGAAAGCTTTCGTCGCGCGTCAGGTCAAGCGACCCTCGATCGTCGTGATCGGAAGCGTCTACGACGAGCGGCCACACATCGGCCTCATCCGGATGTTGCCGCAGACATTCACCGCCAGCATCCAGACCCGCCTAGAGATCAGGCCCTCATACACGAGAGGTCCGGCGGTCTGTTTCGCCGTGCCGTTCGCGATCGTGGTTCCTGCCGGTTGCTATGTCTAGTTCGCGCATCTAGCACCACAACGCCCGGCCTCTGAGCCGGGCGTTGTCGTAGAACATCGCGGCACGAACCGATGCTCGCCTAATCTCTTGACCGTGGAGACGGTCAACGGCCTACACCTGGTCGAGCTTGGAGGTGTCGTCCTCGGGCTCGCGATCCTGGCGCGCATCGCCGGGGGCACCGGCATCTCCGCGGTTCCCCTCTACCTGCTGGCAGGACTGGCCTTCGGCGAAGGCGGCGTAGCCCCTCTGGTAACCACAGAAGGGTTCATCGAACTGGGCGGCCAGATCGGGCTCATCCTGCTGCTGTTCATGCTGGGCCTCGAGCATTCGTCCCGCGAGTTGCTGATGACCATGCGGAGATCCCTGCGCGTCGGCGTCCTGGATCTCGTCCTGAACGCCGTCCCGGGATTCGTCGCAGGGATGCTGCTTGGGTGGGATGTGGTCGCCGCGCTCCTCCTCGCCGGGGTCACGCTGGTCACCTCCTCTGGGATGGCAGCCAAGATCCTGCAGGATCTCGGATGGTCGCTCGGATCAGCGGGACCGCTGGTCGTGTCGATACTGCTCATCGAGGATCTGCAGATGGCGGTGTTCCTGCCGATCCTCGCGGCCCTGGTCGCTGAAGGAACAGGCTTGGTCGGATTGGGAGGCGCAGCGATCGCGGTCGCGGTGGCTGGCCTGCTGCTGTGGCTCGCGATGAAGATCGAGGTAGGTCTGAGCCGGGCGCTGTTCAGCCGATCAGACGAGGCCTTGGTGCTCACGATCCTCGGTGTTGCGATCACGATCGCAGGCGTGGGCGAGATGGTTGGCATCTCGGCTGCGGTCGCAGCCCTGCTGGTAGGCATCGTCTTGTCCGGTCCGGCTGCGGCCGGAGCACGACACCTGCTGCGTCCGCTGCGCGATGTCTTCGCGGCGATGTTCTTCGTGTTCATCGGCTTCAGCGTCGATCCGTCAGAACTGCCGCCGGTACTTCCGGCAGCGTTGGGCCTTGCGGCGTTGGGTGCGGCGACCAAGTTCGCGACCGGATGGATCGGAGGAGGCTGGCGGAACCTGCGTCGCTCGGAACGCCTACGGTCCGCCGTTGCATTGATCCCTCGAGGCGAGTTCTCGCTGGCGATCGCTGGCATCGGCGTGGCAGCAGGCGTCGATCCCCGGCTCGCGACGGTGACGGTGGCCTATGTGTTGATCCTGGGGACGATCGGCCCGATAGCGGCCCGGATCGTCGACAGCCGCACGAAGATCGACGGCACCTGAGATAGGGCTTGCGGTTCGGCTGGAGCGGATGAGGGGAATCGAACCCCCGTCTAAAGCTTGGGAAGCTTTCGTTCTGCCATTGAACTACATCCGCGAGAGCGCCCGGATGCTAGCGCCTCGTACCTGCCGGACTCAAGGCCGAACCGAGACGGGGTACCGCCTGCGCCCGAACGCCGTACCTCAGCGGAAGTCTTTGAAGAACTTGCTGGCCGTCGGACCGCGTTGACCCTGATACTTGCCCGTCATCGAATACGGCTTGTCCGCTGGCGAACTCATCTGGAAGACGCACAGCTGACCGATCTTCATGCCTGGGTAGATCGTGATCGGAAGGTTCGCAACATTGGATAGCTCGAGGGTCAAGAAGCCCGACCAACCAGCGTCCACGAACCCTGCCGTCGAGTGGATCAGCAGGCCCAAGCGTCCTAACGACGATTTCCCTTCGAGCCGGGCAACCAGACCGTTGCCGATGGTGACCTTCTCGTAGGTAGAGCCGAGCACGAATTCGCCGGGGTGCAGGATGAACGCCTCATCGGGTTTCACCTCGACGAGGGTCGTCAGGTCCTCCATCTCTTGTCGCACATCGATGTAGGGGTACTTGGAGTTGTTGAAGACCCGGAACTGCGAGTCGACTGTCACATCGATCGAGGATGGCTGCACCATCTTGTCGTCGAACGGGTCGAGGGCTAGATCGCCGTCGGCGATGGCCTTGCGGAGGTCACGGTCTGAGAGGATCACGCCGCGCAGCCTATCCCGCCGGGGGAGGAGTGGTCAGGTCGACCCGAGGTTCGATGCGTGAGCGTCCCCGGCTTGTCCCATCGCCTCTAAGGCTGCCGCCAGATCCTTGATCAGGGCTCGCTGTGTCTGTGGTCGCAGGTGATCCATCAGCACCTGGCGCACCAATTCGACATGGCGCGGAGCCTCTCTTTCGATCAGCCGTCGGCCTTTCGGGGTCAGCACGGCCCAAGTTCCCCTGGCGTCGTCGTCACAGGCGCGCCGCGTGACTATGCCTTGCTCCTCTAGGCGATCCATCCGGTAGCTGAGACGGCTCTTGGATTGCAGGACCTGTGAGGCGAGCTGCCCCATGCGTAGCGCTCCCTCGGGAGCCTCGGAAAGATGCGCCAGGATCTCGTAGTCAGCGTGCGTCAGCCCCCGCTCGCGGAGATCCGAATCGATCCGCTCCAGAACGCTGCTGGCGGTCGCCAGCCACGCCCGCCAGGCCCGTTGTTCTTCCGAGGTCAGCCATCTGGTCACGGGAATATCCTACCCCCACGGGTTGTTCAAGGTTGAATCATCTGGTACGGTCAGGATTAGATAGTTCAAGGTAGAACAAAATGGAGGACACTATGGGAACGATCACTACCCTCATCCGGGACCTGGATGGCCTGAAGGTCCCCGTCGCCGGCGCGTACTCACTAGACCCATCGCACACGACCATCGGCTTCACCGCGAGGCATCTGATGGTCACCAAGGTTCGTGGATCCTTCGATTCCTACGAGGTTGACCTCCATGTCGCCGAACGGATCGAAGAGTCCACGCTCAAGGTCAAGATCGAGGCCGCATCCATCGACACGAAGAATGCTGACCGGGATGCCCATCTGAAGAGCCCCGACTTCCTCGATGTCGAGAACCACCCTTACCTAGAGTTCGTGAGCACGGGAGTTAGACATGCCGGCGGTGACTCTTGGGCTGTAGAGGGTGAGCTAAGCATCGTTGGCGTGACCAGGCCGGTAACGCTCGCGCTTGATCTCCTGGGCGAGACGGTCGATCCGTGGGGGAACACGCGGCTCCTGGCGACGGCATCTGCCGAGATCGACCGCGAGGACTGGGGTCTAACCTGGAACCAGGTCCTTGAGGCCGGTGGCGTGTTGGTCAGCAAGAAGATCCTGATCGAGATCGAGGCGCAGGCGCTCCCCGCCTGAGCCTCTACGGGGACGGCTGCTTCGCGCGCAGGAAGGTCAACTGTTCGGGATCGACGCTCTGACGAAGCAGTTGCGCCACATCCAGCACCGCCACATCGGGTCGTCCCTTGCCCTCGCCATCCAGGGCCTTGGCCGCATCGTCCAGCATGATCACGCAGTAGGGACATCCGGTCGCCATCACATCTGCCTGCGTGCTGAGCAACTCTTCGGTGCGTTCCACATTGACGCGCTTGCCCGTGTCCTCTTCCATCCACATGCGAGCACCGCCGGCGCCGCAGCAGAAGGTGCCCCGCTTGCAGCGGCCGGGCTCTTCGGTCTGGATCAGAGGGATCTGCGCGATCGAGCGCCGTGGCTCTTCGAGCACATCGTTGTGGCGCGCCAGGTAGCAGGGATCGTGGTAGGTGACCTTCTTGTCTATCTCGGTCGTCAGACGGAGCCGACCGTCCGCGACCAGCTTGTCGAGCAGTTCGGAATGGTGGATGACCTCGAAGGTCCCATCCAGCTGCGGGTACTCACGAGCGATCGTGTTGAAGCAGTGCGGACAGCTGGCGACGATCTTTCGGACGCCCTTCTCCTTCAGCATCGCGATGTTCTGCTTGGCCATCTCTTGGAACAGGTACTCGTTGCCGATCCGTCGGGCCGGGTCGCCAGAGCAGTTCTCCTGCGGTCCCAGGACGGCGAACGGAACCTTTGCTGCGAGCATCAGTTCGGCGAACGCGCGCACGGACTTCTGTCCACGATCATCGAACGAACCAGCGCAACCAACCCAATACAGGTACTCGGCGTCTGCGGGGATACGACCGTTGACGATCGGGATGTGATCCTCGAGACCCTTCATCCAGTCGGTGCGCTGCGAGTTCGACGCGCCCCACGGGTTGCCCGAGTTCTCGAGGTTGCGCAGCATCAGGCCGGCTTCCTGAGGGAAGGCCGATTCCATCATCACCAGGTTGCGACGCATGTCCACGATGTGGTCGACATGCTCGATATCCACCGGGCACTCCCAGACGCAGGCTCCGCAGGTCGTGCACGCCCAGATGGCTTCGGCGTCATGAACATCACCGATCAGAGCTTTGTTCGCCGGGTTATCAGGATCGTTGGGATCCATCTCCCAGACCTTGCCCAACATGTACGGAGCCTTCTCGAAGACATGGTCGCGAGAGTTGGTGATGATGAACTTCGGGTTCAGAGGCTTGTCGGTGTTCCAGGCCGGACACACGCTCTGACAGCGTCCACACTCGGTGCAGGTGTACATGTCCAAGACCTGTTTCCAGGTGAAATCTTCCGCCTGCCCGACACCGAAGACCGTGTCCTCGGTGAGGTTGTCCATGTCGATCTCCATCGGCCGCAACGCGCCGAGTGCGCGCGGGTGACGACCGAACAGGACATTCAGCGGAGAGGTGAAGATGTGCATGTGCTTCGAGTTCAGCACCAGGATCAGGAAGCCGAACACGATCGCGAGGTGCAGCAGCAGTGCTGTCGAACCGACCCAATCGATCGTGGTCTCGCTCCAGCCCAGGTTCGTCATGATCTTGCCGATGCCTTCGGACAGCGGTGACCACTCGTAGGGGAAGGTACCCAGCGCTGCGCGCGCACCTCGGGCAACCGCGACGGTCCAGACGACATTGAAGATCATGAGCAGCACGATGTACGCAGCACCCAGATGGCTGCCATAGAAGCGGCTCTTCTTGCCCTTGCGTTTGGGAGATTCCTTGATGCGCAGGATGAAGAAGCCGATCAACGAGAGCGTCACGAGTGCGAAGAACAGGTCTTCGACGGCGCCGATCGAGTTGGCGAGCCACTGAGGGATCAAGGGGATCTCGAAATCGTGATCGAAGACCTCGCCGATGGATTCGATCAGCGTGACCTGGATGACCAGGAACCCCCAGTATGTGAAGGCATGCATGAGCCCGGGCACGGTCCACTGGAGCAGTTTCTTCTGGCCCATGACCTCGACCAGTTCGGTGCCAAGGCGACGCGGGATGTTGCGGATACGGCCCGGCTCGGGCTTGGCGCGGAAGAGCAGGTCCATCAGGAAGCGGACGCGGATCGACGCGACGCCGAGCGCGAACAACATGATGGCCAGTCCGATCGAGATCCTTAGCCCGTCGGGCATCGAAACTTCCCCCCATCGCTGCGGTCCGCGGTCCTCCCGCGGTGCGCGCGATTATAGAGAGGTTCGGCAGGCCCCTAGGGCTGCGGCGCCGCGCCTGTGTGCTCGTGCATCACCCACCAGCGCCATGGCGGCTTTGGGGGTCGAGGCTGTGGGTCAGCGATAGCGCTTGCGTTGGAACAACGCGTTCGAACTCTCGACCCGATCCAGGAAGAGCAGGCCTGAAAGGTGGTCGATCTCGTGTTGCAGCGCGCGAGCTTCGAAGGCGTCCGCCTCGACGATGAAGGTCTCGCCGTCGGGCCTCTGGCCCTTGACGACGATCCTGGATGCCCTTCGAACATCTCCGGTGAAGTCGGGGACGCTCATGCACCCTTCGCGGCCGACATCACTGTCGTCGCGTGACAGGATCATCGGGTTCATCATCACGATAAGGCCATGCTGGCTGTTGGCCTTCTTGTGTCCGGTGATGTCCAGGACGAACATGCTCTTTGCGACCCCGATCTGGGTCGCCGCGATCCCGACCGAATGCGCCGAGGCGTGCATCGTGTCGACCAGATCCTTGGCTAGTGCCTCGGCTTCGGGTCCAGGCTCGAGCGGCTGTGTGGGCGTCTTCAATACAGACGCCGGATAGCGGACCACCTCGCGTTCTGGCATCGCTGCTACAGCGTGTCGGCGTCGGCGGAGCGCAGAGTCACATCGATGCCTCTATCCGCGGCGAGTTCCTTCAACCTCTGTTCCAGAGCGACGGGATCCCCCGGCACCTCTAGATCCATCAGCATGATGTAAACGGGCGGGTCGCTAGAGGTCACATGGGTGCGCAGATCGACGATGTTGACCTTCGCGTCCGCGAGCGCCTGACTGACCTCGTAGACGATGCCGGGCCGGTCCGCGCCATAGACGCTCAGGACATGCGGCTCACCTTGGCCAGAGTGAGCATCCAGGTCGGCGATCGGACGGACAGCCACCGTCAGTCCATAGTCGTCTGCGACCTCGGCCAGGGCTGCCTCTAGGGCCGCTGCATCGGTTCCGGCGGGATCGACCACCAGCATCATCGCGAAATGCCCGCCCAGGATCGCCATGCGCGAATCCTCGAGGTTGCAGGCATGCTCGAACAAGACCTTCGTGACTGCCGCGACGATCCCCGGCCGGTCCGCGCCGATGGCGGTGACACTCACATGCATGGGCGCGAGGCTAGCGCCCGAGTGGTCTACCCTGCGGGTATGCGCAGAGGTCTGGTCCTGCTGCTCGTCCTCCTGGTGGCCTGCTGGTCAGGCAAGACCGAGGGCGAGACGATCACGCTCACCGGCGACCAAGGAGACATCACCGTCAGGGTCGATATCGCCGACGACCCCGAGGAACAAGCCCGGGGTCTGATGGGCAGGACCGAGCTGCAAGACAGTTCTGGGATGCTGTTCGTCTGGAACGACATCCAGCCTCGCCGTTTCTGGATGAAAGACACCCTCATCCCTCTAGACCTGATCGCGATCCGCGGCCGAGAGGTCGTATCCATCGTGACGATGGAGCCTTGCGAAGCTGACCCGTGTCCTCGCTACCCGACCGAGCCCGCCGACGCTGCATTGGAGGTCAATGCCGGATGGGCAGAGAGGCACGGGATCGAGGTCGGCGATCCGGTCAGCAGCGAGGTGCTGGGTTGAGCATCGAGATCATCCGCGACGCTTACGGCATCGCGCATGCGCGTGCTGACGACAGGCTCGATGCGTTCTATGCACAAGGTTTCGTGCATGCCACCGATCGGGCATGGCAGATGGTCTTCGACCGGTACAAGGTGGACGGCCGAGCGTCCGAACTGATCGGCCCGCGCTTCATCAAGCAGGACATGTTCGCAAGACGGGTCGGCATCAGAGCAGCAGCCGAAGCGGATCTGGCTCTTCTGGAACCTGACGAGCGTGCGATCTTCGACTCCTACGCCGCCGGTGTGACAGCGGGACTGCGGACCGCAGACTCGATCGAGTTCGAGTTGCTTGGACTCGAACCGCAGCCATGGACCGCGGTCGACTGCCTGGCCAGCTGGAAGATCCGCCATGTGTTCATGGGCTCCAAGGCCATGAAACTGTGGCGTGCTCGCCTGCTGAAAGCGGTTGGAGTCGAAGCGATGACACGGCTCGCGACGGCAGACGGCCGAGACGAGGTGCTGATAGTCCCACCCGGCGCTACCGAACGCTGGCATGCCGAACTACCAGAGGTCGAGTGGGCCGAGCGTTGGATCGACGACGACATGCCGAGCGATGGCAGCAACTCCTGGGGCGTCACCGGCGAGTGGACCGCCACCGGATCGCCGATCCTGGCCGGAGACCCGCATCGGCTGCTCGAGTCTCCGAGCGTCTACCACCAGATGCAACTGGCCTGCGATTCGTTCGATGTCATCGGCTTCGGCGTTCCTGGGGTTCCTGGTTTCCCCCACTTCGGTCACAACGGCGAGGTCGCCTGGTGCATCACCCACGCCATGGCTGACGACCAGGATCTCTACATAGAACGGTTCGATGCTGACGGGCGGTACTGGGATGGTCACGCGTGGCAGCAGCCTGAACGCTGGACCGAAACCATCCAGGTCCACGAGTCTGATCCCGTTGAGGTCGAGATCGTTCGCACGCCCCGCGGACCCATCGTGTTCGGTGAAGCTCGCGGCGGAGACGCGCACGCGATGCGTTGGACCGGAAGCGATGAGCCTCGACGCGGTCTCGCTTGCCTGGGTCGGATGCTGGAAGCAGATAGCGCCGAGATGATGGACCAGGCGATGAGCGAATGGGTAAGCCCTTGCAACGCGATGCTGATCGCAGATCGCAAGGGACAGCTGCGCTTCCTGCATCGCGGACGGATCCCGATCCGACCGCGAGCCAACGGCTGGTTGCCCGTCCCCGCGTGGGAGGATCTCCATGCCTGGAGTGACGATGTTCCCTTCAGCGAACTTCCACGGATCGTCGATCCGCCAGAAGGTTGGATCGTCACCGCCAACAACCGTGTCGTCGGGACCGAGTATCCCTACCACCTGGGGATGGATTACGCAGCTCCGAACCGGGCGCGCAGGATCATCGGGCTGCTCGAGGCTCTGGATGACGGTATCGATGCGCAAGACATGGCCGAGATCCACGCAGACGCGGTGTCGTTGTCGATGCGCGCGCTGATCGAGAGGCTCCGCAGGCTCGACCCACCAGAGGACGAGTTCGAACATCGGGTCTGGGACATGATCCAGACCTTCGACGGAGAGATGCGTCGAGGCTCCGCAGCTGCTCTGGTCGCCGACGCGTTCCGCAACCAGGTGCTCGACCGCCTGATGCAGGGCGAGGGATTGGCCAGTCTGCGTGAGAGTCCGTTCCCCGAAGAGCCGTTGGCCGCTACGCCCGAGATGCGTCTGGGAAGCGCACTCCAGCGTCTGATCACCCAACCCTTGCGCGACCAACTCTCCTCCGGGATATTCGGTGATTCGACACCGAACCGGCTGTTCCGCGCAGCCTTCACGGCTGCGGTCGCATCCCTGCGCGAGCTCCACGGAGACGACCCGACCAGCTGGCGATACGACGCAGAGCATGTGGCGACCATCCGCCATCCGCTGTCTGCGAGGTTCCCGGACGCGGAACTAGACCCGCCAGCCGTCGCGGTGGACGGCTACCAAGACACCGTGTGTGTCTCGGCGGCAGAACCCGGCTTGGGCGTGTACCACGCATCGGTAGCGCGATATGTGTTCGATCTCGCCGATCGCGAAGCTGGTGGGTGGGTGGTTCCGCTCGGCGTCAGCGGCGACGCCCGTTCCAAGCATCACCACGACCAACAGCAAGCCTGGGTGGAGTGCGAACTCGTACCGATGTTCTCTGACATGGATGCGCTGAAGGCTTCGGGCGCAGAGGTTCAGACGCTCGAGCGTGAAGCCAGGTAAGCGCGCGCATCCTCGAGGGTCACCTGCCAGGTCGTGTGGCTTCGATACTCGCGGAAACCCAGCTGCTGGTTGATCGCGAGCATCGGTTCGTTCGAATCCGCATTCGCGGTTCGGATATCGATCACATCAGGCCTTTCGCGCAGGACGCGATCGAGCATCGCAGCCTTCAGCCATTTGCCCAACGCGTGACCCTGATGGTCGGGGTGAACCGCCGTCCACTGCTGCCACATCGTCGTCGGAGTCGCATGGTTCCAGCTCAACTCGGTGAAGCCGACGAAACGATCCGTCTCGTCGTGTCGAGCGAAGTAGGACCATCTTTGGCTGCCGCGAGCGAAGAACGACACCTCCCACGCCTGGATGTGTTCGAGGGTGACCGTCACATCTTCCATGTCGAGATCATCTCGCGGAGCCTCGTTCATCAGCCGATGTAGCGGGACGACCTTGCGAGCAAGATCCCCGTACGGGCCGTCATGCTGCACCAGGGAGTATCCGGGTGCGCGCGTCGGACCGGCTGCCAGCCATGATGCGATCAGGTCGCGGTCGAGGTAGCGCAACAGCAGCCGGTTCGTGATCTCATCCAGTCCGCGGGTCGCGCCGATAGCCTCAGCGAACGCCTCGCCGGAGGCCACATGATCGTTGGCGTCGCCCATGAGGGTGGTGCGGCCGACCCTCTCCGACTCGGCGACCACGGCGCGAAGCAGGGCGGTGCCGTATCCGCGTCTCCGATGTGATGGCAACACCCAGATCTGTGCTTCTGCCAGATGCTGATTGTCTTCTGCGTCCTCGAACCAGAAGCGGGCCAAGGCCACGATCTGATCGCCGTCGCGGATCGCGAACCCGACCAGGGTCGTGAACTCGGGGACGGCGCGCGTAGCGGCGATCTGTTGGCTGGCGAGCAACGGCGGGTCCCCAGGATGCGATTCGGCGCGCATCAGATTGTGGAAGGCCGTCGCCTCGACGATCAAGGCGTCAGGCGCGTCCTCCCAATCGATCCGCTCGACGGTGGGCATCGGCGCGAGAGGTTACGCGCACGCGGCGACCGGCTCAGGTCCCTAGGTAGTTGCGGATCTGATCGGCCGTGGTCTGCCAGATGATGTTCGCCCTCCAAGGCTTGAAGCCGAGTTGAGTGTTGATACCGAGCATCGCGTCGTTGGAGTCCGCGTTGCCCGTGCGGATGTCGATCGTGTCTGGACGCTGCTTCAGGATCTTGTCGATCATCGCTGCCTTCATCCACTTCCCGAGCGCGTGCCCCCGGTGCTTGGGGTCCACCGCGGTACCCCACTGATACGCGGTCTGCGGCTGGATCTGGCTGTAACCGATCTCGCTGAAACCCACGAACTCATCCTTGGCATCGTGGCGCACGATCACCGACCAGCGCTCGGTCTTCACCGCGACCATCTGAGCTTCGCGCTCTTGCATCTCCGGCATCGTCACCTTGAAGTCCTCGATGTCGAGGTCTTCTCGCGGCGCGGTGTTCATCAGTTCGATGAGCGGGACCATCCTCTCGGCCAGATCGCCATAGGGGCCTTCGTTCCAGACCAGCGAGTAACCCGGGGCGCGGGAGGGGCCCTCGTCGATCCAGCCAGCGATGAGATCGCGATCGACCTCAGAGAGCATCAGCCGGTTCGTGTGTTCCCGGAGGCCTGGCTCGGCGCCCACGCGCTCCGCGAAAGCTTGTCCAGCTGGCACGAGTTCGGTCGTCCATCCGATGATGCGTGAACGCTTCGCCAGATCAGCTTCCTCGAGCAACTTGGCCAAGAGTTGCTTGCCGATTCCGTGGCCGCGGTGCTCCTTCAGGACCGTGACCCCTCCGTCTCCCAGATGCTGGTTCTCCTCGGCGACCTCGAACTCGAACTCTGCGGTCGCGATGATCTGTCGGGCCGGATCGCGGACGATGTGGAAGATCGAGTGCGCGTTGCTCGGCATGGTACGAGCCGCCTGCCGCATGTACTCGGCGGTCAGGGGGGGATCGCCTGGACGGGACTCTTCGCGCCAACGGTTCGAGAACGCGGTCATCTCGTCGATGATCTCGTCTGATGCGTGCCGCCATTCGATCCGTTCCATGGTTCCCTCCCTGGGCCAGCGCGAGGCTAGCCCGACAAGCCCTCACGAAGCAGACATTTCTCGGAGTGTCGCGCCTGCCTCCGCCGGGTATCGGCCGTAGTAAGCCCGGGTAGAAAACTTGACAGCACCACGCTCAAGTTTTACGATGGGGCCAGCACCGGGGGGCCGCCGAGCAGGCGGCCTCGCGCATGGACAGACCACAGAGGCGAACAGACCACCAAGGAGACGAACAGATGGCCAAAGCAGTAGGGATCGACCTAGGAACGACCAACTCGGTCGTCAGCGTTCTAGAGGGCGGCGAACCGGCTGTCATCGCGAACGCGGAAGGCGCGCGCACCACCCCAAGCGTGGTCGCTTGGAGCAAGTCCGGCGAGATCCTCGTCGGTGAGGTCGCTAAGCGTCAGGCCATCACCAACCCCGACCGCACGGTCCGGAGCGTCAAGCGGCACATGGGCGACAATTCCTTCGGCGTCGAGATCGACGGCAAGAAGTGGCTCGCCCAAGAGGTCAGCGCCCAGATCCTGACCAAGTTGAAGCGCGACGCCGAGGCGTACCTGGGAGACAAGGTGACCGAGGCGGTCATCACTGTGCCCGCTTACTTCGGCGACGCCGAGCGGCAAGCCACCAAGGAAGCCGGAGAGATCGCCGGCCTCGAGGTGCTGCGCATCATCAACGAGCCGACCGCAGCTGCACTCGCGTACGGACTCGACAAGCAAGACAAGGAACAGACCGTGCTGGTCTTCGACCTCGGAGGCGGAACCTTCGATGTCTCGCTGCTCGAGATCGGTGATGGCGTCTTCGAGGTGAAAGCCACCCACGGCGACACCCAGCTGGGTGGCGATGACTGGGATCAGAAGATCATCGATTGGCTCGTGAAGACCTTCAAGGACAACCACGGCATCGACCTCAGCAACGACAAGATGGCGATGCAGCGTCTGAAGGAAGCGGCCGAGAAGGCCAAGATCGAACTGAGTCAGACGACCAGCGCGACCATAAACCTTCCCTTCGTCACCGCGACCGCGGAAGGCCCGTTGCACCTCGAGACGACGCTGTCTCGATCCGAGTTCGAGCGCATGACAGCTGACCTGGTTGATCGTTGCCGCGCGCCGTTCGAGGCTGCGCTGAAGGACTCGGGCTTGAGCGTCGAGCAGATCGATCATGTGATCCTGGTGGGCGGCTCAACACGCATGCCGATGATCGCCGAACTGGTCAAGAAACTGACCGGCGGTAAGGAGCCGCACAAGGGGGTCAACCCTGATGAGGTAGTCGCGATCGGAGCGGCGGTGCAGGCCGGCGTGCTCCGCGGAGAGGTCAAGGATGTCCTCCTGCTGGATGTGACGCCGCTGACCCTCGGCATCGAAACCCTCGGTGGCGTCTTCACCAAGTTGATCGAACGCAACACGACGATCCCGACCCGCAAGAGTGAGACCTTCTCGACCGCTGCGGACAACCAGACATCGGTCGAGGTCCATGTCCTTCAGGGCGAAGGAGAGATGGCTAACTCGCCTGCGGTCCGTTCGTTGGGCAAGTTCCAACTGGTTGGCATCCCGCCAGCACCTCGGGGGATGCCGCAGGTCGAGGTCACCTTCGACATCGACGCCAACGGCATCGTGAATGTATCCGCCAAGGACAAGGCGACCGGTGCCGAACAGAAGATGACCATCACCGGCGGATCTGCGCTGCCGCGTGAAGAGGTCGAGAAGATGATGGCTGAGGCCGAGAAGTACGCGAACGAAGACAAGCAGCGTCGCGAAGCCGCAGAGACGCGCAACGCTGCGGACAACCTCGCGTATCAGGTCGAGAAGTTCATCACCGACTCTGGTGACAAGTTGACCGATGCGCAGAAGGAGGAGTTGCAGAAGGGTGTTGCCGGCGTGAAGGCGGTGCTCGACTCCGGCGATGTCGCCGCCATCAAGAACGCCTCGGACACGCTGACCAACTCGTTCCAGACCATCGGTGCGTCGCTTCACGAAGCCGCGCAGGAGCAGCAGCCAGCCAGCGGTGAAGCCACCGGCGGCACGGGTGGAAGCGGCGGCGATGGAGTCGTCGACGCCGAGATCGTGGATGAGGACGACAAGTCATGACCCAGGAACGCAAGACACCCGAGACCGAGCAGGTCGAAGGGATCCCGCTGGAAGCGGTCGAGGCCATAGAGGCCGAGATCGTCGCCGACACTCCACCAGAAGGGGCCGGCGACGGGCCCGACTACCTCGATGATCTGAAGCGCCTGCAAGCCGAGTTCGACAACTACCGCAAGCGTGTGTCACGCGATCAAGCGTCGCTGGCGGCGCGTGCCAACGCGTCTTTGGTCGAACAGTTGCTGCCCGTGCTCGACGATTTCGATCTGGCCCTGTTGGCAGCCGAGCAGACGAAGGATTACGAGAAGATGGTCAAGGGCGTCGAGCTCGTGTACGCGAAGCTCCGGGAAGCGTTGGAGCGCGTAGGACTCGAACGCATCCAGGCCAAGGGCAAGCCCTTCGATCCGTCGCAGCACGAGGCCGTGATGCAGGGTGACGATTCCGACGGTGATCAGGTCGTGACCGAGGAGTTCCGTCCGGGTTACCGGTATGGGGGTTCGGTGTTGCGGCCAAGCATGGTCAAGGTAGGTAAGGCAGGAGGCTAGGAGGCACGATGCCAGCATCGCGCGACTGGTTCGAGAAGGACTTCTACGCGATCCTCGGCGTCTCCAAGGATGCGAGCACCGAGGAGATCAAGCGTGCCTACAAGAAGCTCGCGCGGGATCTTCATCCGGACCGCAACCAAGCTGCCGGAGCCGAGGACCGTTTCAAGGATGTGAGCGAGGCTTACGAGGTCCTTCGCAACCAAGAGTCGCGCCGAGAGTACGACGAGGTCCGTCGTCTCGCGCGTCAAGGGTATGTAGGCGGCACGCCAGGGGCGGGGTTCCAGTCCGGTGGCGTTCGCTTCGAAGATCTTCCGTTCGACATCGGTGACATCTTCGGCGGCATGTTCGGAGGACGGCGCTCTGGGCGTTCTCGTGTACATGTCGAGCACGGCAACGGTCGTCCTGAGCCGTCCCGTGAGGAGCGGCAGACGGTTCGCGTTCCCTTCCACCTGGCAGCTCTCGGCGGGCAGATCCGCGTACCGACCCCCAGCGGCCAGGTCACGATGAAGGTTCCACCTGGAACCCAGCCCGGCGCCGAGATGCGGTTGCGTGGCAAGGGAACCGGAGGCCGAGATGTGATCGTGAAGATAGATGTGACGGTGCCGACCGAACTCGATGAAGAGGATCGCGTCTTGATCGAAGGCTTGCGTGACCGAGCCAAGGCCAAGCGCCAGTCAGCGAAAGGGAAGTAGTCATGGCTGAAGGTTTCGATGTCAACAAGAGCTGGGATCCGCGGCTGACTCCGAAGAGCGCGCCGACCTTCTCTGATTCGAACCGAGGTGTCTTCGTGATCAGCGTTGCCGCTGAGCTGGCGGGTGTGCACGCGCAGACCTTACGCATGTACGAACGCAAAGGATTGCTGCAACCCGACCGTACCGCCGGAGGCGCCCGCCGGTACTCGGAACGCGACATCGAACATGTGAAACTGATCCAGGAACTCACCCAAGAGGTCGGGGTCAACCTGGCCGGGGTCGAGGTGATCCTGGATCTCACGCGCCAGCTGCAGGCCGCTCAGGAAGAGATCGGAGCCCTGAAGGCCAGGCTGAGCGCCAAGGGCCTCTGAAAGGGTCCGCTGGCGGAGGTGCGGCTATCAGTCGCCAGGAGCGCCTAACTCGAGTGCCGCGGCGGTGGTGAGGTGACGCTGGTTGCCTGCCAGCACCTCCAACCGAGAGAGCGAACAGTTGCGAACCAGGCTGTGTCCGCCGCTGGGGTGTTCGTAGTCCCAAGTCGCGGTGCGGCCGCCGATCAGCATCCCGTCGATCCGCAGCGACCTCGAAGGGACATCGATCGCGATCCGATCTCCGGCGACGGTCACATGCTTGTTGGAAAGTTGCCGGAAACGGTGCGACCGACCTCCTAGGTAGGCGCCGCCGGTGACCGCCCACGGCAAGAGCACACCGGCGATCCGCACGCGCGCCGCCACCAGATCGATCCACTCCCCGTCACCGAACAGGCCGTGCATCCAGATCCAGCGTTCCGCATGGGAGGATCCCCAGTTGTGTCCGACCATGCCCTCCCAGCCGTCCATATCGAGCGTCTCGCCAGCCAGAGTCACAGACCCAGAGAACCGTGCACGCGGAGCCAGCGAAACGGGCTTGGTCTTGGGCAGCGCCCCTCGATACGCGATCGGCGGCAGGTAGGGGAGTTCCTCAGCCAGCGGCTCCCAGGTGACCTCCCACTCCAGGCCGTCAGCGCTCGCCCGTGCTCCGACCGTGCGCAGGAACCCATCCTCGGTCCCGAGTCCGTTCTCGAAGATCTGCAGCATCCCGTCGCGGCGGTCCTGCCGGACACCCTCGGGCGAGAAGAGCGTGGTCCACAACTGGCCTCGCGCTGACCCCTTGGGTGCTTGCAGGTTCGTCGCTCGAAGCCAGACCGCACGGTCGCGTTCGGGCGCATGCGCTTTGAGGTAATAACTCTCATAGCCGCCCTGCGACAGAGGGGATCTCGGCTTGCTGAGGTCCATCCCCGCAGCCTACGCATGCCCAAAAGTTGAGTGTAGGACGCTCAACTTCGTGGTAAACTTCGAGCCATGGATATGGACCGTCTGACCCAGAGGTCGCAGCACGCGATCGCAGGCGCCCAGCGTCTGGCGACCAGCCGCGCGCACCAACAGATCCTGCCCGAACACCTGCTTCACACCCTTCTCGGAGATCCCGAAGGCGTCGTCGTTCCCGTCCTCGGCCGCCTCGGCACGAACGCCAACCAACTGCGCAACCGCGTCGAGGAATTGCTGGATCGGATCCCGCGGGCATATGTCGGTGCCCAGCCGTCTCAGCCAGCCACGGTCTCGCCCGCCCTGGCGGGGGTGCTGGACCGCGCAGAGGAGGAGATGAGGCAACTCACCGACGAGTACCTGTCCACCGAGCATCTGCTGCTGGCGATGCTCGAGCAGCCAGGCGATGTGGCGACGCTGCTTCGCGACGCTGGCGTAGAGCGAGACCAGGTGTTGAAAGCCCTCGCCGAGGTTCGGGGATCGCAGCGGGTAACGAGTCAGACGCCAGAGGAGGGTTATCAGGCTCTCGAGAAGTTCGGCCGGGATCTGACCAAACTCGCGCGCACCGGCAAGCTCGACCCGGTCATCGGACGAGAGGAAGAGGTGCGCCGCGTCATCCAGGTCCTGTCCAGACGCACCAAGAACAATCCGGTCCTGATCGGAGAACCTGGCGTAGGCAAGACCGCGATCGTCGAGGGTCTCGCCCAACGCATCGTCGCGGGCGATGTTCCCGACGGCTTGAAGGACAAACGGATCGTGGCCCTCGATCTTGGCGCACTCGTCGCCGGCGCGAAGTATCGAGGCGAGTTCGAGGAACGCTTGAAGGCGGTACTCAAAGACATCACCGCATCGCAGGGCCAGATCATCACCTTCATCGACGAGCTTCATACGATCGTAGGCGCGGGTGCAGCCGAGGGCGCGATGGATGCGGGCAACATGATCAAACCGATGCTCGCACGCGGTGAACTGCGCCTGGTCGGTGCGACCACGCTGGATGAGTACCGCACGAGCATCGAGAAGGACGCCGCTCTCGAACGACGCTTCCAGCAGGTGTTCGTCGGCGAACCCACGGTCGCTGACACGATCGCGATCCTGCGTGGCCTGAAGGAACGCTACGAGGTTCATCACGGGGTGCGGATCACCGACTCTGCTCTGGTCGCTGCAGCGATGCTCTCAGATCGCTACATCACCTCGCGTTTCCTGCCGGACAAGGCCATCGATCTGGTCGACGAGGCAGCATCGCGCCTCCGCATCGAGATGGACTCGATGCCGACGGAACTCGACCGTATAGAGCGCGAGGTGCGCCGCCTCGAGATCGAGCGTGCTGCGCTTCGCAAGGAGGATGACGCTGCATCGAAGGAGCGGTTGGGCAAGATCGAAGAGGAACTCGCCGAACTGAGCGAGGAGGCCTCGGGGCTGCGCGCGCACTGGCTCTCCGAGAAGGAGGCGGTGGATTCGCTCCGCGCGTTGAAGACGCGACTGGAGGATGCGAGGACCGAACTCGAGCGCGCCGAACGCGAAGCCGACCTTGAGCGCGCGGCCGAACTTCGGTACGGCACGATCAGCGAACTCGAGAAGCAACTAGCCGAAGCGACCGAGGCGCTCGAAGCCCGGCAAGGGGAACGGCGTCTGTTGCGTGAAGAGGTTCGGGAGGACGACATAGCGCAGGTCGTCGGAGCATGGACCGGCATCCCGGTCTGTCGCCTCCTCGAGGGCGAGATGCAGAAGCTGCTGCATCTAGAAGCCGATCTTCACGCTCGCGTGGTTGGGCAGGACGAGGCAGTATCGGCGGTCGCCGATGCGGTAAGGCGTTCGCGCGCTGGACTCTCAGATCCGAACCGGCCCGTTGGCTCGTTCCTGTTCCTCGGTCCGACGGGGGTAGGTAAGACCGAGCTTGCACGCGCATTGGCTGCTCGCCTCTTCGACGATGAGCGTGCGTTGGTCCGCATCGACATGAGCGAGTATTCCGAGCGCCACGCGGTCGCACGGCTGATCGGGGCGCCGCCCGGCTATGTCGGCTACGAGGAGGGCGGCCAGCTGACCGAGGTCGTCCGTCGTCGCCCGTATGCGGTGATCCTGCTGGACGAGATAGAGAAGGCCCATCCTGAGGTCTTCAACATCCTGCTGCAGGTCCTCGACGACGGCCGTCTGACCGATGGGCAGGGGCGTACGGTCGACTTCCGCAACGCGATCTTGATCATGACGAGCAACCTCGGCTCACAAGCGCTGCTAGATGTGACCCTCGGCGCACAAGAGGCGACCGAACGCGTCATGGCCGAGGTACGCGCATGGTTCCGGCCCGAATTGCTGAACCGCATCGACGAGGTGGTCGTCTTCCACCGACTCGACCGTGAACATCTCGCACAGATCGTGGACATCCAGCTCGCTGCTCTCCGCAGTCGCCTAGAGGAGCGTCAGATATCCCTCGAGCTCAGCGACGACGCTCGAGACTGGCTGGCCGCGCACGGGTTCGATCCGGCCTTCGGAGCTCGGCCACTCAAGCGACTCATCCAGAAGGAACTGATGGATCGTTTGGCCAAGGCGATGCTCGAGGGGACCATCTTCGACGGTCAGACGGTGCGCGTCGAGACCGACGAGGGCGGACTGGTGCTGGTCTAGCTACTCCGAGCGGCCGGCGACGGTCACCTGGAAGCGACGCGGACGCGCTCGGTCAAGTTCGACGAAGAACACCCTCTGCCAGGTTCCGAGCGACAACTTGCCGTCGACGATCGGGATCGTGACCGATGGGCTCGAAAGCAGAGCCGCCCGGATGTGGGCGTAGCCGTTGGGTTCCTCATCTGGAAGATCGTGCGGTGCCTCATCGTGCTCGTAAGAGCCATCCTGTGGGGCGAGCCGTTCGAGGGTACGCGCCAGATCCCGCAGGAATCCGTCCTCGGCCTCGTTGATGATCACCTGGCAGGTCGTGTGGGGACTGGAGACAACGGCCAGGCCTTCGGTCAGGTCCGCCTCGGCTACCGCAGCAGCCACCTGTTCGGTGATGTCGATGAATTCGGTGGTCCTGGTAGTGCGGAGACCGACGGTGACGCTCATGGTGACCGCCTGTCCGCTGCTTGGCAGCACCGACAGCGGCTCTTCGGTCATGCGCGTCTTAGAGATTCCGATGATGACCTCCACAGCGATCCCCGGCGCTTCGGCCGGCCACGGGGAGTCTACCGACCGCGCGACGACTTGCCGCCGTCTCTCAGGGATCTCTCGGCATCGGCGAAAGCCTCTAGGTGGAACAGGATGTCGCCGAGGCGTCCGTTCAGAGCCTCGAATACCAGTTCGCCCGGTTCGAGCCGGAGATCGTCAGCCTCTTTCCGTGCGGCCACGAGCCCTTCAGCGCAGCGTTCCCACAGGTCGAGGGGAGCCTGCTGCTTCCAGCCGACCATCGCATCCTCGGCCTCCTTCAGCTCGACCGTGAAGTTGGCCAGCGCGATCGCCAGAGGGACACCGTCGTCGCGGAAGGTCGGAACGGCAGCGAGCAGGGCACGCTGCGCGCGCTCGACCGGTTCGGCCACCGGCATGAAAGCGGCGATGGCCGCAGCCCTCTCGGGATCGAGACGCCTACGGAACAAGCCCATCGCCGGCAGGCTAGATGGGGCTCGCGCTAGGTTCGAGCCGTGCATCCCAAGGAAGCCATCGACCTAGCCGAGCGAGCCGCCCGAGCCGGCGCCGCGGTCTTGGCTGATCGTTTCCGAGGCGCGCGGACCTTGGTCGCATCGAAGACCTCCGCGACCGACATGGTTACCGACGCGGACAAGGCCAGCGAAGCCGCGATCCTCGAGGTGTTGCAAGGGTCACGACCCGAGGACGCCGTACTAGGTGAGGAGTCTGGAGCATCTGAAGGGTCCTCGGGGCTGCGATGGATCGTCGACCCGCTGGATGGGACGACCAATTTCCTCTACGGGATCGCCCAGTTCGCAGTCAGCGTCGCGGTCGAGGATGAGGAGGGCGGCCTGGCGGGATGCGTGTTCGATCCGGTCAAGGACGAGTGCTTCACCGCTGGACGAGGCCTGGGTGCCTGGTGCAACGGGCGAGACCTCGATGTGTCCGGACAGGATGATCTCTCCTCCGCGCTGATCGCGACCGGCTTCTCGTATCTGGCTGAGGAGCGAGCTGCAGCAGGCCGGATGCTGCCGACGATCCTCCCAGCTGTGCGGGATCTTCGCCGTCCCGGATCGGCCGCGCTGGACCTGGCGTGGGTCGCAGCCGGCCGCCTAGATGGCTACTTCGAGGCGCCGGTCTTCCCCTGGGACGGAGCAGCTGGTGTCATCCTGGTGAAGGAGGCTGGAGGCAAGGTCGGACCGATGCCGGCGATCGGCCCGAGCGGTGTCGGCGTAATCGCGTCGGCTCCGGGTGTGTTCGAAGCGCTCGAAGACCTCGTCGCCGTCGCTGCCATCGAAGCGGGAGTTTCAGATGTCTGATGGGCCGGACACGGGCGCCCTCGTCGAGAAGCTGGGCATCGTATTCGTAGAGGGGAGCGCTGATCGCGTGGTCGCCGAGATGCCGGTGACAGGCAACACGCAGCCCGATGGTTGGCTCCACGGCGGGGCGACGATGAGCCTCATCGAGACCGTCGGATCGGTCGGTGCTGGCATCGCCGCCGGATGGCCGGAGGTCGCGGTGCTCGGTCTGCAGCAGACCTGCAACTTCCTGGGAACCGTTCGCGAGGGGCGTGTGCGCGCGGTGGCCACGCCCATACACAAGGGCCGCACCACGCACCTGTGGGACATCGATGTGACCAGCGTGGAGACCGGTAAACGGATCGCTGCGGGCCGTCTGACCTTGGCTGTTCGAGACCAGCGCTGACGGCCGCAGGCACCCCTGTTCGACGCGAGACCCGGATTCGAGAGACGCCAACTACAGCGCTAGCATCCTGCTACCGCACGACCTTCTGGCCGTGTCCGCGTGCCCGAAGGAAAGGGAGAGCACATGAGCGATGTCTTGAAGAACACAGCCGAGAAGCTGGTCGCTGCGGGTAAAGGGATCCTCGCCGCAGACGAGTCGACGGGAACGATCAAGAAGCGGTTCGATCAGATCGGCACCGAGTCCACCGAGGAGACCCGTCGCAAGTACCGCGATCTCCTCTTCACGACCCCCGGCGCAGAAGAGTTCATCTCTGGCGTCATCTTGTTCGACGAGACCATCCGTCAGTCGAGCGCAGACGGCACGCCGTTCCCGGACCTGCTGACAGACAAGGGCATCATCCCGGGTATCAAGGTCGATGCGGGAGCGAAGCCGCTTGCGGGCGCGCCCGGCGAGTTGGTGACCGAAGGCCTTGACGGACTGCGCGAGCGGTTGGCCGGATACAAGGAACTGGGCGCCGGCTTCGCGAAGTGGCGCGCGGTCATCACGATCGGCGACGGTATCCCCAGCCAGTACTGCATCGACACCAACGCGCATGCGCTCGCCCGCTATGCAGCGTTGTGTCAAGAGGCCGACATCGTTCCGATCGTCGAGCCTGAGGTCTTGATGGATGGCGACAACACCATCGATGTGTGCGAGGCCGTCACCAGCCGAACGCTCAAAGCCGTGTTCAGCGCCCTCTACGATCAACGCGTCCGCTTCGACGGCATGCTGCTGAAACCCAACATGGTGATCAGCGGCAAAGCATGCCCGACTCAGGCACCTGTGCGAGAGGTGGCCGAGAAGTCGGTGCAGGTATATCTGGATACCGTTCCCGCTTCGGTTCCCGGCATCGTCTTCTTGTCTGGAGGTCAGAGCGACGAGCTCGCGACGGCTCACCTGAACGAGATGAACGCGATGGGCATGTGGCCGTGGGAGTTGTCCTTCAGTTACGGCCGCGCCCTTCAAGCCCCCGCGTTGGCGGCTTGGCAGGGTAAGGACGAGAACATCCCGGCCGCCCAAAAGGCCTACTATCACCGTGCGAGGTGCAACGGCGCCGCACGCCACGGCCACTACAGCCAAGAGATGGAGAAGGAAGCCTGATGGCAGTCATCAAGACGATAGATCTGGTCGGCGTCTCCACCGAATCTTGGCGTGCAGCCGCCCAGGCTGCTCTCGCCGAGGCTGGTAAGACCATCCGTGGCATCGAAGGCATGGAGGTCCTCGACACCTCGGCGGTGGTCGACGGCGGAGAGATCACCGAATATCAGACGCATGTCCGGATCAGGTTCCGGATAGCTCGCTAGTTTCCGAGACCGCCGCACCGACGCAAGGAGGCTGAGATGCCCGCGACAGTGCTCGTCGGCGCCCAATGGGGAGACGAAGGCAAGGGCCGAGCGATAGATCAGCTGGCCCCGCACTCGGACATCGTCATCCGCTATCAGGGCGGTAACAACGCGGGGCACACCGTCATCGCTGGCGATGTGAAACTGGCCCTCCACCTGATCCCGTCTTCGGTGTTACACGAGCGGCCCATCCCGATGCTGGGCGACGGGTTGGTCATCGACCCGGAAGCCCTGCTGGAAGAGATGGACATGCTTGGTGAGCAAGGCATCTCGACCGAACGGCTGAAGGTCAGTGGCAACGCGCACCTCATCATGCCGTATCACCGTGCCCTCGATGCTGTAAGCGAACGATTCCTTGGGCGCGCACAACTGGGAACCACGAAGAAGGGCATCGGTCCCGCATACGCGGACAAGGCCGCACGGATCGGTCTGCGCGTCCAGGACCTCCTGGATCTGAAGATCTTCGAGCAGAAGTTGCAGATCAACCTGAAGGAGAAGAACGCGGTCCTCGCGCGGATCTACAACCGCCTCGGCATGGATGGCGGCGAGATCATCGACGCTTACTCGGCGTTCGCCGAGCGGCTCCGGCCACACATCGCGGACACAGGAGCCCTGGTTCACCGATGCTTGACCTCCGGCGGGTCGGTGCTGTTCGAGGGCGCGCAGGGCACGATGCTCGATCTGGACCAAGGCACCTACCCGTTCGTGACTTCCTCGTCACCGTCTGCAGGTGGTGCTTGCACGGGCACGGGGATCGGACCGCGTTTCATCGACGAAGTGGTCGGACTGGTCAAGGCTTACACGACGCGTGTCGGCGCAGGCCCCTTCCCGACCGAACTCGAGGACGGCATCGGTGAGCACTTGGGTCGGGTGGGTGCGGAGTTCGGTGTGACGACGGGTCGCAAGCGTCGCTGCGGATGGTTGGACGCCGTCCAACTTCGTTACGCCGTCCGAGTGAACTCGATGTCGAAGATCTTCCTGACCAAACTCGATGTGCTGAGTGGACTGGATCCCGTAAAGATCTCGACGGCATACGACAGTGACGGCGAACGGTACGAACAGCTACCCCCGAACCAAACGCTGTTCCATCACGCCAAGCCCGTCTACGAGGAACTGCCCGGCTGGACCGAGGACCTCTCAGGCTGCGAGAAGTTGGGTGATCTCCCGAAGGAGGCGCGCCGATACATCGAACGCGTCGAGGAACTGACCGGCACCCCGGTCGCATGGATCGGCGTGGGCCCGGCGCGCGAGCAGACCATCGTGGTGGATGCATGAGGATCCTCTTGATCGGGTCCGGCGGCCGCGAACACGCCCTCGCATGGTCGCTGTCCCGCTCAGACTCGGTCTCGAAGATCATCGCTGCGCCAGGCAATCCGGGGATCGGGCAACTCGCCGAGTGTGTGGCAGTCAAGGCTGATGATCCGGACGCGGTGGCCTCGCTCGCGGATCAACATTCGGTCGATCTGGTCATCGTCGGACCTGAAGCACCGCTGGTTGCGGGCGTCGCCGATGCGGTGCGCGCGAAGGGGATCGCCGTCTTCGGGCCTTCCGCGGCTGCTGCCGAACTCGAAGGATCCAAGACCTTTGCCAAAGAGGTGATGGCTCGTGCGGGAGTGCCTACAGCGGCGTCGGTCACCTGCACCAGCCTCGATGAAGCTCTGAAGGCGCTGGCAGATCGAGGCGCACCAATCGTGGTGAAGGCTGACGGACTGGCGGCCGGCAAGGGTGTTACGGTCGCGATGGACACCGCCACCGCGGAGGCCGCGATCCGCGCATGCATGGAGGACGACGCCTTCGGAAAGGCGGGCTCTCGGGTCGTGCTCGAAGATCTGCTGGTCGGAGAAGAGGCGTCGCTGTTCTGCATCTCCGACGGCGCGCGCCTGTTCCCTCTGGTCGGCGCTCAGGACTTCAAACGCGCGCACGACGGCGACCAAGGCCCGAACACCGGCGGCATGGGCGCGTACTCGCCGGTTCCTCATCTGGCCGAAGGGATCGAGTCTGCTGTGGAGCGGATCTGTCAGCCCGTCATCGATCAGATGCGCAACGACGGAACGCCCTTCATCGGTCTGCTCTACGCAGGCCTGATGATCGACGGCGACGGTGAGCCAAGCACCGTCGAGTTCAACTGCCGCTTCGGCGACCCCGAGACCGAGGTCGTCTTGCCGCGCATCGAGGGGGACCTCGGCAAGGTGCTGTTGTCCGCGGCGAACGGCCGGCTGGACGCGAGCGGCCTGAGAGCCAGCGACCGAGCTTGCGTGACCGTCGTGCTCGCAAGTGGCGGCTACCCAGGCACCTATGAGACCGGCAAGCCGATCACCGGTATCGAAGACGCCGAGGCGCTGGGCGATGTGATCGTCTTCCACGCCGGGACCAAGGGTGCCGACGACGGCACCTTGGTGACCGCCGGCGGCAGGGTGCTGGCCGTCAGCGCTCTAGGGAACAGCGTGGCAGACGCGCGCGCCAAGGCCTACGAGGCCGCTGACCTGATCCGCTTCGAAGGCAAGATGAACCGAACCGATATCGCCTCGGGCCGGTAGCTCAGTAGCCGACCAGCGAGACCCAGTGGAAGGTACTGGGTGCCCCAGCCTCGTTGACGGTCCCGAAGAGGTCGATCCTGCCCGCGAAGCTGCCACCCAAGCCGTCTCCACCGCACCGTTCCGAACGGATCGGTGTCGCCGGTATGGGATCGATACTCGAGGTTCCGAAGACGGTGGCTTGTATCAGCGCGGAGCCATAGATCTTGCAACTGGCGAAGAAGGGTCCGCCGCCAACCTGCACACTCTCCGAGGTCCCGTATCCGAAGGCTCCGGCGTCGTTCTGGATCCACGCAGCATTGCGGTCCGCCCCGCCGAGATCTACATATCCGGCGGAAGCCTCAGGGAGACTCCGGACCACCAATGGCTCACTGTCCATCGATATCGAGCAGGTTTCGAAGGTTCCCTCGATCGGCGCAACCACTAGCACGATGTCGATCGGCCGTTGACCGATGACAACCTCATTGCTCTCGGTGCTTGAGATGGCGAGCGTTTGGATCCGATCTGAGGTCCGGGTCACCTCCCGGGTTCCCTGTCTCTGATCCTGGCCCAATATGGCGACGGAGTCTCCGGTGGTCTCCTTGCCGATTACGGTGTCCAGGGTTCCGTACCAGAGGCTGCGGTCGTTGCGACCTACGCCAAACAGCGCATCGACGGGAGCAACTGCTCCAGCTGTGCACTCGATGTCATATGTGAAGGCATCCTGACTGACCGTTCCGGTGGCGACGAGCACCTGGGAGCTGATCGCATCTCTGGGGGTCTCGGATGGGTGGGCAGGTAGGGGCAGCCACATGAGCAGGGCAGCAGTGACCGGGACGATCCTCGAAACTCTCATTCGCATCACCTCTACTTGACCTATACGGCGTCACACCAACGATACCTTCCTGGCAGCGCGGACCTCGGCGCCCTTGGCTCGATAGGCTCCGGATGGAAGTTCCGAACGAGCTGCAGGAGGACACATGAAGGTCGGGATCATCTACGGGTCGCCAAGCGACGAGAAGACCATGTTGAAGGCCGGCGAAGTCCTCGACAGGTTCGGCGTCGAGTGGGAGAACGAGTCGATGAGCGCGCATCGCCGACCCGAGCGGGTGCGCGAGTATGTAACCAGCGCGAAGGACCGCGGTCTGGGATGCATCATCGCGGGCGCGGGAATGGCTGCCCACCTTCCGGGCGTAACCGCGGCATTCACCACTCTGCCAGTCATCGGCGTGCCACTCTCGGGCGGATTGGCTGACGCGATGGACGCTCTGCTGGCGATCGTGCAGATGCCGCCGGGGGTTCCGGTCGCGACCGTAGCGGTCGATGGCGCCAAGAACGCAGGTCTGCTCGCCGTTCAGATCCTCGCCGTTGGCGATGAGGAACTCGCCAAGAAACTCGACGCCTTCAAACAGGAGATGGCCGACGGGGCCAGACTTTGATCCCTCGCTACTCGCTGCCAGAGATGGCGAGCGTCTGGAGTGACGCTCGCAGATACGAGATCTTCACCGAGGTCGAACTGCTCGCCACCGAAGCGTGGGTCAAACTCGGCGTCGTGCCGCAGGAAGACTTCGACACGATCAGAGCCAAAGCCGTCGCGCCGACACCCGAACGCGTCTTCGAGATCGAAGAGGTCACACAACACGATGTGATCGCGTTCCTCACCGCACTCGGCGAACCCATCGGCCCTGCGAGCCGTTGGATCCATCACGGGATGACCAGCAACGATCTGCTGGACACGACGCTCGGCGTCCAACTGATGACAGCGACCGATCTGTTGATCGGCCGCGTCGAGACCTTGCTCGAGTCCTTGAAGCGTCGAGCGCTGGAGTTCAAGGACACGGTGTGCGTGGGCCGCAGCCACGGGATCCACGCCGAGCCGACCACCTTCGGCCTGAAACTCGCGGTCTACGCGTTCGAGGTTGCGCGCGATCTGGAACGGCTCCGCCGTGCGCGCGAGGCTGTTGCGGTCGGCAAGGTCGCCGGACCTGTCGGCACTTATGCAAGCATCGACCCAGCGGTCGAGCAGCATGTGTGCGCCGGTCTCGGCCTCACTCCTGCGCCTGCGGTCACGCAGGTCGTTCAACGCGACCGCATCGCGGAGCTACTGTCGGCGTGCGCGATCACAGCCAGCACCTGCGAGAAGATCTCGATAGAGATCCGGCACCTTCAGCGCACCGAGGTCCGTGAAGCTGAAGAGCCTTTCGGCAAGGGTCAGAAGGGTTCGAGTGCGATGCCGCACAAGAAGAACCCCATCCTGTGCGAACGCATCACGGGCCTCGCCCGGCTGATCCGCGGCTACCTGAACCCGGCGCTCGAGAACAATGCGCTCTGGCACGAGCGCGACATCTCACACTCCAGCGTCGAGCGCGTCATCCTCCCGGACGCCACCATCGCTCTCGACTACCAATTGCACCTGATGATCCGCGTCATCGACGGGATGAGGGTCTTCCCCGAGCGGATGCGCCAGAACCTGGATGCGACCAACGGCCTTGTTTACTCTGCGCACATCCTGCTGGCTCTCGTCGAGGCTGGCATGAGTCGCGAGGATGCGTACGCGGCAGTCCAGGTCGCGGCGATGAAGACCTGGGATCAGGGGATCCCGTTCCGGGACACCCTGCTGGAACAAGACAGCGTGAAGGCCGTGACCGATGCCGCCAAGTTGGACGCGCTGATGGATCCCGACCGCTACCTGGCCCACATCGACCGGGTCTTCAAACGCCTCGAAGCGATCTAAGCCTTGACATATTTCTAGCCCGTCGGTAATCTGCCATGGCAGATATCCGATGGTGTTTCCCAGACGGTACCAGGCGATCCTGGAAATACATCTAGCCCGCGAGCGTCAGATGGCGTTCCTGTCGGGCCCGCGCCAAGTAGGCAAGTCCACGGTGGCGAAGGCATTGGGCGGTCGCTACCTCTCGTGGGATCGGCCCGAGGATCGCGCCATCTTGGTCCAAGGCCCGCGCAAGGTCGCAGAGGCGGCCGGTCTCGATCAACTCGTCGACGAGCCACATCGCCTAGTGCTGGATGAGATCCATCGGTTCGGAGGATGGCGGGATCTGTTGAAGTCGGTGTTCGACGCCTACGAGCCGAGAGTGCTGGCTACCGGCAGCGCTCGTCTCGATGTGTTCTCGCACGCGGGAGATGCGTTGGTTGGCAGGTACTTCTCGTACCGGATGCATCCGCTCAGCCTTGGGGAGACGACAGATCCTGCGTATCTCGAGACAGGGCTGCACCGTCCCCCTGCTGAAGGCCAGGTCGGCCTCGAGGATCTGCTGCGTTTCTCAGGCTTCCCTGAACCATTGGCAAGGGGAGAGGCGTCCTTCCATCGTCGTTGGGTGAACGCCCGACGCAGCCAACTTCTGCGCGAGGAACTACGAGACCTGACTTCGGTGCGCGAGATCGACGGTGTCCTCGGGCTCGCAGACCTCGTCCGGTCCAGGGTCGGCGGCGGGGCCCCGCACAGGGGACTTGCACAGGACCTTGCGGTCAGTCCCGACACCGTTGCCAGGTGGCTAGAGACGCTTGCCTCGCTGTATCACCTCTTCGAAGTGCGACCCTGGTTCCGCAACATCGCCCGCGCACTCCGCAAGCAACCCAAGTACTACCTGTGGGATCACTCTCAGGTACCCGACCCTGCCGCGAGGTTCGAGAACCTCGTGGCCTGCGCCCTCAAGAAGACCTGCGATCTGTGGACGGATGTCGGGGCCGGCGACTTCGATCTGCGTTGGATCCGAGACCGGGAAGGTAACGAGGTCGACTTCGTGGTCGTCCGAGATGGCGATCCCTGGATCCTCGTCGAGGCGAAGATGGGCGCCCGTGACCTGTCCGGGGTTCTCTCCGAGATGGCGCAGAAACTCGCTGCGCCTCATGCGTTCCAGATCGTGTTGGACATGCCTTTCGTGGCGGCCGATCCCTTCGATCAGACCAGGCCGGTGGTCGTCCCGGCAAAGACATTCCTGTCTCAACTGCCTTGAGTTGACTCGGCTAGATTCTGACCCCATGGACGGTCTCAACAAGATCAAGAGCGGCAAGGTCCGCGACCTCTACAAGGTAGACGGCGGCATCCTGATGGTGGCCACCGACCGCATCAGCGCGTTCGATGTCGTGCTTCCCACTGACATCCCAGACAAGGGCAAGGTGCTGACCGGCACCAGCATCTTCTGGTTCGAAGAACTAGCCGATGTGGTCGGCAACCACCTCATCTCGACGAACCCGGATGACTTCCCGGCCGAAGCCAAAGAGCACGCCGACGCTCTGCGCGGCCGAACGATGTTCGTGCACGAAGCCAAGATCGTTCCGATCGAGTGCGTCGTCCGCGGCTACATCACAGGCTCTGGCTGGAAGGAGTACGGCAAGACCGGCGCGGTCTGCGGCATCCCGCTGCCCGAAGGCCTGCAAGAGTCGGAGCAGTTGCCGGAACCGATCTTCACTCCTTCGACCAAGGCCGAGGTCGGTCACGACGAGAACATCGACTTCGAGAAGGCCTGCGAGATCGCGGGCCGCGAGACGATGGAGCAACTGCGCGACTTCTCGCTGACGCTCTACACGCGTGCCGCCGCGCTCGCCGAACAGCGCGGCATCGTCCTCGCCGACACCAAGTTCGAGTTCGGGATCATCGACGGCAAGATCGTGCTGTGCGATGAGGCGTTGACGCCCGACTCGTCGAGGTTCTGGCCAGCCGATCAGGTCGTCCCCGGAGAGAGCGTCCCGAGTTTCGACAAGCAATATGTTCGCGATTGGCTGGACTCGACCGGTTGGGACCACAACCCGCCCGGCCCCGAACTTCCAGACGATGTCGTCGCCAACACGCGTGCCAAGTACATCGAGGCTTACGAGCGCATCACCGGAAAGCGCTTCGAGGAGTGGGCTAGTTGAAGTTCCGGGTCTCGATCGATGTGATGCTGCGCGACGGGATCCTGGACCCGCAAGGCAAGACCGTCGAGGACAACCTGCCTTCGCTGGGATTCGAAGGCGTGAGCGGTGTCCGCATCGGCAAACACATCGAGTTCGAGATCGAGGGACCTGACGAGCAGGCCGTTCGAGAGCAGGTTGAACAGATGAGCCAGAAACTGCTCAGCAACCCTGTGATCGAAGATTTCACCTACAGCCTCGAGGATTGAGCGACCACCGACCTGACCCGGGGCGCGACCGTCCGACGGACGCAGCGGCCACCCGTCCGGCGGACGCAGCGACCACCCGTCCGACGGGCTCGAAGCAACCGATCGATCTGCCGATCCGGCAGGCGATGCCGCGGGGCCTGCTGATCTCGTTCGCCACCCTTGCTCTGGTAGCCATCGTCGCGACCGGCTGGCTGCTGATCCGCCCCAGCGACTTCGTAACCGTTCCGCTGCAGGAGCGTCGTCCCGCGCCAGCTGATGGTTTCAGTCACGATCCGATCCGAGTGGTGCCCGTGCCGCCGCCAGAGACCGTCCCCGAGGCCGAAGCACCCTGCGAGGAACTCTCGGGTACCCGCTGGGTGATGAGTGGTGACGGACTCACGCGGTTGTATCAGGCTTTGAAACAGGCGTGCACGCTGATCGGGCCCGGTATGAGCCAGGACATGCGCCAAGCGATCGAAGGCTTGGGGAAGGCGACCGTGCGGTTCGCACAGTTCGAACGCACCGGGATCGAATCCACCGCCAACCTGGAAGACGGCACCCTCTGGCTGAACTTCCGGTTTGCAGACCGCGCCCTCGAACCCATCGAGATGCTGCCTCCGCTCCTACACGAGGGCTACCACCTCGCTGGCTCGCCCGAAGGGCCTGATGCCGAGGCTGAGGTTGCGGCGAGGCAGGTCGAGTTGCAGGCTTGCCGAGAGTTCATCCCCCGAGACGAGTGGAAACGCTGGTGCCTGGATGCTTTGGCGATCGTCGAATCCAACGACCCGATCGCCTTGCTTGAGGGCGCCGGGTTCGCCTAGAAAGACGCTCGATGTGGTCTGACTTCAGAAGCTGGGCCCAGCGGCATCAGGTGTTGATGCTCGGTTCGGCGGTCGCCGCCCTGCTGGTGACGATGATCGCCAGTGGACGCCCTCGACTGGCTGCAGCGCTCACCTTAGTGACGGCGATCCTCTTGCCATGGCGTGGTGGCCGATTTCCCTCGGATGCCAGAGCGAGACGAAGAGCGTGGGCCGGCCTGGTACTCATGTCCGCGGGCGCCTTTGCCCTCTTCGTGTGGGGTCTCTCGGCCCGCGTGACCCTGTTAGCAGCTGGGGTTGTGTTGACGGTGGTAGGAGCGTTTACCTTGTACGGCCGACCACCGATCTTCGGAGGACCTCCGTCCGGCTCCTAACGGTCCTAACCGCAGCCGCTTCCAGATCCCGCGCGAGGACGAATCCAAGCAATGACCTAGCTGAGAGGTCAACGGAGTCAGTGAGTGACTCAATCGCGGCGGATGAGCGTGGCATCGATCCGGTCGGTGACCGCAGGCAGGGTCGCGATCACAGCCAAAGTCACTGCGATTAGGGCCAAGCCGATGCCACCGATGGTGTTCCCCCACTGCACGCTTCTATCTAGACCGCCGACGCTTACGGTCACCTGCTCGGCGATCTTGCCCGCGATCAACGCCAGCACTGCTCCGATGACGATCGGGATCGTGACCTGGAATGCCTGTGCTGCGCGCAGGGTCGTGAGAGGTACCCCGACGATGGCGAGCGATACGAGGTTAGAGCGGCGTTCGATAGCTCGATCGAGGGTAGCGACGACGAACGCGAGCATGCCGACGATGACTCCTAGCATCAACGCGACATCGAGCAAGCCTTGGAACACCTCGGACCGCCGACGGGTGTCCACATCGTCGTTGAGGAATCCGATCTGGGCTGTGGGCGCGAGGCGAGCGATCGCGGTCACCGCATCCTGGATGGCGCGCATACTGGTTTCCGAGGCGAGCACGATGCGAGCAGTATCCGGAACTCGGCCTCCCGGCAGTCGCTTGATCGGCAGGAACACATTGATGCCGCCAAGGGCGATCAGTTCCTCGTAGGGAAGCACGATCACGGGGCGCGGAGCTTCGACGACGATGCTGCGTGGAGCGTCAGAGAAGTCGAGGGGAAGATGGAAACGCCTGCCCGCCTCCGGTGGCCTCGCGTCTGCTTCGTCCAGGCTGATCCGGTACGAGACGCCGTCCTTGCACTCGGGAAATGGGCGTTCCAGCAGCACGGCCACATCTTGACAGCGCCCGAAGCCCGCTGTGATGCCAGACTGCGCCGGTGGTCCTCCTTGGGATGCACCCGGACCGCCGAGTCCTTCGCCCGGGGCACTTCCGGGCGAAGCATCTCCGGAGGAATCGTGGGGTTCGAACGAGGCGATCGAAGCCACCGCGCTGCGGATCTCTGGCAGGCTCAGGAGTTTGGGCCGTGCGCTCCGCGGGACTTCCCGTGCCTGAACTTCGTAGAACTCGAACCTGCCGAGCGGCAAGGTCGCCGCCCTAGCGTCGCGCTGCAAGCCGGTCGAGAATCCGGCAGCAAAGATCACGACGACCAATCCGGCGACGACTCGGGAGGCACCGGAGGGCTCGAACATGAGCCGGCGGGCCCCGAGGATGATCCATAGCCGGCGTGCGCGGTCCGCGACCAGCCTCGCCACGGCGGAGGCGAGCACGCCGAAGCCGGACGCGAGCCCCACTCCAGCGAGCAGAACCCCGAGGATCAGGATGAGGGGCGCCGGATCCTTGAGGCCCGTGCCAGCAGGTGCATCGGCAGATGCGATCAGCAGGCCGAGCAATAGAGCCATGCCGACGCCGAGGGGGGCGAGCCGTATCCACCCCGCACGCCGGGCAGGGGCCTCGCGCCGTACGGCGAGCGCGTTCTGGACCGCGGATCGCGACCCGGCGATCCCCAGAACGGCAGCAAACACGGGGACGCCGACCAGGGCCATGGCGACCATGCCGGGTCTCAGGGCCGAGTCGGACGAGAACCACACGATGCCTCCAAGGCCCGACCGTGCCAGTCGGGCGTTCAGAACTGAGTAGACGCCTGTGGCTACCAGCCCCCCAACGAACGCAGCGAGGATGGTTTCGAGCGCGTTGACACGACGGGTGTCGCGTTGCGTCATGCCGAGCAGCCGTAGCGCCGCCAAACGCCGATCGCGCGCTGCGGCGGAGAGCCGGGCGATGACTGCGAAGCACACCGCGAGCGGGACTCCGACCAACCCGATGAGCGCGATCTGCAGGACCCTAAGATCGCCTTGAGCGATGTCGACTTCGAGTTGACCGCCACGGAGACCGTATCCCGCCAGCGGTGCCCCTCCGGCCGGCAACTCCGCTCGCTTTGCACCGACCACGGCGTACAGCTCATCAGGCGATACCAGGCCTTGCGGTCCGACCAAACCCGCGGCTCGATACGGAAACCTCGCCTTCACGCGGGCGTCACTCAGGATCTCACTCAGAGCAGGCGACACATACGCCTCACCTACCTTGGGAACGGTCGAAACTCCGGGCGGAAGTATCGCGGGGGTTCCATCATTGGCGAGGAACAACTCCCGCAATCGACCCTGGCCAAGCAGGGTTGAGCGTTGCTGAAACCATGTCCCAGTCTGTTCTTGTCCTACCTGGGGGAAGCGTGCTGAAGCGCGTTGCTGTCTTCCGTCCAAGATGGCTGGGAACGAGAGCGCAACCAGCAGGACCGATACCCCTACCGTAGTGCCGCCCACCATCAAGGCGAGCCGTACCATTCCAGGCCGACCGTTGCCCCGGAGGAACAGAACGCCCAGGCGAGCGATGATCACATCGGGCCCGCTGTTGCGTGAACGACTCCGTCGATGACCGACAGATGGCGGTCCCCGACCGCCGCGACATTCGTCTCGTGCGTCACCATCACAACAGCGGAGCCGATCGTGCGTGCCATCCTGAGGAACTCGTTCAGCACGAGCGCGCTGTTCTCCGTATCGAGGGCACCCGTGGGCTCGTCTGCGAACACGACCTTCGGGGAATGGATCAGGGCGCGCGCGACGGCGGCGCGCTGAACCTGGCCACCTGACGCCTCTCCCGTGCGCTTCTTCGCGATCGCCCCGATCCCCAGGCGGTCAAGCAGGTCCGCCACCCGCGGCCGGATCTCACTAGACGGCGTGCGGTTCAGCCGGAGGGGAAGGGCAACATTCTCCTCCACGCTTAGTTCGGGAACCAACTCCCCGAACTGGAAGACGAAGCCGAAGTCCCGTCGGCGCAAGCCGCTAAGTTGATCGTCGGACATGTCTACCATCGATGCGCCGCCGTAGATCAACCGGCCTCCGTCGGGCCGCAACACGCCCGCCAAGCAATACAGCAGCGAAGATTTGCCCGAGCCGCTCTTTCCCGTCAGGACGACCACTTCGCCCGGGCGGATCTCCACTGTTGCTCCTGCAAGGGCGACCGTGCTGCCATACGACAGGCGTAGGTCGTGTCCGCGAAGCACCGGAGGCATAGCGAACTTCGGGGGCTCCGACGCAGGAGGCTGTCGCTTCCGTTCTGTGGGGTGACTCAGCGCATCCCTCCGACCCATCGCTGCTTCGGTTCAGCCATCAGTAAGGGCGACTCACCCAGCCGATCATCGTGGAGTCTGATAACCATCTTAGCGGGGTCTGGTCATCCCGTAGGCGATTCCGACGGTATGAGGGTCGAAAACCGGCCTGGGGCCCCAGTTGAGTCTCCCCCATCTTTGGAAATCGAGATCCATTCGCCCATCCCGCTCGGTCCGGGCTGCCGATCAGGTCTCCGATAGTCGTTGAAACGCCGGCGTAGAGCGCCGGTAGGCTCGGCCATATGACGATCGGCGTCATCCAATTTCCGGGGAGCAACGATGACCGTGACGCGGTCTGGGCTCTAGGACAGATCGGTCTGGACGCGCGACTGATCTGGCATCAAGAGACCTCACTAGACGGCATCGAGGGCGTCCTGCTGCCGGGCGGTTTCAGCTACGGCGACTATCTGCGCTGCGGTGCCATCGCTCGCTTCGCGCCGATCATGGACGCCGTAAGAACACTGGCCGCCGAAGGCAAGCCGGTGCTGGGCGTCTGCAACGGCTTCCAGATCCTGTGCGAGGCGGGCCTCCTGCCCGGCGCGCTGACGCGGAACCAGGGCCTGAAGTTCATCTGCCGACCAGTCCATGTGCGCGTCGAACAGGGCAACCGGTCCCGCGTCGCCGCAGAGGCCGGCAGCGTCCTGACCATCCCGATCAAACACGGTGAAGGTCGCTACATCGCTGACGAAGACACCCTGCAGACCATGAAGGCCAACGGTCAGATCGTGCTGCGCTACAGCACGCCCGACGGGCAGATCACAGACGACATCAACCCGAACGGTTCGCTCGAGAACATCGCGGGTGTCTGCAATGAGGTGGGCAATGTCCTTGGGTTGATGCCTCATCCCGAGCACGCCGTGGATGCGAGCATCGGATACCGAACCACTGACGGGATCGCGGTCATGAAGCAGCTCGCCGCGATGGTGGACGCATGAGCGTCGAACAGGCGCTCGCACTCGCGCTCACAGAAGACGAATACCACCGCATCTGCGACACGCTCGGCCGCGAACCGACACCTGCCGAACTCGCGATGTATGGCGCTATGTGGAGCGAACACTGCTCGTACAAGTCGTCGAAGGTGCACCTGAAGACGCTGCCGACCGAAGGTCCGCGCGTCGTGATGGGCCCTGGCGAATCCGCTGGCATCATCGACATCGGCGACGGCATGGTCGCGGTCTTCAAGCTCGAGTCGCACAACCACCCCTCTTTCGTCGAGCCGGTCCAGGGCGCTGCGACGGGCGTCGGCGGGATCGTGCGCGACATCATCTCGGCAGGCGCCCGTCCGGTTGCTCTCTTGGATCCGCTGCGGTTCGGCGATCCTTCGAAGTTCCCCACGATGCATCTCGTCGAAGGCGTCGTCCACGGCATCAGCCAGTATGGCAACTCGATCGGCATCCCTACCGTCGGTGGTGAACTTCGCTTCGATCCCTGCTATCAGGGCAACCCGCTGGTGAATGTGATGTGCGTCGGCGTCGGACGCTTGGACGAGGTTCAGAGGGCGGTCGCAGAGGGCGAAGGCAATGTTGCGATCCTGTTCGGCAGCAAGACCGGCCGGGACGGTATCGGAGGTGTGAGCGTCCTGGCATCGCGGCCGTTCGACGACGAAGCGGAAGCTAAACGCCCCAGCGTTCAGGTCGGTGACCCATTCACCGAGAAGGTCATCATCGAGGTTTCTGTGGAACTGGCTCGCCGCGGCTTGTTGGTAGGGCTGCAGGATCTGGGCGGGGGCGGCTTCTGCTGCGCGACCAGTGAGACAGCCTCACGCGGAGGCACCGGACTAGAGGTCGACCTGGATGCGGTCGCATTGCGCGAGGCCGACATGGAAGCCTTCGAGATCCTGACGAGCGAATCGCAGGAACGCATGCTCGCGATCGTCAAGCCCGAGGATGTGGACCAGGCGCTGGAGATCTGTTCTCGTTGGGGAGCGTGGGCAGCGCCGGTCGCGACCGTCATCGAGGGCGGCAACCTGAAGATCGCTCACTCTGGCGAGGTTGTCGCAGACATGCCGGCCCGCTCTCTGGCCGACGAAGGTCCCGTCTACGAACGGCCGATGCGACGGCCCGACTGGCTGGATGCGTTGCAGGCGGACGACCCGATGCGGCTCGAGCCGCCGAAGGATCTCGGCGATGCGCTGCTCGAGTTACTCGCGAGCCCAAACATCTGCTCGAAGGGATGGGTCTACGAACAGTACGACCAGATCGTTCAACACAACACGCTGCAGAGCGCCGGCGGCGACGCGGCGGTCATCCGTATCGAGGGTATCGACCGGGCTATGGCGATCTCTACGGATGGTTGCGGCCGTTTCGGACAGCTTGACCCCAGGCTCGGGGCGATGCTCGCGGTCGTCGAATCTGCTCGCAATGTCGCATGTACCGGAGCGCGCCCCGTCGCGATCACCAACTGTCTGAACTTCGGCAACCCCGAGTATCCAGAGGTCATGTGGCAGTTCGCCGAGGCTGTCAAAGGGATCGGCGAGGCCTGCCGCGTGCTCGAGACACCGGTCACGGGCGGCAATGTGAGTTTCTACAACCAGACCGGCGACACGCAGATCCATCCGACCCCGATCATCGGCATGGTCGGGCTGCTTGAAGGCGAGCCGCTGACCAACTCCTGGCAGGAGGGCGACGAGATAGTCCTGCTCGGAGAAACCAGGCCCGAACTAGGGGGTAGCGAATGGGCTTGGGTCGCGCGCGGGCACCTGGGAGGAATGCCCCCGCAGGTGGATCTGGACCTCGAGAGGCGCCTCTGCGGTCTGCTTTCTGACCTCTATGAGGCAGACCGGTTGACAGCTGCCCATGACTGCTCAGACGGTGGGCTCCTGGTGGCATTGGCCGAGATGGCGATCGCAAGCGGGATCGCTGCGACCGTCGATATCTCCGTGGTGGGACTTCCCGAACATGTGGCGGCCTTCAGCGAATCCACCGGCCGTGTCATCGTCTCCGCGCAGGACTCAGCGACGATCCTGACGGCCGCCGCCGATGTAGGCATCCCCGCGAGGGTCCTCGGACGGGTCGGCGGGGAAAGTTTCAACTTCGGAACATCCGCTGTCGCGCTCGACGAGATGACGCGCGCACATCGCGACGCGTTCGGTCGCCTGTTCGATCGAACTACCAACTGACAGCCCGCTGAACATCTGGCCATGACTTCCTAAAGTCGGTAGGTAACAATGACGATGGAACCTGTCGTAGCGCGCGCCAGCTCACCGGCTTGCGCGCTACCGGCACGCGGCGCCACGGGGACGGTCGCAGCCACGATCGTTCGGCACCCGGTTCAGGAACCCGGCCCTTAGGGTCGGGTTCCTGCGGTTCTGGCCATCCGCGACGCCCCCGGCCTACCATGGGCGACCAGGAGGAGAGCCATGACCGACCGGATCGACGCACTGTTCACCGAAGATCGCACCTTCCCCCCACCTCCCGACTTCGCAGCCCACGCTAACGCGAATGACCCGAGCATCTACCAGCTGGCTGACGCCGATCCGCCCGCCTGGTGGGCAGAGCAAGCCCAAGCATTGGACTGGATGCAGCCCTGGTCGAAGGTGCTCGGATGGGACGAGCCCTTCGCCCAGTGGTTCATCGACGGGAAGCTGAATGTGACCGTGAACTGTCTCGACAGACATGTGGAGGCCGGCGGCGGTGACAAGGTCGCATTCCACTTCGAAGGCGAGCCGGGCGATACACGCACCATCACCTACACCGACCTCTTGGCAGATGTATCGCGGCTGGCGAACGCGCTCAGAGCGCTCGGCGTCGAGAAGGGGGATCGCGTCGCGATCTATCTGCCGATGATCCCAGAGCTACCGATCTCCATGCTTGCATGCGCCCGGATCGGAGCGATCCACTCGGTTGTCTTCGGCGGCTTCAGCGCGGACGCTCTGGCTGACCGGATCCAAGATGCAGAGGCGGTCGCGTGTATCACAGCCGACGGAGGCAATCGGCGTGGTCAGATCACGCCGTTGAAACCGTCGGCTGACGAAGCGTGCGACAGTTCGGACTCGATCAAGCATTGCATCGTCGTTCGACGTACCGGCCAAGAGATCAAGTGGAACGGCGAACGCGACCACTGGTACCACGATCTGGTCGCTGAACAGCCCGACACCTGCGAACCCGAGATCATGGACTCAGAGGATCCGCTCTACATCCTCTACACGAGCGGAACGACCGCCAAACCCAAGGGCATCTTGCATACAACCGGCGGGTATCTGGTCGGAGCGGCTACCACTCACAGGCTCGTCTTCGACATCAAGCCCGACGACATCTACTGGTGCGCCGCCGACTGCGGATGGGTCACCGGGCACACCTACATCGTCTACGGTCCGCTCGCCAACCACACGACCGGCATCCTCTACGAAGGAACACCTGACTTCCCCGACAAGGATCGTTTCTGGTCGATCGTCGAGAAGTATCGCGCGACCATCCTCTACACCGCACCCACCGCCATCCGCGCCTTCATGAAGTGGGGGCCCGAGTATCCCGCCAAACACGACCTGTCCAGCCTGCGTCTCCTTGGAAGCGTCGGCGAGCCGATCAACCCCGAAGCGTGGATGTGGTACTACGAACACATCGGCGGTTCGCGGTGTCCGATCGTCGACACATGGTGGCAGACCGAGACCGGCAGCATCATGCTCTCTCCGCTGCCCGGCATCTCGACCTTGAAGCCGGGGAGCTGTAACGGGCCGTTGCCTGGCATCCGAGCTGAGATCGTCGACGACGACGGCAACAGGATCGAGCCTGGAACAGGCGGCGGCTACATCACGCTGACGCATCCGTGGCCGTCGATGTTGCGAGGCATCTGGGGAGATCCGGAGCGCTACAAGGACACCTACTGGTCGAAGTTCCCCGGCCGTTACTTCCCCGGCGACGGGACCAGACAGGACGCAGACGGCGACTACTGGTTCATGGGCCGAGTAGACGATGTGATGAATGTAAGCGGCCACCGGATCTCGACAGCCGAGGTCGAGAGCGCGCTCGTTGATCACCCGAGCGTCGCGGAGGCAGCGGTGGTCGGCAAGACCGACCAACTCACCGGCCAAGCGATCTTCGCCTATGTCATCCCGAGGGCCGGGGTGGAGCCCTCCGAGGAACTCACCGCAACGCTTCGCGATCATGTCGCGAACAAGATCGGCAAGATCGCACGCCCGGCGCAGGTGATGTTCACCCCTGATCTACCCAAGACCCGTAGCGGAAAGATCATGCGCCGACTCTTGCGTGATGTGGCCGAAGAACGGGCCCTGGGAGATGTCACCACGCTGGCAGACCCAGGGATCGTCGCCGAGATCGCCGAGCGGGCAGCCAAGGGTCCCGACGACTGAAGCATCGTGCTAGGCTAAAGCCTAGTGAAGCCTTCGAGGATCCGACGCCTCCGCCGAGCCAACGGTTGGACTCAATCCGATCTCGCCGGTGTCCTTGGAACCGACGCCGTCACCGTGTCACGCTGGGAACGCGGGGTCTCTCGACCCAGGCCCTCTGCGGCCGGAAGGCTCAAGCAACTCGAGCAAGGCCGCGGCGAGCTGGAGGATCTGATCGAACAGATCGGGATCACGGGATCGATCAGGGTCCTGCGGCGTACGGCGTTGCTGGTTCGCAAACCGAGAACCGCAGGCTTCCCTTTCGACGCTTCGACGCGGTTGAAGGAGACCGAGCGACTGAACGCCGAACAGCGTGCGCTCAAGGATGCCCTAGATGCCTGACCTGGTCGCGACCATCCTTGTCGTTCACAAACTCTTCGAGCGAGAGAAGGTCCCTCACGCGTTGGCTGGGGGGCTGGCGGCGAACCTCTACCGAGACGAGGTACGCGCCACCGAAGATGTCGACTTCGCAGTCATCCTCGATCCCCCGGATCTGCAGCGCCTGGTCGCGGCAGCAGAGGCAGACGGATGGACCGTCGAGTCCTACTGGAAGCAGGGCGGTCAGTTGCGGATGCACCGCGAGGGGTATCCACGCGTGGACGCCATCATCGCCGGCACCCCGTTCGAACGATCCGCGATCGAGTCGCAGGTCCAAACGAAGATCGGCCGGGTGAAGATCCCGGTCTTATCACCCGAATCCCTGATCGTCATGAAGCTCGTCGCTGGCAGGGCCCGAGATATCGACGCCGTCGCATCCATCCTCACCGCCATGGGAGGCGATCTGGACCTTGGATTCATCGAGGGTTGGGTCGCAGAGTTCGGCTGCCAGGAGGACTGGGGCCGGGCACGGGAAGAATCCGGGTTCTAGCGCCCAACGAGTACGCCTCATCAGGCGGTCGACGGCGGTTTCGCGTCCGATAGCCAGGGGTACAACTTCCCCCGATCGGCACGCAGGTATGTGCCGCCAGGCGAAAGGACGACGAAGTGGCTGTCAGGACCCAGAGCGATCTGCTCTCCGTAGTCGGCTTCCTGGTCGGGGTATTGCTCGGATTCATGCTGAGTCTCCCGCAGATCGTGGCTATAGCGGTAGTGGCCCTGCTCCTAGCGATCATCGGCCTCGTCCGCGGATACACGCCCCTGCTGGTCGCGCTCTTGACCGGAGCTTTCGTCGGATTCGTGCTGGATCTCGTCTTCTAGAAACACCGGGTCGCGTGCGGCCCCAGGAGGCTCGGGTGTGCGGGCTTCCGGGGCCGTGCCCGGCCCGGTACACTCTCGGTCGTGGGCGTCGAATCTCCCAAGGAAGAATGTGGCGTCGTCGGGATCTGGGCACCTGACGAAGAGGTCGCCAAGCTCCTCTACTTCGGTATCTACGCCCTCCAGCATCGCGGACAAGAGGCCGCGGGCATGGCTGTCTCGGACGGTGAACAGATCATCGTGTACAAGGACACGGGTCTGGTCAGTCAGGTCTTCAACGAATCCAGCCTCAACGCGCTGCGTGGCAGTCTCGGCATCGCCCACACCCGTTACTCGACCACCGGCTCGAGCACATGGGAGAACGCTCAGCCTTCGTACCGGCCGATCTTGCGCAACGACTCGGGGATCGCGCTCGGCCACAACGGCAACTTGACCAACACGCTGGAGTTGGCCGAACGCCTTCGCGAACAGCGGCTCGGGGGCGTGCGCGCGACCACCGACTCGGATCTGGTCTGCGGCCTACTCGCTCAACATGACGGGAGCCTTCAAGAGGCGCTGCTGGAAGTCGTCCCGACACTCAAGGGCGCCTTCAGCATGGTCGTCATGGACGAGAGCCAACTGTGGGCTTTCCGCGATCCCCACGGTGTGCGTCCGCTGTCGATCGGGCGCCTGCCTGCCGGCGGCTGGGTCGTCGCCAGCGAGACCTGCGCGCTGGACATCATGGGCGCGCAGTTCGTGCGTGAGGTCGAACCAGGCGAGATCGTCGGCATCGGCCCCGAAGGCTTGACCAGCCACATCTACGCCAAGCCGACCCCGAAACTCTGCATCTTCGAGTATGTGTACCTGGCGCGTCCAGACAGCATCCTGGAGGGTGTGACCGTCCACGAGACCCGCCGCGAGATGGGCAGGATCCTCGCCGAAGAGTCTCCGATCGAGGCGGATCTGGTGATCGGGGTACCCGACACCGGGCCGGTCGCGGCAGCCGGTTACAGCGAGGCCAGCGGTATCCCCTACGGCGACGGTCTGGTCAAGAACCGTTATGTGGGACGCACCTTCATCCAACCTTCCCAAACGATGCGCCAGCTCGGCATCCGTCTGAAACTCAATCCGCTGCGAAACGCGGTGAAGGGTAAGCGTCTGGTGGTCGTGGACGACTCGATCGTTCGAGGCAACACGACCCGCCAACTCGTGAAGCTGCTGCGCGAGGCTGGAGCTACAGAGGTGCATCTGCGCATCACCAGCCCGCCGGTCAGATGGCCGTGCTTCTACGGGATAGACATGGCTACCCGCAAGGAACTCATCGCTAGTGACTTAAGCGTCGAAGAGATCGGCGCCTTCACCGGTGCGGACTCGCTCGCCTACCTCTCCCTTGAGGCGATGGTGCGCGCGACCGGCAAAGCCGCGACCGGATTCTGCCGGGCATGCTTCGACGGCATCTATCCGATCGAGCCTCCCGCTGGCGGGTTGGTCGATCCGAAGATGGTGCTCGAGATGGTCCCTGACCAACCCCGCCTGGTGTGAGGGGTGGGATGAGTTCCACCTACGAGCAGGCTGGCGTCTCGATCGAGGCTGGAGATCGTGCGGTCGAACTCATCAAGGAACGCATCGGCGCGGCCACCAGACCAGAGGTGCGAGGCGATCTCGGCGGCTTCGCGGGCCTGTTCGACGGCCGTTTCGCGAACCTGAGCAAGCCGATCCTGGTGTCAGGTACCGACGGTGTAGGCACGAAGACGCTCATCGCCCAGACGCTGGATGTTCATGACACGATCGGTATCGACGCGGTCGCGATGGTCGTAGACGATGTCGTCTGCGAGGGCGCCGAGCCGCTGTTCGTCCTCGACTACATCGCCATCGGGAAGGTCATCCCGAGCAAGATCGCCGACCTGGTGTCCGGGGTCGCGGAAGGCTGCCGGCAGGCTGGCGCTGCTCTGCTCGGAGGCGAAACGGCGGAACACCCCGGTGTCATGGACATCGACGAGTACGACCTGGCAACCTTCTGCGTCGGAGTCGTGGATGAGGACTCGCGGCTCGGTGCGCACCGGGTGCGCGAAGGTGATGCGATCATCGGCTTCGCCTCAAGCGGCCTGCATGCCAACGGCTACTCGCTGGTCCGCAAACTCATCCTCGATCATGATCTCGTTCTCGAGGATCGTTTCGATGAGGCTGAGCCTCGCACGCTTGGCGAGGTACTGCTGACCCCATGTCGCATCCATTCACCCGCCGTGCTGGCGCTGGCCAGAGAAAGCCTGACTCATGCGGCTGCGCACATCACCGGTGGCGGCATAACTGGCAACCTGCCCCGGGTCCTGCCCGAAGGTCTTGGAGCCAGCGTCGATCCGTCCGCCTGGAAGCGGGAACCCATCTTCGGATACCTAGAGAGGCTTGGCCAGATCGAACCGGATGAGGCGTGGCGAGTCTTCAACCGAGGGCTCGGGATGATGCTCGTCGTGCCGTCCGACCGGGTGGACGACGCACTGGCGCTCGCGAACGCACACGGCGAGACCGCCGTCCAGGTCGGCTCTGTGACCGCTGGCTCCGGCGTCAGCTTCTCTTAGCCGCCCGCTGGTTCGGGGCCCACACGACTCTTAGCCGCCGCTGGTTCGGGGGCCACACCACTCTTAGCCGGCCGCCTGGTTCTCGGGCGTCTAGCCCGAGAGAGTTGCTGCCGGGAAACTTCTCCTGCCAACCGGTGAGAGGTTCCGCCCCCTGGTTCGTACCTATCTGTAGGTGCGTTCTTCAGGGAGGCGGGCTGTTCGCCGCGGCCGGCGAACAGAACCCCGGAATTCCGGGTTCTTGCTCGCCTCCCTGATGTTGGCATCGCTCTCCTTCACGCCAGCAGAGGCCTATCCGCCCTGCGTTTCGGCGTCTTGGGATGTGCCCCTACTTGGTAGGGGTGGTGCTGGACGCTGTAGCCCCGTTCCCCCCGGCCCGTTGTCCAGCTCGGTGCCGGTCGGGAAATGCGAGTATGTACTCAGCTACTCGGCTTGCTGGGGCCTCGTCCTGCCCTGGATCTAACAGGTCGACTCGAAGTAGGGGATGATCTCGTACCACTCGATCGTGGGATATCCCTCTGCAGGTTCGCCGGTCTCACATCCGGTCCAGAACTCAGATCCGTAGATGTTGTTGCCTTCGCCGTCCCGGACCCAGTACTCGAACCAGATGCGTCGTGGCATCATCGCCTTCTCGTCCTTCTCGAATTCGTGACGCTGAGTGATGACGATCGGATCATGGCCCGGCTGCTCGCCGGGTTCGGCGGCGATGGTGGAGTTCTTGGCTGCTGAGGTGCTGTTGATCCGTCGAGGCATGGCATCTGGCATCACAGGACCCGAACTTGAGGCTTCGATCAGCCGAACACTCGGAGGGTCAACGCCCGGCAAGAGCGGGGCGATGACGACAGCACCGGCGACGACCAGCGCGGTCACGGCGAACTCGACCCCAGGTACGGGACCACCAGCCGTGCCCGGTCGGCGGCGGTACCACCAAGCGACCAGCGGGATGGTGATCGGCTCGAGCAGCGCACGCAGCTTCAGGCGTGTCCGAGACAGCATGCATGTAACCGCATGCGGGGTTCGGCCGAGTGTGCGCGCGATCTCTGCAGGCTTGTAGCCGTCGGCGACCGACCGCAACACCGAAGCCTCGGACTCTGGAAGGTGCGCCATCGCCCGTCGAAGATCGAGGCGGTCTGCAACCAGCCCCCCGGGATCGACCTCAGAGACTCCGTGCCTTACCATCGGAGTTGCCCTCTCTCGGCGAAGATGGTCGTACGCGAGATTGCGCGCGATGGTCCTCAAGTATGGCCAAGGGGGCCGCGAATCATCGAACCCGGGTTGCTCGAGCAGGCGGACGAACACCTGCATCGAGATGTCCGCAGCGTCCTCTGCGTTGACGAACCGCTTCAGATAGGAGACGAGGCGAGGATGGAACTCGACGAAGAGTTCGCTGAACCATCCCTGCTTGGGCATGCCACCTTTATAGCCGCATGATGGGACATAAGGAACCCTTGGCAGGACCTGGAAGTCGGAGGACCCGGAGAAAGGGCAGGCTCGATCAGAGAGCAGCTAGGAGTCGCGCAGGTGACTCGATCAGGTCGCCCAGGTGGCGAAGGAACCGTCCCGCATACGCTCCGTCGATCATGCGGTGATCGAACGCCAGCGCGAGCGTCATGATCTGACGAACCTCGATCTTGCCATCGACCACCCAGGGCTTGGAGACGATCGCTCCCGGCGCCAGGATGGCTGCCTCGGGATGGTTGATGATCGGCGTCCCCGACTGCATCCCGAACGATCCGATGTTCGTGATGGTGACGGTCGAACCGGTCAGATCCGCAGGCCCGATCTTCCCCGAGCGCGACAGTTCCGCCAACCGTGAAGTCTCCTGCGAGATCTCGAGGATCGAGAGCTGGTCGGCATCCTTGATGACCGGTACCAGCAGGCCTCGATCGGTATCGGTTGCGATGCCGAGATGCACCGGGTGATGGATGACGATCTCGGTCCTGTCGTCATCCCAGGAAGCGTTGATCAGCGGATACGAGCGCAGCGCAGCCGTGAACGCCTTCGCGATGATCGCGAGCGGACTGATCTTGATGTCCTTCGCCTCGGGTGCGCTCTTCAGTTGCGCCCGCACAGCCATGAGTTCGGTCGCATCCACCTCGAGCCACTCGGTGACATGAGGGATCGTGTGTTTGGCGCGCACCATCTTCTCGGCGATCGAACGGCGGATCGCGCGCACCGGGATCCTCTCCTCCTCGGGCCCATCGGCCACCCGGCGGCGAGCAGCCGTCGAGCCAGCGGGCGCCGAGGATGCCGAGGCAGCGGCGGGGGCAGAGGCGGCGTCAGACGCGGGCGCCTTCGCGGCGGCTTCGACATCCTCACGGGTGACTCGGCCGTCGGGGCCTGAACCGGTCAGCGAGTCGATATCAACGCCGAGTTCTCGAGCCATCTTCCGCACCGGCGGGGTTGCAAGAGCCTTCGCCGATCCGTTGCTAGAGTGAGCACGCTTCTTGGCCGGGGCAGGCGCCTCCTTGGTCTCCTGCTTCGCGGTCGTGGTCGACGAGCCAGCCGCATCGGATGAGTCGGAGGAGTCGCCCGACTCACCGGAGTCACCTGAGCCTTTGCGGCGGCCGATCTTGCGCTGCTTGCGTCGCTTGCCGCCGCCCTCTTCGGGTCCGTAACCGACCAACACTTCCTTGCGGCTCCCAGCCTCGGTCGGCGAATCGTCGTCGTCAGAATCCTCGACCTCGAAGATCACGAAGACCGAACCGACCTCAACCTTCTCGCCAACCTCGCCCTTGAGTTCCTTGATCTTGCCTTCGAACGGTGAGGGGACCTCGACGATCGCCTTCTCGGTCTCGACCTCGACGATGGGCTGGTTCAACTCGACCGAATCGCCGACCTTCACGAGCCAGTTGACGATCTCGGCCTCGGTGAGTCCCTCACCCAGATCGGGTACCTTGAAAGAACGCTCCGCCATGGTTGGCTCTCCTAGTAGTTCAGCACCGAGTCGACGGCGTCTAGAACCTTATCGATGTCGGGCAGGTACAGGTCCTCGACCTTGGCTGGGGGATACGGGATGTCATACCCACCTACGCGCAACACCGGCGCGTGCAGCGACAGGAAATCAGCTTCCTGGATGCGGGCCGCGACCTCAGCGGCGACCGAACCACTCACATTCGCTTCGGTGATGACCACCGCGCGCCCGGTCTTCTTGACCGATTCCATGACCGTCTCCCAGTCGCAGGGACGCAGCGACCGCAGGTCCAGCACCTCGCAGTTGACGCCATCCTTCGCAGCTTCTTCTGCTGCTTCGGCGACGGTCCGCATCGACGGCCCGTAACTGATCAGCGTGCAGTCCGCACCTTCGCGGACCACCCGCGCCTTGCCCATGGGTGGCGCGTCGGTCACCGGCAGCGAGACATCTTCCTTGATCCAGTAACGCCGTTTCGGCTCGAGGAAGATCACAGGATCTGGGTCTTCGATCGCTTGACGCATCAGGTAGTAGCCGTCGGTCGGCGTCGAGGGCGTCACGACCTTCAAGCCTGCGGTGTGGGTGAAGTATGCCTCGGGAGATTCTGAGTGATGTTCGACCGCGCCGATGCCGCCGCCGTAGGGGATGCGGATCACGATCGGCAGGTTCAGTTTGCCCATCGTCCGCGAACGCATCTTCGCGCAATGGCTCACTATCTGCTCGAACGCTGGATAGGTGAATCCGTCGAACTGCATCTCGCAGACCGGCTTGTAGCCGTAGATCGCCAGCCCGACAGCTGTCCCTACGATGCCGGATTCCGCGAGCGGAGTGTCTCGGACGCGATCCTCGCCGAACTCTTTCTGCAGGCCGTCGGTGATGCGGAAGACGCCGCCGGAAGTGCCGACATCCTCGCCCATGACCATGACCTTGTCATCGTCGCGCATCGCATCACGCAGCCCTGCGTTCAACGCTTGCGCGAGAGTCATCTCTGCCATGGCTTCAGGCCCCCTGCATGTAGTCGCGACGGAACTGTTCGTGTTGCTTCTCCAGCGCCGGAACCGGCGTGCCGTAGACATGCTTGAACAGCAGTTCTGGATCGAGTGGCCCTGCTCCGACGATCGACTTCCGCAGCGCCGTCCTCTTGGTCTTGGCTTCAGCCATGACCTCTTCGCGGAACTCGTCGCTCAGGACGCCTTCGTTGTCGCAGTAGGTGGTGAAGCGAGCGATCGGGTCGAGCTTCTCCCACTCTTGGAGCTCTTCGTTGGTGCGATACCGGGTCGGATCATCTGCGGTCGAATGGGGCCCGCGCCGGTAGGTCATCGCCTCGATCAAGGTGGGACCCTCGCCAGCGCGCGCACGCTGCACCGCCTCCCGCATGACCGCGTAGCTGGCCAGCACATCGTTGCCATCGACGCGAACGCCTCGGAACCCGTAGCCCAGCGCCCGGACCGCGAGCGTCGGCGCGGCGGTCTGTTTCGACAGCGGCACGCTGATCGCGTACTGGTTGTTCTGACAGAAGAACACCACCGGCGCGCCCCACACGCCGGCGTAGTTGCAGGCCTCGTGGAAGTCGCCTTCGCTGGATGCGCCGTCGCCGAAGCACGCGACCGTCACGATCTTCTCGTTGCTCATCTTCGCGCCCGTCGCGAACCCCACCGCATGCAACGCTTGGGTAGCGATCGGAACCGAGTACGGCGCGACCCGCTTCTCGCGATAGTCCCAGAGTCCACCGTGCCAGGTGCCTCGGAACAGGTGGAGGATGTCTCCGACATCGATGTCGCGATGCACGCTGAAGGCGAGTTCGCGATAAGAGGGGAACACCCAGTCGGCCTCTTCCAGAGCGTATGCGGCGCCGGCCTGCGCACCTTCTTGACCCAGCGCGGGCGTGTATACACCCAGCTCGCCCTGACGCTGCAGGTTGGTCGCCTCGGCGTCCAGTTCTCGCGTCAGCGTCATGAGTCGCCACAGCGCCCGCAGATCCTCTTCCTTCAGATCCAGGTCGTAGCCGTGGTCTGGCACCAGCGTGCCGTCAGGACGCAGCACCTCGACCTGTTCGGTCGAGACCTCCGTCGGATCGAAGTATCCCTTCATCGCTGTTGCCTCCCTGGGTCGCGGTTAGCGACTACCGGATGCCGTTTAGCTCCGCTCCCGCTCGTGACGGGTCGCGGGCGATGTGCTCTGTTCAGTTCAGCCGCGGAAATGGAGCTCCTCGGGGAGCAGATCCAGCTCCCGGAGTCGCTTCTCCATCTCGCGTGATCCAACGCCGAAAGCCCGTGCGAGGCCGTCCAGGTCCTCACCGTGCTGCTTCACCGCCTTCTTCACCATCGGTGTCGGCATCAAGAGTTCGGCGGCCAATAGGTCCGCCTCGTACTCGAGTTCGTGTGTCTCCCAGGTCCCCGCTCGAAGGTGGGGTTCGGCACCGTGGATCAGGTGGTGGGCGATCTCGTGGGCCAGCCGCCACCTGTGCCTGGCGTTGACCCCCCGGGCCTCCTGTTGCTTGAACCTGGTCCGGCCACGGGTGGGACGGTTGAGCGAATCCCACATGTCAGCCGACAGATGCCAGGGTCGCTCATGGTGGAGCCGGAGGTAAGCCATGATCCGCTCGAGGTCGACGGGCCCATCAGTTATGCCCGCGCCCTTCAAGGTCTTAGCGGCGATCTTGGAGAGGTCTTTCTCGATCATCGTTAGACAGCCTAGCCAGAGGGGGCAAGCCGCCGCCGGGGACTGCGAACCTTCGGCCCTGCGCTACCAGCCGCGCGCACGGGTTGCTTCGGCGATCCTGTCTTCCGCGAGCCGATCGGCGGCCTCTGCCGGGGTGCAGCCCTCTTGCTTGGACCGCGAGAAGATCAGCCGAAGCGTGTCGGCGATGCCTGCGGCTTTCTTGTGGGCGCGTTCGGAGTCGTACCCGTGCCGCTCGTCCTCTGCATTGATCAGCCCGCCGGCGTTGATCACGAAATCTGGCGCGTACAGGATGCCTCGCGCAGCCAGCCTTTCTCCGTCCTCTGGTGTCAGCAGTTGATTGTTCGCGGCACCAGCGACTGCCTTACAGGCCAGCTCGGGGATGGTCTCGGCGTTCAGGATCCCGCCCAGCGCGCACGGCGCGAACACATCGCACTCGACGGCATGTGCGATATCTGGGGGTACGACCCTCGCGCCCAACTGCTTCGCAAGCGCCTCGACCGCAGGGGTGTGCACATCTGAGAGCGTCAGGCGGGCACCCTCTGTGGCGAGGCGGCGGGCCAGATCGCCCCCGACCTTACCGGTACCCACGACGACCACATGCTTGCCAGACAGGGTCGTGTCGCCCAACGCTTCCTCGGCGACCGCACGCATGCCATGCCAGATCCCATAGGCGGTCACGGGACTCGGATCGCCCGAACCAGCGTGCGTTCCAGTCACATGCGGGGTGACCTTCCCGATCACATCCAGGTCGTCGGCGTCGGTTCCCACATCGGCGCAGGTGAGGTACCTGCCGCCCAGAGAGTCCACCACTCGCGCATAGGCCTCGATCAACTCGGGCGTTTTGGAAGCGGAAGGATCGCCGATGATGACCGCCTTCCCGCCCCCAAGCGCCAGGTCAGCGCAAGCCGCCTTGTAGGCCATGGCCTTCCCTAGACGCAGAGCGTCCTGGAAGGCCGAATCCTCGTCGGGATATGGATAGAAACGGGTGCCTCCGAGCGCTGGACCTCTCGCTGTCGAATAGATGGCGATGATGGTCTTCAGCCCCGTGGCATTGTCGTGCCCGAAGACGATCTGCTCGTAGCCGTCGCCCAGGGCCTCGAAGATGGGCATGGCCGGGATGGTAGCGCCACCCCTGACCTGGGCGCATCCCCTAAGATCTGGGCAGAGGCCCCCAAGTCAGGACCATCCTCTAGTAAGAAATAGGGAAGAGTGGGTGTAAACCGACCCAGAAGGGGTAAACTTGTGCCGCTCGGGTAGAAGGGCGTGACAGAACGGCTTCTCGGTCGTTTTTCGGGCCAGAGGGTTCATTCCCAACGACAACATGCCGATACCGTCGATGGGAAGGAACCATGAACACCCGAGCAGGACGCGGCGAAAGCCGCCGGAAGGAGGAACGCCCATGAAGCGGGAGCAGTCTTCAAGCGAGACGCTTCTCACCCCCGCTGAGGTCGCCGCACTCTTCCGGGTTGACCCGAAGACGGTCACCCGGTGGGCCAAGGCCGGCAAGCTCAGCTCGATCCGGACCCTTGGTGGCCACCGTCGCTACCGTGAGTCCGAGGTCATGAGCCTGTTGGAAGGCGTCCGTGGCGGAGCAGATCACAACTGATCTAGCGTCACGCTGAAACAACATGAAAGCCCCGTCCTAGACAGGCGGGGCTTTCGCAGTTGTTCGGGCGTGCGCGCCAGGGTGACGACGGACCCTTTGGCCGTTCGGCGGCAGGGTGAGGATAGACCGGTGGCCAGGGACGGAATCGAACCGCCGACACCGGGTACTTCAGACCCGTGCTCTGCCAACTGAGCTACCTGGCCGCGCGCCCCGGAACCGGGGATTGGCGGCGCGGGAGCCTATCGCAGTCAGGGCAAGTGGTCGCATCCCATCCCCGCGAGAGAACCCAAACGGTCGATCCTCTCATGAGGGACACGGAACCTTCGGTGAGACCGCCCACCCCTTACCTTCTCGACTTCGCCGACCCGCAGGACCGTTGCGGGCTGGCATCGTCGGGAGGTACCCTTGTGAGACGGCCTGCGCATCCTCGGAAAGAGGGCGAACAGGTTCTGCGAGAGTTGGAGGCGCGGGGTTGGCGTGTCACGAAGGGGAAGGGATACTTCAAGGCGCGATGCCCCCATGGGGGCTATTGGACCAGTGTCCACCTTACTCCCAAGCGTGACTACTTCAAGCGGGTGGTCCAACGATCATTGAGAGGATGTGAACGGGCTTGTCGACCCAGCCAGAGTTGACCTTCGTCGAGTACGAGGTGGAACTCGACAACCCTGACCTCACAGAGTCCCACTTCGAGCAGATCCTTGACCTTGTCGCGGAAGAACTCGAAGTCCTGGGCGTTCAGGACCCTTCCGTCTGGTGTCACATCGGTAGCAGGCTCGTTGGCATCGAGTTCGTGCATCCTGGCCCCATCGACGAGATCCACGCCTTGGTGCGGACGGTCTTGCATGCCGCTCGGGTGGGCACCCCCGGTTGGCCAGCGAAGCCGCCGCTTGAGGATCCGATCGCTACAGCCACCGAACAGAGGCTGAACCTGGGCCACGGCCACGAGCCGCGGCATATCTCTGCTTGAACTGGTCTGGCGCCCCTGACCGGACTTGAACCGGCGGCCTCCACCTTGACAGGGTGGCGAGCACTCCAAACTGCTCCACAGGGGCGGGAACGAGGGCCGGAGTGTACCGCTTCCTGGCGCTTAGCGGTAGTCGATCATCTAAACCATCGAGTGAAACTTTCCGGGTTGACCACCCACCCCATGCGCCCCTTACGCTTCTTTGATCACATGAACCGGGGGGCTTTGCCACGACGCGCGGCCGCGACTCTGATCGCGGTCGGCTTGCTGGCCGCCGCCCCGACTCCAGCTTCTGCCCAGTCAGGCCAGGCCGGCCCCTACGGGGGTGTTCCTCCAGGCCACTGGGCCGCCGAACAGATCGGCTTCGTCTCTGACGAAGCCAGGGAGTGGATCCCGGCCCGGAAAGAGGGGTTCGGGCCGGGAGACCACTTCACGCGCCGCGATCTGGCGTTGGCGATGTTCCGAGCCTTCCCGCCCCCAGAAGGTTGGAGCTCGACTCGCGAGTTCCCTGATGTCGAGCCGGGGACGCCCCTGGCGTCCGCCGCTCCTTACGCCGTCTCGCGCTGGTGGATGAAACCCAAGGGGGGCGAATTCCGTCCCGATGGGCCCGTCTCCAGGCGTGACCTGGATCAGGCGTTGGTGCGCGCGCTCGGCTACTACCGTGAAGCTGCCGCAGTCTCGAAACTTTCGACCGAGGACGGCGTCCGACTGGCGCCCTGGTGGAGCACGGGCTTCCTGATCGTGGCCGAACGGCTGGGCCTGCACACCAACCTGCCCGACCAGTTCGAGGCCGAAGAACTCCGACCTGGGCAGGCTCTGACGCGCGCGCACGCCGCCCACTCGCTGGCTCAGGCCGCCAAGATCACCGACCAGACACGCAGCAGTTACGCGTGGCGGGTCGACGGGTTCACCGACATCGTGCTTCCCGCTATGACTCCCGCCCGCATCGAAGCAGTCAAGTTCGCGCTGAAGTACGCAGGGTTCCCGTATGTGACCGCCGGTGAATGGTTCCGTCCGACCGGGCCGGACTACCCGTACGGCGCGCAACCCCAAGGCGGCTTCGACTGCACAGGACTCGCATGGTGGGTTCTTCAGGCGCCGCAACACCCTTCATACGATGTGGTGCGCTGGCGCGGTTACGACGGTTGGAAGTTGGAGCCACGCACGGCTACGGAGATGGCGAAGGCCACCGTCACCCGATATCCCTTCGCGCGCACGCTTCCGATGGATATCGCCTTCTTCGATATGGACAACGATCCCTCGCGCATGGAACACGCTGGCCTGCTGCTCGGAAACGGTTGGTTGCTGCATGCCTCGGGTGCGCGCGGTGGCGTAACGCTGGAGCGCATCACCGGCAAGTGGTGGCAGGACCGCTACCAGTTCTCCCGTCGAGTCATCCCGAACGCGGCCTGAGCCAGGCGAAGCTCTATCCTCACCCCGATAGGGATAGCACGGACCTGGGGGGAGACCCGATGAAGTTCGGATTGACGATGTTCCCGGCCGACCACGCGATGGCTCCACACGAGTTCGCCAAGGCTGCCGAGGAACGCGGATTCGACGCGATCGCCTTCCCCGAACACACGCACATCCCCGTGTCTCGTAAGACCCCCTTCCCCGGCGGCGGAGAGTTGCCCGAGTACTACAAGCGGACCCACGATCCCTTCATCGCGCTGACTGCAGCCGCCATGGTGACCGAACGGATCGAACTGTGGACCGGGATCTCTCTGTTGGCACAGCGTGATCCGATCGTGACGGCCAAGGTCATCGCCTCGTTGGATGTGCTCTCTGGCGGCCGAGCAGTCCTTGGGATCGGTTACGGCTGGAACCAAGACGAACTCGAGAATCACGGCGTCGCCTTCAAGGATCGGCGCGCGTTCGTGCGCGAGAGTGCGCTTGCCATGCGCGAACTCTGGACCAAGGAAGAAGCATCGTTCGAAGGAGAACATGTCTCCTTCGGGCCGGTCTGGTCGTGGCCGAAACCCGCGCAAGCCGGCGGACCGCCGATCGTCCTCGGCGCGGCTCCCGGACCGAGGACCTTCGCGCATCTAGCCGAGTTCTGCGACGGATGGATGCCCATAGCAGGCATGGGCAGCATGACCGAGTCGTTGGAATCGTTGAAGCAGGCGCTGGCCGATCGCGGAAGGTCTATGGATGACTTCCGTCTGACCGTCTTCGGCGGGAGGCCAGATCCCGAACGGATCGAGTACCAGCGGAGCCAGGGCGTGGATCAGATCTTCTTCTGGGTGCCGTGCGACTCGCCGGGGGATGCCATGCAGGCACTCGACGGATACGCCAAGTTCCTGGAACAGATCCGGTAGGCGCTAGGCCTGCGACGGCTCGGTCGATCGTTTGCGGGGACTGGGCGTCTCGGTCAGCGCAGCTACCAGAGGGGCAGCGAGGGTGCCAAGGACAGCTAGCACCGCGAGTACGGCAACGAACCGCCACGGCATGTTGTTCCCGTCGCCCAGGAACAGCACGATGAGTATCGCCGAAAGCACGGCGTTCAACCCCAGCGTGATCTTGACCACCATGTCGGTCTCGACGGTCTTGCCGAACAGGCGCAGCATCAACGAGCCATGTGTTCCGGCCAAGGCGAGCGTCGTCGAGATGCCGATCAGACGAACGGTCCACTCTTCGAAGCTGCCGCTCCAGATGTTGACGGTCCACAAGGTCAAGGCGATCAGCGTGGAAACGACGGTCAGCGTGGCCAGATCCTTCGCCCGCGGTTCCTGCTGCGGGACAGCGGCGATCAGAGCGAGCAGCGAGTAGATCGCTATGGCTGCACTGTTCCCGAGGATCTGCGCGCCGGTGTCGCTGAAGGATCGCGTGAGGATGGCGATGATCGCCAGCAGCGCCGTGAGGGTCAGAGACGCCAGGAAGATCCTGAGCATCGGCTTGTGCCAAGACACCATGTCGGAATGGTACTCCCAACGGGATTCGAACCCGTGTCGCCGCCGTGAAAGGGCGGAATCCTAGGCCGCTGGACGATGGGAGCCTGGTTCGGAAGGCAAGTTTACCGTGCCCACGCGAACCGGTCAGACCGTAGCTGCGTGGCTCAACCCTTCATGCCGAGGCGAAGCGTCCTGCCGGGAGGGGGAGGTGGCGGGGGAGCTTCGGCCAGCACGATGGGCTCGAGCCGAACCTCGGTTCCGCCGATCGTCGCGACCGCCTCGGCGTGCTCGCTCTTGACGGTCGCTATCGCATACGCCTCATCGTCGAGGATCGCGGCTGACCCGACGGTCCCGATCGAGGTCCCATCGAGGGAAACCTCGACGCCAGCCATCCATCGCTCCGGACTCGAGGCGTGCGCGCGCACCATCCGACGACGAGCGTGCCCGAGGTTTCGGATCTTGGCGACGGTCTCTTGGCCTCGGTAACAGCCCTTGGTGAAAGAGGTGGCGAGCTCGAGCAGCGGGGTGTCGTTCAGCAGGGTCTGGTCGGTGAAGTCCAGGCCGAACCGGGGCCAACCGCGAGCTACCCGTTCAGCCTCATCGATCTCGGGTTCGACCGGTTCGTCGTTGGCGGCCACGATCGAGTCGGCCCCTTCGAGTCCATCGAACCGTTGATCCTCTACAAGCGCCCCGTCGGCGCCGGTCGCCCCACGCACCACCATCAGGTCAGAGGCTTCTCGGATCTCGCACCGCGATAACGGCGCGAGTTTGGCTACCCAAGCCACCCCGGGTGCTCCCGCGGGAACGCCGTCGAGATAGACGGCGCCTTCTTGGTCCCTCGATACTCGGAGGAAGGCTTGGATCCGGCCGTTCTCGTCCAGGAGGCACGCCGGCTTGGCCTGGCCAGGCTGCAGGTCGGCAACATGCTGCGTCGTGGTCGCCTCGAGGAGGCCGAGGGCGTCCTCGCCTGTGACTCGCCAGACGAGGCGATCGGTCCGTTGTTGCCGCATCATCCCGCAGGGTACCCGGGGCGAGGGCCCGGCACACCTGCAGGTCGGCAGGGAAATGGTCAGACGCGTCGAAATCTCGCCCTACTTCTCTCAACGACTTGGGCCGGCCCGACCGGCAGGAGGGTTCGATGATCCGCAGTCTGCTGGCGGCCGGAGCGGCCGCGCTGACCCTGTTCGGCACCGGCGGTGCGTCGGCTGACCCGCTGGGACTCACGACGGTCTCGCTAGGAGGCGGCGGTCTCCAGAGGTGCAGTCAGCGGTCGCTGTCCTATCAGGGGCGCGTAGCGTTCGGTCCAGACGGCATCATCCCGGGCAACGGCCGAACCGTGGCGATCAAGGTCGATGGCGAGATCGCGGACTATGCGACCGCCGATGCAGACGGCCGGTTCGATGTCGATCTGGCCATCGGTCCCGACGGTGACCACTCGGTTACAGCCACCGTCTTCGACGCGACGCCTCTGGCAACGACATCGGACCCGGTGGCGGTGACCGTCACGGACTCGGACTACTGGAAGGACCAGGACGGCGACGGCTTCGGCGCAGGTGATCCTGTCTGCTTCGATCAGCCTCCTGTAGGTTGGGCCGAAGACGGAGGCGACTGCGATGACCTGGCCCCGGATGTGAATCCGAGCGAGCCAGATCTGACAGTTGACGGCATCGACCAGAACTGCGACGGTATCGACGGCTCCTGACAGGGCCGATCGCCTGGGATAAACGGCGCCGACCGTCGCGGCTAGTCTGGCCGCGCGATGAGCGCTACGATCGACGCTGCCACGCTCACCGCACAGCGGTGGGCCGGATCACGGACCCTCACGGCGCCCGGCGCAAGCCTCGAGGACCTGGCTGAGCAGGTTCGCGCTCGCCGGTTGAAGGTCAGCGTCGTGATCCCGGCTCGCGATGAAGCGCGCACCATCGGGGACATCGTCTCGCTGATCTCCGCGCAACTTTGCGACGGCGTCGTGTCAGAGTTGGTCGTGATCGACTGCGACTCTTCGGATCGGACCGCTGAGATCGCCGAGGTGGCAGGCGCGCGGGTCGAGCGGTTACCGCAGATCCTCCCCGAGATCCCGTGGGTCCTCGGGAAGGGCGAGGCTCTCTGGCGCTCGCTGGCGGTCGTCGACGGAGACATCGTGTGTTTCGTCGATGGAGACATCCGCAACTTCGATCAGCGGTTCGTCTCGAGGCTGGTCGCTCCGCTGATCTTCGACGAGACCCTGTCCTTCACCAAGGGCTTCTATCGGCGGCCGTTGCGGGTCGAAACCGCGCTGGTTCCCGCGGCGGGCGGTCGGGTCACCGAACTGACCGCGCGTCCTCTGCTGAACCTGCTGTATCCCGAACTCGCCGGATTCCTGCAGCCGCTGGCCGGCGAGTACGCAGGACGGCGTGAAGTGCTGGAGCGTCTGCCCTTCAGGACCGGTTACGGCGTGGATGTCGCCCTGCTGATCGACCTGCTCGCAGAGGTCGGACTCGATGCTCTGGCTCAGGTCGATCTGGATGAGCGCGTGCATCGCAACCGTCCCCTGCGTCAACTTCGCGGCATGGCGACCACGATCGTGCGTGCGATCGCCGAGAGGGCAGATCGGGACGGCCGACTCAAACTCGGGGTCGTGCCTACGACAGCGTTGCTGCCCGACGCGGCAGCCAGTCTCGAGATCGCTGATCTAGCGGAGCAGGACCGACCGCCGATCCGCGAACCTTTAGCGCGTCGTCAACGCCGCGACGCGTGACGACCGGTCTCATGCGTGGGGCTGTGTTGCTCGGCGTGAGATCAGAACTGGGTCGTAGCGATCCCGTAACGATCAGCGCCTGACGCGGTGTAGAAGATCGTGTCGCCGGCGAGGCTCGGGAAACCTGCGAACGGTCCGAGCGAGAAGGCCGCCCCGATCTCTGCAGAGTCAACATCGGCGGCGTGAAGCAGCCAGCGTTTCCCATCGCTCTGCTGCCACGCCACGACCGTCATGCCCGCGATCTGTCCCAGGGCCGGGCGGTAGGCCATCTCGTTCGAGGGAGTCGGGATCTCTAGCAGCCCGCTCCAGGTTGCCCCACCGTCGGTGGAACGCAACGACCGGATGCGACTTCCGCTTCCGTTCGCGTCACTCCAAGCAGCAACGAACCGCCCGTCTAGGTAGGCGAGTGTGGGATGTTTGGCGGGGTTGCCCTCCATGCGTTCGGGGTCATCCGGATCAGGCCCGCGCTTGTCGTGCCGAGGCGAGATCCGCGCATCCTGGGACCAGGTGCCTCCGGAGTCCGAGGAACTCGCCACATAGATGCCCCAATCATCTGGAGTGCCGTTACGCAGCGGTGTGACATCCTCGCGGTTGTCGCTCCACGCGACCACCACATCGTCACCCTCGATCGCGATGGTGGGGTCGATCGCGGCGGGCACATGACGGATCTCTTGGTAGGGAGAGTAGGAGGCCCGTCCCAGCAGTCTGGACACCGCAGACGACAGCAAGGTCGAGTCATCAGAGCCTGCGATCTTGTGACGGATCTTGAAACCATCCTCCATCGAAGACCAGACGACATGTATGTCGCCGTCCTCCGAGATGGCGACATCAGGCATGGCTCCCAGCCGCTTGTTGATCAAGAGGCCTTCGGCATCCGGGAAGGTCGCACCCCCGTCGTCGCTGATCCGCAGCCAGATCCGGCCTGCGCGCGCGGTTGGCGATCGATCGGTGTAGGCGACGACGACCTTGGATCCTCGAGCTGCTATGGCCGGTTCTCGCGCGTCCTGATCGTCACTGCTCAAGACCTGCTCGGTCCCGGTCGTGATATTCCGAAGCACGATCCGATAGGTGCCAGCGGCTCGCTCCTGGGTCACCAGCAGGGTGTCGGTGCCGCTGATCGCCGTGTCCGGGAAGCCAGCGTATGCAGCGTCGGTGATCAAGGGCGTGGAGCCAGGGTCCCGAAGCGACTCGGGTGAGAGGTACACCGGCGAACTGATCAACCTCAGCGAGTCGATGTAGGACAGGTAGTCGTGTAGGACTCCGCCGGTGATGCGGTCGGTGGGGCTCGCATCCAATTGGCCCCGCCAGAAAGGACGATCAGAGGGCAGATCGAACACGAAGGTCTGCACCGGCAGCGTCACCAGTTCCTCTGCGACCATCGCCTGATCGTCCAACACCTGCAACCGCAGACCTTGCGCGTTCCTGGCCTCGAAGGCCACCCGCACCGTAGGCCCGGTCGGTTCGGACCAGCCGCCGGTCAGGGTTTCGAACTCGCCGTCTCCGTCAGCGTCGAGCAGCGTCGACAGCGTAGGTCCGAGCATCCTAGTGACAGACGCGACCCGCCCCGCGCGGACCGCTTCGACGATGGCGGCCTGGGTAGCGTCCTCGGCCAGGATCAGCGTCGAGTTCCCGCCGACCCCAGCTTCGGTCCCATGCAACTGGCGGAAATGATTGTCGGAGCCCGTGACGGGAACCACTCGGTTATCGGCGGCGATGTTGCTGGCCCAGAAGTTCGTGTGGGGCCAGCGGAACGCTTCGAGATGGTCGATGGGGATGTCTTTGATCGTCTCCTCGCTCACGCAAGGCCGTTGACCGTCCTCGGGGTGAGCTATGCCGAAGATCCCGTCCTGTGCTCGCACTTCTCGAGCAGCCAGCGTCACGCCGCAGTCGCCGAGATCTGGTCCCTGCACGAGTGTCTCGACGATCCCCCACGCGGTCGCGTGCGGATAGCCGCCCCACTCTTCGCCATCCAGCAGCGTTGCTTGGCTCGACCTGTATTCGGGGTCGTAGGCCTGGTCGTAGGTGCGGTGATCGGTCAGGGTCACCAGGTCTTCGCCTACGCGTTCGGCTTCGTCGATCTGGTCACGAACGAAGGTGTCGTGGCTCTCTGGTGTCTTCTCCTGCTGATGGAAGAACCCAGCATCGTGGCTGTGATCGGAATGCACATGGCCGTCGATACCGAGCCAGCGTGACTGGCCGAGCGCATCACGGATCGCGTCGATCACGATCGCGGTCGGCTCGACCGGAACCTGGACGCCGAGCGGCGTCGACACGACCGGGCTCGACAGCATGGTCAGCGTCAGACCGACGACGGAGACCGTTCCAACGGTGACGCGGCGGAAGTTTCTCATATGCCACGATTCGCCGCGAGCCTCGGGTAATCCTGGTCGGCTCAGGAAAGTAGTTCCGCCTCGCGCTCCCGCGAGATGCCAGCCTTGAGTTCTGGCAGGCCGCGTTGCTCATCCCACTCGCGGGTATCCGCGATCGTCTCCCGTAGCGGCCGGGTCACGAGGCCAGCGGCCGATGCCCGAGCATCGCTCACGAACAGTTCAGCATCTCCGACCCAGAGCGGCAGATCCTGCCATGGCTCGACTCCGGCTTCGATCAGGACTTCGCTGGGGATCCATCGCACCTCGGCATCGGGTGCGACCACGCACGCCTCGAGCATCGTGCCGAAGGTTTCGGGCGGAGCAACTCCATTGAATACCCCCGAGATCTCCCCCAGTGCGAGGTCGACCATCCACGCGCCCAGGTCGCGGCCGTCGATCACCTGCACGCGATCCTGCGGAGAACCCGGCGCGAGGATCTTCCCTCCGTCGCGTCCTCGCCGCACCCAGTAGGTGAAGCGGTCGGTCGGATCGTGAGGGCCAACGATCAGCCCCGGGCGAACGATCACCGCGTCGTTGCCGAAAGCGTCTCGAGCCTCCTGTTCGCATCGAACCTTGAGAGGCCCGTAGGTCTCCGGAGACACCTTCGACTCGTCGACACCATCAGGCATCTGCGCGAGCGGGGCATCCTCGGTGATCGGAACCTCGGCCGATCCCATGTCATAGACCGAGATGGTCGATACGAACAGGTACCGGCGGGAGCGCGCGCGCAGCAGTTGCGCGGAAGCCTTCACCTGCGAAGGCAGGTAGCCGGTGCAATCGATCACAGCGTCGAGCCCGTCCACGGCTTCGAGCGCTGCTATGTCTCCGGCGACCCGATCTCCGATGAGCCGTTCGACCTCACCGAACTCATCGGGGCGCGACTTGCCTCGGTTGAACAGGGAAACCTCATGCCCAGCGTCGAGTGCGCTGCGTGTCGTGTGGTAACCGAGGAATCCGGTTCCTCCGAGTATCAGTAGCCGCATGCCTTGAGGGTACGCGTCTGCGAGACTGTGGCGCATGGCGGACCAAGAGCGCGAGACCAAGTATTGCGGGCGCTGTGGATTGAGCGCCGAATGTGCCCCTGGCGGGATGCCAGACGGCTGGTCGTTCTCGTTCGAGGACGGCCGCACGGTCTTCACTTGCCCGAGCTGCGTACGCAGCAACATCCGCGCGATCGAAGGGAAACTTCCCCAAGAGTGGTGGGAGTAGGCCCGGAGGGAATCGAACCCCCAACCGTCGGATTAAAAGTCCGCTGCTCTGCCGATTGAGCTACGGGCCCGCAGCCTCTCAGGTTAGTCGTCTGGCATCTGGCCAGCGTCGGTCTCGTACGCCGGCCTAGGCTCGCGAGCATGCCTAGAGATGCTGCAGACCTGATGCCCGAGGTGCGCGCGCACCTGGAGGCTCTCGTCAAGATCCCGTCGGTCAGTGCAGATCCAGGCCGCGCAGAGGATGTGCGGGCGAGCGCCAACTACCTGCGCGACCTCTACGCATCTGCGGGCATGGACAGCCGCCTGCTGGAGATCGATGGAGCACATCCTGCCGTGCTTGCTTCTGTCCCCGCTCCCGAGGGTGCCCCGACGGTGCTCCTGTACGCGCACCACGATGTGCAACCGCCGGGACCGCTCGAGGAATGGGAGTCCGATCCCTTCGAGCCGACCGAACGGAACGGGCGGCTCTACGGCCGCGGAACCGTCGACGACAAATGGGGGGCCATCGCGCACTGGGCGACGATCTCCGCCTACGACTCGAAGCCTCCGGTCGGCGTTCGGATCTTGGTCGAGGGCGAGGAGGAGACTGGCAGCGAGAACCTGCCTCGTTTCCTCGAGGCGTACGCGGACGAACTACGAGCCGACGCCTGTGTTCTCGCCGACTCTGGCAACTGGGCGCTTGGAACGCCAAGCCTGACCACGAGTCTCCGCGGTCTCGTCGATGCGGTCGTCGAGGTACGCACCCTCGATCATGCGCTTCACTCTGGCGTGTATGGCGGCGCCATCCCCGACGCGTTGACGGTCCTCTGTCGGCTGCTCGCGACGCTGCACGACGAGAGCGGCAACCCGACCGTCGGAGACCGTGTCATCGGGAAACCAAGCCCGGTCGACATGGACGAGCAACGGCTGCGAGCGGAAGCGGGCGTACTGGAAGGCGTGCAGATGATCGGCAGCGGCAGCCTGACCGAGCGTATGTGGACCAGGCCGGCCGTAAGCATCATCGGCATCGATGCGCCTAGCGTCGCGGACGCGATCAACCAGTTGGTTCCCGTCGCGCGTGCGAAGGTTTCGATGCGGATCGCACCTGGCGACGACGCGACGCGAGCCCTGGACGAACTCGTGAAGCACCTCGAAGCGCATACGCCGTGGGGTGCGAAGGTCAGCGTGAAGCGTGGTGCTGCGGGCGGTTCCTTCACGGTGGATACGACTACACCCGCAGCCAAGGCCATGCATGACGCGATGCGAGCGGCATGGGGTACCGATCCGGTCGACATCGGGATGGGCGGCTCGATCCCGTTCGTCGCGGCCTTCGCAGAGACATTCCCCGATGCGTCCTTGCTGTTGACCGGCTGCGTCGACCCGCAGGCTCGACTCCACTCGACCAACGAGAGCATCGACCTGGCGGAACTAGAGCGGGCCCTGACGGCACAGATCGGCTTCCTGGAACGCATGGCCTGACCCGGCAGGGGACTGCCCACCGAGTGGAGAACCCTTGGTTAAGCACCACGAAGGAGCCAGTCCATGCCGAACATCCGACCGACTACACGCGTCTTACTGTTCGCGATGCTGCTGACCGCGGTCGGAGCATTCACCGCGAGCCAGGCCGACGACCCGACCTTCCGAGTTGGTTTCGGCGTCCGCGCGATCACGCCACAGGGCGAACCGCCGGCGGAATGGGCCGACTACTTCACGCCGCAGCCGACCACCGGCATCTGGGGCGAGCCCTTCGAGGACCTGGATGGAGATGGTTGCTACGGCGGTGCGACCAACCGGAATGTGGAACCGGTCCTAGATGGCGACCCTCCGCGCGGCGAGATGGTCGAACCCCACATCGACCAGGCGTGGAATCACACCGGCGACGGCCTCATGACCGGCATCCGCGAGGTCCGCGGTGTCACCATCGTTGGCGACCCGAGTTCGCTCGGCAAGTTCGACGGGCTATGGGCCAACGCCGGTTTCGGAAGCACCTGCACCCTCGGTGTCGCCGATGACACATGGGCTCGTGCGGTCGTCATGGAACTCGGTGATGACAGCGTTGCGATGGTCTCGCTCGATGTGGTCGGGCTGTTCAACATCGAGGTGCGGCGTGCGCGCGACGAGATGAAGAAGCGCTACCCCGAAATGCCCATCGACGAACTCGTCGTCAGTTCGACTCACACCCATGAGGGTGTCGACACGATGGGCTACTGGGGTCAGCTCTTCCTGAACACCGACGGCAAGTTCCCCGCCTACCAAGCGTTCATCCGTTCCCAGATCATCGATGCTGTCTACGAGGCTTGGACCAGCCGTGAAGCCGCAGAAGTGAAACTCGCGACCGGCGAGCAGCCCATGGCCATCCGTGACTCACGGCCTCCGAGCGTGAAGGATCCTCGTGTTCCGACCGCCCAGTTCGTGCGTGTCTCAGACGGCTCCACGATCGGGACCATCGTGAATTGGAACAACCATCCCGAGGCGCAGGGCTCTGACAACCCGTACATCTCTAGTGACTTTCCGCATGGCACTCGCCTCGCCCTCGAAGAGGAGACTGGGGCCCCCGCGATCTATTTCTCCGGGATGGTCGGCGGCCTGCAGACACCGCTTCGCGAGTTCGTTCCGGACCCGGTCACCGGTGAGGCCATGCCTGACAAGACCTGGGAACGCACCTACCAGCTCGGTCGCTATGTAGCCGAGAGCGCTCTCGAGGCCCTCGCGGGCGTCAACCCGGTCGGCATCGACGAGCTTGATGTTGACCGTCGCCAGTTCTTCCTGGACATGGACAACAATGTGCTCCGTGCTCTGAATGTGCGCGGCATCTTCGACATCCCAACTTATGTGGCCGGTGAGAGTTGGGGCAGCGGTGCCGATCATCGAGACGGCATCTATACCGGGAACTACGGACCTCAGATCCAGACTGAGATGGTGAGGGTGGATATCGGCGCGGCTCTGTTCCTGACCGTACCTGGCGAGATCGCACCCGAACTCGTCATCGGCGGATACGGACGCCCGGAGTGCCCAGCAGCAGACACCGGCCGTCCCTACGAGCCCGTGATCGGTGACCAGTACGAGCAACCGATCCAATTCATCCTGGGCCTCGGCCAGGACGAACTGGGCTACATCATCCCGGGGTACGACTTCCGTATCACCTCGGTAGGGGCCGCGGAGGATGGACGCGGAGTGGTCCCCTTGGGCGGTTTAGAGGTCAAGAACGAGACCACCTGCGGCGAGGGCCACTACGAGGAGACCGTTAGCGTCTCGAGCGTCTTCGCTCCGTGGGTTGCGTGTGTCGGTAAGGAACTCGCCGGCCGTGACCCGTGGGACATGAACGATCCCGAGAACGCGGCGTGCTCCTACGAGAACACCCACACCAACCCTTACGGCATCGATCCGCTGCCCTAGCCAGCGATCTCTTGGAGTTCGGGGGTCATCGGATCTGAACAACTCACCGGGCGAGTGATCTCGGACAGCCACCAGCCCAATGGTGTACGAACGACTTCGTAGCGAGAGTCATCCGCTGGATCGCGGTAACGGATCAGATCGGGTTCGCGACTCTCCTCGATCAATCGACCAGGTCCGTATCCGGCGGCTTCTAACTGGCGCTCGGGGGTCGCGGATCCTGGTCCGGCACCATCGCGGTTCAGGGTCATAAAGCACGCCCGCGGAGGCTTGTCGGCCATCGCCGAGGTCACTAGTGCGCCGCCGACAGCGAGGAGAGTTCCGATCGTTGCGAGCGCGATCTTGGATGGCCTCATGGGCTCCTCCTTGTTGGCACGGGGCTACATACGCCCTGCTCGAATTTGCAGAGCTCTCGTTCGAATGCCGCGGATGAGGCGTCCTCTGAGTTAGGCGTTCGCTGCTGGGTCGCTCCGCGAGGTAGAAGTCCGCACATCGTGGCCAGATCTACAGGATTGGCGCAACCCGGATCAGGTGAGTAGAGGTCACCTAGCCTGATCCAATGCCCTAGTTCGTGAGTAACGCAACTGGAGAAATCGAGTTGATCGGGGGCGGGGATTCCCGAGCCCAGGTACCAGCCGGGGAGGTCGGCATTCATGTAGGTGATGTTATAGATCGAGGCGTGACCATCGTTGAAGCTGAAGTTAACGCCGCAGGGGCAATCCCCCGCGCCACATCCAAGGTTGGCCCAATCGATGTGTCCGGGCTTGATCGTGGCTGCGGAAGTGCCAATCCCCATGTAGCGAAGCGCATGGTAGGGGGATGCCGACGAGCTCCACCGGTTGATGGCCGCCTCCACTTGGCCCGCTCTAGCTGCCATGTTCATGCCGACCCAGACCTCGTTCGGCTGCCGAGTGTGGGCATGAGTGCCGAGGAAGTTGTGTCCCGCCCAAGCAGGCGGCTGGCCGGTCCCTACGAGGGCTAGGCTCATCATGAGGCCCAGCAGAGTTCTCCCATTTACTGTCGCCATCGCTCCTCCTGCCTCGGATGTACCCGTACTTCCTCAGTAGACGCATTTGGCCGTCAGATGGTTGCGCTCCGGGGATGTCGCCCTAGTCAGCCGGCAGGGCTTGATTCGCCCTGGGAGGCGTTCCAGGGTTACATAGAGGCCTGAAAGCTTCCGGTTGGGGCATCCTGACCGGCATGAACCGAGGAGGACCAATGCCTGAGGCAGTCATCGTCTCGACCGCGCGCACCCCGATCGGCCGCGCAGGGAAGGGATCGCTGATCGATGTCCGACCTGACGACCTGGGCGGTTTCGCGATCAAGCAAGCCCTGGCGAAGGTCCCGAACCTCGATCCGAACGAGGTCGAAGATGTGATGGTCGGTTGCGGCTTCCCCGAGGAAGAGCAAGGCATGAACCTCGGCCGTCGTGTCGCAGACCTGGCAGGCATGCCCGAGGTTCCGGGCACGACCGTCAACCGGTTCTGCGCCTCGAGCCTGCAGACCATCCGTATGGCCTTCCACGCGATCAAGGCCGGCGAAGGTGATGTGTATGTCGCGGCTGGCATCGAGTCGATCAGCCGTGTTCCGCAGGTACCTCGCGGCGCGACCGAGGGTGACTTCAGCGCATTCCACCCGGGTCAGGGCGGAACCGACTTCACCCGCTTCTACATGCCGATGGGCATCACGGCGGCGAATGTGGCCGAGCGTTTCAATGTGAGTCGCGAAGACATGGACCGCTTCGGAAAGCGCAGCCAGGACAACGCGGTCGCTGCTCAAGAACGCGGATTCTTCGACTGGGAGATCAGTCCGTACACCAAGGCCGACGGCACGACCGTCAGCAAGGATGACGGTCCTCGTGCCGGTACGACGCTCGAGAAGCTCGCCGAGTTGAAGCCCGTGTTCGGCGACAAGATCACCGCCGGGAACGCGTGCCCGTTGAACGATGGAGCAGCCGCAGTCGTGGTGATGAGTGAGGAGCGCGCCAAGCAGCTGAACATCACTCCCCTCGCACGCATCGTCGCATCGTCGGTGACCGGTCTCGACCCCGAGATCATGGGCGTCGGACCGATCGAAGCGATCCGCAAGGTGCTGAAGCAGGCGAACATGACCACCGACGACATCGACCAGTTCGAGCTGAACGAAGCCTTCGCCGCTCAGGTGATCGCGTCGTTCCGAGAGGTCGGTGTCGATCCCTTCGACGCGCGCGTCAACCCCAACGGCGGGGCAATCGCGCTCGGGCACCCCTATGGCATGACCGGTGCCCGCATCATGGGAACGCTGATCAACGGCCTGCGCGAGAACGACAAGCGTTTCGGCCTAGAGACCATGTGCGTCGGCGGCGGCCAGGGCATGGCCATGATCATCGAACGCCTGTAAGACCACCGGACGGGGCGTCTGGGAACCTCTGAGGCTCCTCGGCCGTCGTCCTAGCGATGGAACGGACCCGTCTGTAGCCTCGGGGCATGGCAGTAGCCAAGCGCGCTTCGAAGCGCCCCGACTTCCCCTCCCTCTTCGAGGAACTCGTCGACAGCGTCGACGGCGCGATCCGCGGCAAGGATGAGGAGGTCCGGCAGGCCCTGACCTGCCTGATCGCCGAAGGTCACCTGCTGATCGAGGATGTTCCCGGTGTCGGCAAGACCCTGCTGGCCAAAGCGATGGCCAGAGCCATGGGCTTGGAGCATCGGCGCATCCAGTTCACCCCCGACCTGCTGCCTGCCGATGTGACCGGTTCCTCGATCTACGACCAGCGGTCCAAGTCATTCTCGTTCCACGAGGGTCCGATATTCGCCAACATCGTGCTCGGAGACGAGATCAACCGGGCTAGCCCTAAGACGCAGTCTTCCCTGCTGGAAGCGATGGAAGAGAGAACGGTCACGATCGACGGGCAGATGCATCACCTGCCCCAGCCGTTCCTGGTCATCGCAACGCAGAACCCGATCGAACACGAAGGGACCTATCCGCTGCCGTTCGCGCAGATGGACAGGTTCCTGATGCGCTTGACCCTCGGCTATCCGAGTCCTTCCGCAGAGATCGAGGTGTTGGAGCGCCACGCTGACGGACAGGGGACCGACGAGGTCGCAGAGGTATGCGGTCCCGATGAGATCCTGGCGATGGCAAAAGCCGCGCGCACCGTCTTCGTCAGCCCCGCGGTCCACGAGTACATCGTCACCCTCGTCGGCGCGACCCGCGATCTGGCCGACCTGGAACTCGGAGCATCGCCTCGAGCTGGGCTTGCTCTGGTAAGAGCCGGTCGCGTGCGCGCCGCGTCGGAAGGCCGCGATTACCTGTCCCCCGACGATGTGAAAGCGCTGGCCGTCTCGGTGCTGGCGCACAGGCTGGTGCTCGCGCCCGACGCTGAGTTCTCCGGGCGCTCGGCGGTCGATCTGGTCAACGACCTCTTGAGTCGCGTCCCGGTTCCGGTAGGGGCCTAGATGAGCAAGCCGCGCGTAAAGCTGACCACGCGCGGACGCGGCATGGTCGGCTCTGGCGTCACCCTCTCGGCGGCCGCGATGATCCTCAGGGTCAGCGAACTGTATGTGGTCGCTTTCGCCGCGCTCGTGCTTCCCCTCGTGCTTGTCTGGCGAGCTCGGCTATTGGCCAGGCGGATAGAGCTCGAAGCGGATCTGGTATCCGTGCCGAGACGCCCCGAGGTCGGACGCGGTCTCGCGATACGCATAACGCTGCGCGCGCACACACGCGTCACGGCTCCACTGATCGTCGGGGTCGACGCGCCCTTCGCAGCGGGCAAGACCAGCACCCTCGTAACGAGCCTCATCCGAGGAACCTCGACGGTCATCGACCTTCGCGCGATCGCGGTGAGACGCGGCCGCGCCGACCTCGGCCCGGTACGCATCCGGCTACCAGACGGGCTAGGCGTCGTCGATGCGAGTTGGCATGTGGGAGCGTCGAGGGAGGTGCTCGTCCTGCCGAGTTTCTCGCCCATCCGGGAACTGCCGACCTTGCCAGCAGAGGAGAGCGGCGGTGGCGCGAAACGCTCTACGCAACGCGGCACCGAGTTCCACAGTCTGCGCGGCTACCAGAAGGGCGACGATCTTCGTCAGGTCCACTGGCGAGCCAGCGCCAAACACGACTCTCTGATGATCCGCGACAACGAGCCGCTGTCTCTACCGCGCATCACGGTCATCCTCGACGACCGCGACACCGCACATCTGAACAACGACACCCTCGAGTGGGCGGTCTCGGCAGCTGCATCGGTGATCTCGGGAGCCGGCTCTCACGGCTTCGGGGTCAGGCTGGTCACCTCGGACGGTAGGCCGGGCAAGGTTCGCTATGGCCGCGCGGCTACCGACCAACTGATCGAGCGGCTGGCCGTGGTGTCTCGTTCAGGCGCGAGAGATCTGGACGCAGGGGTCGCCGCCGCAGCCACGACCGGACGAGGAGGCGCGATGGTTGCCATCCTGACCCCTCGTCTGAACCCGACAGCTCTGAGCGGTCTGCTCGGACTGGGCAAGCGCCAAGGTTGGGCTGCGGCGATCATCGTGGATGACGGGGACGCCGCTACCGCCGACACCATCGGCGGGAGACTGATCGCGGCAGGATGGAAGGTCGTGAGGGTCCGGCCGGGCCGACACGGGATCGAGGCAGCATGGAAGACGCTCCTAGAGCGCACTCGGGTACGCGCATAGCGATCGTCGCTCTGGTGGTAGTCACTGCGCTACCGCTGGATCGGCTGTTCACTGACTCGATCATCGGGGTCATCTTGGTTGCCGCCGCTGGTTCCCTGGGTGTGAACGCGCTGTCTCGGAGACTGAGGCTCGCTCCGATCCTGGATCTGTTGCTAACCACCCTGTCGTTGTTCTGGCTGCTTGGCATCCTGTTCCTACGAGACACGCTGGTGGCAGGGCTGCTTCCGGGCGGAGCGACCTGGCGCGGGATCCAGTCGCTTGCCGGCGAAGGTGCGGAGCGCATAGTGCTCGAGGTAGCCCCGGTCCGGTCCGGTCCCGAACTCGCGATGTTCGTCTTCATCGGTGTTTGGGCAACGGCATGGCTCGTCGACACATCGGTGTCAACCGTGGGTAGTCGCCTGCTCGGGATAGGTTCGGCGTTGCCGTTGCTCATGACGCCCGGGATGCTGGTGCGTTCGCAGCAGGTGTGGCTAGATGCTGGGGCCTTCCTCCTGGCTGGCCTAGTGCTGTTGTGGACCGATCAGCGCGAGAGCGTTCCGCGGAGCCTCGACGGTCGCCGATTGCCCGCAGCCATATCGCTGGTCGCTGTCGGCGTTTCCGCTGCGGTGCTGCTGCTGATCGTCCCCGCGGCTCCAGGCTACGGAGAACTATCCCTGCTGAAATCTAGAGGGTCAGGTGGGATCGCCTTCAACCCGATCACCGCTCTGAAACCGACACTCGATCCGCGCGAGCCTCGCAACCTGTTCCAGGTGCGCACGACCAGAGCCGGCTACTACAAACTCACCATCCTGGACGAATTCACAGGCGAGATATTCAAACAGTCCGCCGTTTCTCAACTTGCTCGTGCGCCCCTCGAGATGGGCTTGGATCCCATCTATCCGACCTCGGTGGCGACAGAGCGGGTCGGTCAGTCCTTCCAACTCAGTCGCTTGGCTGGCTCGTGGCTGCCAGCCCAGTCCGATCCCATAGACATCCGTACCAGCATCGAGGGCATCCAGTACGAGGGTGACACCGGCGCGCTCCTGGTGCTGCCGAACATCCCCCGCCTAGCGACCTATCAGGTCGTGTCAGAGATCCCCAGGCCATCGGCGCGCGCACTCGACGAGCTTCCAGTGTCGACGCCGGATGTTCCCCGACGCTTCCTCGAGTTGCCGCGCGTATCGGCGCAACTGAAAGACATCGCGCGCGAGATCACGCGCGACGCCGACACGCCGTACCGAGAAGCTGTTGCGATACAGAACCATCTGCGCACCTTCACCTACGACCTGCAGGTTGCCGCGACACACGACCTACGCACCATGGAGCAGTTCCTGACCGAGGTGCAACGCGGATACTGCGAACAGTTCGCGACGACGATGGCCGTGCTCGCCCGCATCCGAGGTATCCCGTCGCGGGTGGTCATCGGCTTCGGACCGGGGACGCCGATAGCTAGCAGCGGAGGCAGCACTACCTATCAGGTGACGACGCTGGACGCCCACGCTTGGCCGGAGATATGGATAGAGGGAGCGGGTTGGCTCCGGTTTGAGCCGACCCCTCGCGCGGGATTCGGTTCGGTGCCTGGCTACACGCGGCCGCCTGCTTCCGCAGGTGACACACCGGGTCCCGTCCCCACAGCCGAGCCCACCGCGGACCCCGCGGCGGATCCGACCGCTGACCCGATCGCGGATCCGACCGCGGACCCGACTGCTCCAAAGACTCCTACCGGTAGCGTGCTCAGCATCCCCCTCGGCTGGGTCTGGAGCGTTCTGGCCGTTCTCGCGATGGCCGTCGTCGCGCGCACCTGGATCCGCCGTCGCTCGCGCCGCTTCGGACCCGGCGGCATGCCTCCTGGATATCGGAACTTCCTGACATTCTGCGCCGACGCCGGATTGGGGCGTCGCCGTGGCGAAACCCCTTGGGAACACGCCGAACGCCTGTCTCGGGTGCCCGGGATAGACCCTCGACCGTTACGCGACCTGGCCGCGAACGCGGAACTACTCATATATGGTCCCCCCGGTTCGACCGATGACCTGATGGCAGATGGAGCCAGGGCGAAGGACGCGATAGGGAGCGTCCTGCCCAGGTCGAGGAGGCTCAAAGCTGCGATCCGGGCGAACCTGAGCGGTCCGCCACGCGTCTGAAAGGGTAGGGGTGAGCAAAGGACGGGACGAGGAGTTCCGCGTCTTCTTCGACGCGGAGTTCGTCAACCTCAGACGGCTCGCCTTCATGCTGACAGGTGATTGGACAGAGGCAGAGGATTTGGCTCAGGACACGATGGTTCGCACATACAACGCTTGGGATCGCATATCTGGGGATTCGCCGATGGCGTACGCCCGTACCGCGTTGCTGAACCGGCATCGCTCGAAACTTCGCCGAGCCAAGGTCGAAGCCAAGTACGCGTTCGCTCGCCGCACCCCCACGGAGGTCGTCGAGGAGCGCGACGATGCCGTCACGCTGATCGCTGCTTTGAAGGTCCTGCCACCCCGCGAACGCCAAGCGATCGTGCTCCGCTTCTTCGAGGATCGGCCGATCGCAGAGGTCGCCGAGATGCTCGAGGTTCCACCTGGAACCGTGAAGTCCATGACGCATCGAGCCCTGGCTCGCCTACGAGACGAACTCGGTGATCCCTTCGCGACCCTGATCAGGTCTGCCGAAGTTGCCGTGGAGGCCGAGCTATGAGCGCGTCCTTCCGCGAGGCGTTGCGTGCGGCCGCGAGGGGCGAGCCGAGCGTCGGCGACGCCTACACCCGCTTCGTTCACCGTCGGCGACGCCGCCGAGGACTTCGTTTCCTGACGGGGTTGGCCGTGGGAGCGATCGTCACAGCAGCCTTCGTTCAGATCTATCCTGGCGTCGACGGCGGCGTTCCTCAGCAGGGTTTCATCCCAGGCTCGGAGGTCGATCCGGCGATCGGAGCGATCCGCGAACACTCGACCGATACCTTCACCGTGCGCTACCCGTCGCATTGGTCGCTCGACGAAGATCACGGGCTGTTCAGGCTGACCAGGCTGCTTCCAGGCGATAGCACCCGGCCAGGCGGCGTCGAGGTCTGGTTCGGGAAGTCGTGCGAGGATCGCGACTGCTTCTGGCCGGCGCTCAGCGACGCGCCCGCGACCATCTCTTCGCAGGGAGAGGTGAGGATCGAGGCGAGCGCGATCAAGGCCGGCAGCGTTCGAAGTCAGGCCCTGCTGATGCGGTACCCGGTCGTGGAGGAGCCGCTCACATACCCCTGGTGCAGCGACTGCGTGATGTTCCGGTATAACTCTCCGCTCGGAAAGCAACTCCCGGTGCTGATCGTCGGACCTGACGAAACTTCGATCCGTCAGGCCGAAGACGAGATCGCGTTCATCCTGGCGTCGCTCGACATAACCGGCGACTGAACCGCTTCGAGAGCGAGATCACAGGATCGGCAGGTTTCGGTCGAGTTCCCATGGGCTCACATACCGCTGATACGCCTTCCACTCTTCCCGCTTGTTCCGACAGACGAAGTCGGTGACATGTTCCCCCAGCACCTGCTGGATGACCTCGTCCGCCTCGAGCGCATACACGGCCTCGTGAAGGTCACCGGGCAGCGGCTCCATCCCGAGTGCGCGCAATTCTGCGCTCGAGAGGGTCGCCACATCGTCATCGGCTTCAGGCGGAAGTTCGAGCCCGTCTGACACCCCTTGCAGGCCGGCTCCGATCAGCGCGGCGAAAGCCAGGTATGGATTGCAGGCAGGATCAGGGGATCGGATCTCGATGCCTGGATCTTCGCCGCCGGTTACGCGCAGGAGCGCGCTGCGGTTGCGACGAGCCCAACATGCATAGGTCGGTGCTTCGAATCCCGGAACCAGGCGCTTGTATGAATTGACCCACTGGTTCAGCACGACCGTCATCCCCGGCGCATGCGCCAGGACACCCGCGATGAACGAACGCGCGACCTTCGATAGGCCCAGCGGGTCGTCCGAGTCGGCCAGTGCGTTGGAGTCGTTCTGATACAGGGAGAGATGCGTGTGCATGCCAGAACCCCATGCGCCTTCGATGGGCTTGGGCATGAAGGTCGCGTAGATGCCAGCGGTCTGTGCTACCTCTTTGACGGCGAGCCTTGCGGTCATCACATCGTCGGCGCAGGTGACCGCATCGGTGGCCCGCAGCACGATCTCATGCTGGCTGGGAGCAACCTCGTGATGGACGCTCTGAACGCTTATCCCCATCTGCTCCAAGAACATGACCGTCCGCTTGCGCAGATCGCCCGCGACATCCAGCGGCGTCAGATCGAAATACCCGCCCCGATCGAGCGGAACCGTCGTCTCTTGATCGGCGAAGTAGAAATACTCGAGTTCGGGAGCCAGGAACGGCTCGAATCCTGACTCACGCGATCGCTCGACGACCCTTCGCAGCACTGCCCTCGGGTCGGCCGGTGAGGGTTCGCCATCGGGGGTCGTGATATCGCAGATCATCTTCGCTACGCCTTGCTGATCGGGCCGCCACGGCACGATCGTGAAGGTCGCGGGATCGGGTTTCGCAAGCATGTCGGACTCGGCGCCTCTTGCGAAGCCTTCGATCGCGCTGCCGTCGAAGCCCATGCCTTCCTCGAACGCGATCTCGAGTTCTGCAGGAGTGATCGCGAACGACTTCAGGAAGCCGAGTACATCGGTGAACCACAGCCGGATGAAGCGGATATCGCGCTCCTCGACGGTTCTCAGGACGAAGTCGATGTCCCTCGGGTTGTCTGCACTCAAGCTGGCTCCTCTTGGCTGATCATCGGGTCCGCGCATCGAGCTTGTAGCCGACATTGCGGATGGTGCCGATCATGGCTTCATATTCAGGTCCGAGTTTGGCGCGCAAGCGGCGCACATGGACATCGACCGTGCGGGTGCCTCCGAAGAAGTCGTAGCCCCAGACCTCTTGCAACAGTTGCTGCCGCGACCAGACACGCCCGGGGCGTCCTGCAAGGAACGACAACAGTTGGAACTCCTTGTAGGTCAGATCCAGAGGCCGTCCCTTGATCTTGGCCTGATACGACTCGGGGTCGATGACGAGGTCTCCCGCCCTGATGGTCGAGTCGGGGTCATCCAGTTGGCCGGTGACGACCAGCCGTAGCCGTGCCAGGCACTCGGGGATCGATGCCGGCTCGAGCAGGAAGGAATCGATCATCCAATCCGGTCCGATGCCGTCCACATGATCGGCGCTGATCAGCGCGAGGATCACGGTGCGTTCCTGGGTTGCGCGGATGACCCTCGCGGTGTCGCGAGCCTTGAAGAAGTCCTTCACACCATCGACGAGGGCCACCTGACAAGCCGGCATGTCCTCGCGGACGACCCCTTCGGGGGGCCTGATGGTCAGTCGATGCCCGGCGGCCTCCAACCCTCTAACCAGGTCGAGCAGGTCCTCGACCCGGTCGGTGGCGAGGAGGAGATCAGCCATCGTCGGGCCTGGGCAGGTTTGCAGTCCTGCCTCGGTATCGGGCAAGGTAGCAGACGAGAGCCATGCGAACGAACCCGGTACGAGCCCCGCGCCTCAACCTCAGGCGCCGATATCACGCTGCGCGAGGCGAGGATCGCTTCGCGGTACCCGCACAACATCTGACCGTCGAAACCGAAGACGGAGAGCGGCTGGCCGTCTCGAGACTCGGTTCGGATCGGGATGTTGCGATCGTGTTGGCGCACGCTCTCCTCGGGTATCGGACCAAGCCGCCCTGGCGCCGTCTCGCAGAAGGGCTGGCAGAACACGCGACCGTCTATGCGACGGATCTTCGAGGCCACGGAGATTCCAGCGGTTTCTGTTCGGGAGGGCCGCTCGAAGCGAACGATATCCGCGCCGTGGTCGCGCGTGCGCGCGCGGATGGCTTCGAGAAGGTCATAACGGTCGGCGGTTCGCTCGGTGCCGCCGCGGTCATCTTCGAGGCCGCCTCTACGGCCTCGGCGGACGCCATCTGCGCGATCTCACCCCCTTCGCATTGGGTCGCAGACACCCTTCATCTCCCAGCCGCGGATGGTGGTGTGTTGCGGCGCCGCTTGATGTGGCTCTTCGGCAGTCCGGTCGCGCAGGTAGGTGCGGAACTTGCCTTTGGAACCAGCATCGCGCGCGAATGGGTCGGCGGTGAGCCGCCTCTGGCCGTGGCCGATCGGATCGACCTACCGACCTTGGTCGTACACGGTTATGACGACCATCTGTTCCCTCTGGATGGGGTCGAACAGTTCGTCGCTCACTGTCGTGGAGAGACGGAACTCTGGGTGATCGATGGGTTCGGTCACTGCGAGGACGGTTTCAGCTCGGACTTCTGTTCCATGCTCGGCCCACGCCTGCTGGCTCTGCTGGAGTCACGCGGCGAAGACGAGGTGGCGTGACGCCGGGGTACGCGTCCGAGAACCGGGAGCAGGGTTGACCGGCGCGATCCTGGCTGGCCTGCTGTGGTTGGCGTTCAGCTGGGGCGGGCGATGGATCGCGCTGGTTGCAGCGATCGCCGGCGCTGCCGTCCTGGGTGACCTCTATTCCAGAGGCCGCAGCGTCGGTCTGAGACCGCAGGCGCCGCTGGGACTCGGGGCCGTGGTCGTGTTGGCGATCGTCGGCTACCTCAAGGGCGATCTGGTGTCTCGGGCGCTCGTAGGAGTCGTGCTCGCGTTGGTGATCGCCACCTTCGGGGAGGCGATGGTGCGCACGGATCGGCGCAGACTGATCGAGACGGTCCTCGCATCGGTGGTCCCTGCCGTGTTCGTCGCGTTGCCGGTGGCCTACCTGGCTGCGATGCGACAGATGCCCGAGGGCGAGAGGCTCGTTGGAACGCTGCTGCTGTGCATATTCGCTGCTGAAGCCACCGTGCGGGTCGCGGGGCGGTTGACGGGTCACGGTCTGGGCGGCGATGCTGCCGGACTGTCGCCAGCGGGAGTGACTCGAGCCGTCGCAGCCGTGGTGGGCTCGCTAGCCGGTTCGGTGTATGCGAGAGGGCTGTTCGATCCGGCGATCGCTTCTTCGCGCGCGACCGCGATCGCTGCTGTCGCGGCGGTAGCCGTGGCCGTGAGCCAACCGGTGGCCGCGCTCCTCGAGACGGTCGCTGCGCCGGGGCATGAGAAGACATCTCGGCCCGCGACGATCAGGACGGCGACAGGGATGCTGCTAGCCGTCCCGTTCGCCTTCTATTCGTTCGTCCTCCTGGCTAGGTGAGGCCTACAAGTAGTGGCTCGGTGGCCGCTTCAGTGTCTGGCGCGTAGTTTCTCGGCATGATCAAGGGCCTGGTGATCACCGGCGCTGTTCTCGGCGGCCTGTTCGTCGGCGCGAACATGCTCGCTGAGGATGCCGCCGAGCGTGCGATCAACGATCGTTTGGCCGGGCAACTCGGGTTGCCCGACCAAGCTTCCGTCGAGATCGAGTCCTTCCCATTCATCCTCGATGTGCTGGGCGGTCATGTTGATGCCGTGTCGGTGAGCGTCGAAGGGTTCCGGGTCCAGGATCTCGTCTTCCGCGAGTTGAAGGTGCGGCTCGAGGACATCGAAGCGGAGGGGTCGATCTTCGGGAGCGGCAAGCTGACACTGGTCGTCGGAGACACGACCGGATCTGCCCAGACCGACGATAAGGCCTTGAACGCATTCCTCAAGCGTCGGGGCGAGGACGCCACGGTCAAACTCATGGACGGGAAGGTGACGGTATCTGGCACTCGATCCTTCGCCGGTATCAAACGCAAGGTCGTAGCCAGCGGGAGACTCTCGATCAAGGATGGGGACCTGCGCTTCGACGCCGAGCAGGTCACCTGGGAGGGGCCGAAACCGCCGGGCTCGCAGGAGGCTGCCAGGCGTGCCGCCTCCTTCCGAGAGGATCTACCTCCGTTGCCCAGTGGACTGCGGATCTCCAAGGTCGAGGTGCGGTCGGGGACCATCTCGTTCTCAGCCGTGGGGAAGGGCCAGCGGTTCGAAGTCCGGGCCTGAGCTGTTGAGGGGTCCGTGCGTGACCTGTCAGCCGATCCGGGTCTGACCCGTTGCCGGTTCGGGTCGGTTATCGCCTATATGTCGGGGTTAGGGGCTTGCGCTGGACCCCCGGAGTATCTACCGTGAGAACCGTAGAAACCTGGAGTGTCTATGGCTGAAGCGATCGAGACCCTGAACGGCGACGCGACCCGGGCGCGCGCACTCTCTGCGCCCACCCGCGTCCAGATAATGGACCATCTGCGAGCTGCCGGGCCGGCGAGCGTCCGGGAGGTGGCCGAGGCCATCGGGATCCACGCCAATGTAGCTCGCGGTCATCTGGATATCTTGGTCGGCGCAGAGTTGGCCAGCGTCGGCTGGCGGCGCAACCCCAGCGGTGGCCGCCCGGCCAAGGTCTATGAGGCTGCCCCCATCCATGTCGAAGAGGGTCCGGCGCTGGTCTCGGACATGCTTGCGACCCTGATCGAGGTGACCGCGCCAGCCCCGGGGGCCGCCCGCCAGGTCGCCGAAGCCACGGGCGAACGACTCGTGCGGCGCATCAAGCGGGATCCAGAGCCCGAGGCCGATTTCGATCGGCAGGTGGAGTTGCTGACCCGAGCTCTGACGATGGTGAGCGGAGGCGTGCGCATCGTCGACCGCGGCGAGGACTGGATCGAGATCGTCGACAAGGATTGTCCGTTCCGGGCGATAGCTGCGGACCATCCCGAGACCGCGTGCACGCTGGACAAGGCTCTGAAGGAAGGCATGGTTCACGCCCTGGGAGCTGATGCGTGGGTCGAGGTCGTAACGAGCGTCGCCTGGGGAGATCCAGAATGCCGCGAGGTCGTTCGCTGGCGTAAGGAGGGATCATGAGTCAGCAGATGGTCGACAAGATCGGGATGAGGTTCGGGGCGGCTCTATCAGCCGCGGTTCTCGTCCTCGCTTTCGCTGCCGATATCGAGATCGTGGTGCCCATCGTCGCTGTCGCGCTTGGCGCCGGAGCGATCTTTGGCCCCTCGAACAGCCCGATGTCTCTGCTGTTCCGAGGATTGAAGGGTTCGATCCTCAAGGGCGTCCCATCTGACCCCGAGCCTTCGGCGCCGCCCAGGTTCGCGCAGACCTTGGGGTTCATCTTCTTGACCGCAGCTTCGATAGCGCTATGGGCCGACGCGATCGGTCTGGGCTGGACCCTCGCGCTGATCGTGGCGGTCCTTCAGGCGCTCTTGGGTACGACCGGCATCTGCATCGGATGCGAGATGTACCTGCTTATCAAGAAGTTCGGAGTTCGGTCGGCTTGACCCGCCTCCTGATACTGCTCGCCTTGACGGTCCTCGTGGTCGCCTTCGCGTTCTGGTGGCGTCGCCGCGAAGGGCACTTCGTCGAGGCCGACGGCTCCTTCGAGCCGTCCGATCTTGGTCTTGGACGCAGGGACCGCAAGCAAGCCACCATCGTGGAGTTCTATGGCGAAAGTTGCCCTCCATGCGATGTGGTTCGCAAGAGGCTGGATCTCATCAGCGAGCAGGTGCCGGGTATCCGGGTCGTAGCGATCAACGCTGGCGACCGACTGGATCTGTCGGACAAGTATCAGGTGCGTCGAGTACCGACCGTGTTCGTGACCGACGAGCGGCTGCGCATCTGCTGGCGAGCTTCGGGAGTTCCGAGTGAGCACGAGATCATGTCGGTGTTGCTCGGGCCCGAGTGGGCGGGACGACCTCACCCGGACCCGATAGATTCCAGGAACATCTTCTAGGGGGATAGACATGGTCGCTGCTGAAGGTTGGGGATTCCTCGAATGGTTCTGGAACATCCTGACCGTCCTCGTGGGCGCGGTCGTAGCTGTGTTCGGGCTATATGTGGTCGCGCGCACGATCGAGCCACGCGGCGTCAAGGAACTACTACGGCGGATCCGCTGACAGGGGGCGGACGACGGCCCGCACCGGGACCGTCGCCCGCGAGGATCTAGCACCAGCCCTTGTAGACCACCGTCTGGCGGCCCCAGACCGTCGTCTCGCATCGGTTGTCATCGACCGTGATCCACCCGCCCTCGAACTGCTGAGCGGTGCGGCCCGGACCGTAGATGAAAGCCCGTTCCACCGGGAACCCGATGTGTTCGACCCAATCGACTCCTTCGAACAACTCGGTGTACACCGCCAGGAACGGTTCGGTGACCAAGACGCCCCCTGGGACGCCTTCTATGGCCATGATCGTTTGCCAGCGGCTCTGATACTGGAAGGTCTGCACGAACCCATGTCGGCACTTGTACATCCACCGCGTAGAGGTCTTGCCGCTGGCTCGGCACGGCATCCATGCCTGAGATATCGCTACCGGCACGCCCACCCCGGCGTATCCCCCCTCGTAGTCATAGGTGAGCCGAACCCCGCCGTAGGTCTGGTTGCTGCTCGTGCGGCCGATCCCTGCGTTGTCGGACAGATACCAACTTCCTGCCGACGCCGAGGACTTGCCGCTGATCGGGAACAGGGTAAGGGCGTCGTCAGAGAAGCGCGGCCCGGTGGCTCGTTGCAGGTGCAGGTGGGGTCCTGTCGAGTTCCCCGAGTTGCCGCTTATCGCGACGGGATCTCCCAGCATGATCCTCGTGCCGATCAGGACCTGGGTGGAGTCGAGATGTTGATAGGTGTAGTAGGTGCCGTCGTCACCGAGGACCATCAGGTAGGTGCCTGCTCGCCCGTCGTTACCTGTCTGGTGAACCACTCCGGGCAGCACCGAGTAGACGGTCTCGTAGCGCATTCCGATGTCGATCGCCTGTCGGGCCGAGTTGCTGGCATAGGTGTGTCCGTTGACCTGGGTGAGTTGCGCAGAGGTCGAGTTGCGCCAGGGCCATCGCCTCCAGGAGGACCAATATGTGTTGTAGGCGTCAGCTGGCACGGCGATCGCGAACTGGCTGAGCACAGCGAGACAGACGATCAACCCGCGCCGAGACATCATCCCACCTCCCGCTCGGTTCGCTTGAAGGACGACACCAGTTTGACCACGGTCCCGCGCTTGGCGTAGGGCTGCCGGATCCGGATGATCACATCGCCTTCTGCTGTATCGGTGGAGGGCAGGATGCCGAAGATCTCAGCTATCTCGCCATCTGGATCGATCAGACCTGATACTGCATCGATCCGCTGTGTGCAGATCAAAGCATCGCCAACCTGCTCGGTCGGCTCGCAATCATCGGTCGCACCGGCGGTCGATCCGTCCGGGACGAGGCTCAACTGAACCTCGGTTCCTCCGCGTTCCAACAGGGCGGCACTCACGAAGGTCCTCGACCGCCAAGGGAACAGTTCCTTGCTCACCAAACGGATCGATCCCAGCATCGTTCCCTTCAGTGAGACCAGGGCGTTGGGGGTACTGAGATCGCTGAATCCCCAACCTGCGGGATAGCAGAGGCTGTATCCCGCCAGTGGGTTAGCGAAGCCTCGCCATCCTTCTTCACATCCAACGGCTTCACTGATCGCTGGTACGCGCAATGCTTGGAGAGAGGCGTAAGGGTCGACTCCGGGATCGGTCTCCACCGCGGCAGCTTTGGGCTTGGTCAGCGTTCCAGAAACCGCAACGGCTGTGGCGAACACTCCGCAGACGGCAGCTCCGAAGACGACCACCCGCATGGTCCTACCAACCATGTCGCTCCTTCCCGGTCGCGCCCCAGGTGGCCAGGAAGGTACATCTTGCCGGGCGATAGGTCTAGGACGGGCCGATCGAGCAGAACTTGCCTAGATCCCTGGCTTTGTCGCCTGCGCGCGCCGCGGAGCGGCTCATAGCGCGATGTCTGGGGAGATCCGCTGCAAGGTCGAGAGGACCAACTCTAAGAGTGAGCTATAGGCGGCAGTCTGGTTGGTCGGCATGACCGCGATCGCGTGGATGATGGGTTCCCCTGGGGCTTCTACCGGCACTGCGACGATCATCACCTGGAGGCTGCCTTGATCGTCGGGACTCAGAGATCGGTTGGCTTGATAATCACACACGAGTTTGCCGTCCAACGGCTGCTTGGGTTCGCATCCCTTGGGCGTTTGGTTCGCGACGATCCTCAGATCGAGGCTGCTTCGCTCCAGAACCACCTGGACGGGGTCGGATCCCGTTGGCCAGGGCAATGCCTGGGGGTTCACGAACCGTACCTCGGCCAGATCACCGAGCGGTAGTCGTGCACGCGGCTGGCCTTCGTAGATGACACGCCAGGGAGAAGGACGACACAACTCGTAGAGGAAGGCCGGGTTGACGAATCCCTCCCAACCTTCCGGGCAGGCCTGTTCAGTGGGGGCTGTCACCGGGATCAGTTGCGGGGAGGGGGTCGGCTCCGGAGACGGGGTTACCGCGCCTTCGGGCCTTGAATCGAGGGCCAAGAGCCCGGCGACCAGCAAGCCGATCGCGACCAAGACGGCGATCAGGATGCGACGATCCAGTTCGATCTCGCCCGGCTGCTTGGGGGGAAGTCCGTCGGCCATCAGACCGGAGTCACCCCGCGGCGCTTGTGCGGGCGTTCGCGGCGGCGGTCGTCGGTGACCGCTAGCCGGGCGATCAGTTCGTCCCGCAGTTCATGTGGTTCGATGATCTGATCTACCACGAGCTCTGATGCCAGCCGCAGGATGTCGATGTCCTCGCGGTACTCCTCGCGCAGCCGCTCGATGAAGGCCGGTCTCTCTTCCTCGGGTTGTTCGGCGATCTTGTTCGCATAGACCGCGTTGACGGCCGCCTCTGGCCCCATCACAGCGATCATCGCGTTCGGCAGAGCGATCGTCGCCTCGGGATCGAAAGCTGGACCTGCCATCGCGTAAAGGCCGGCCCCATAAGCCTTGCGGATCACGACACAGAACTTCGGGACGGTCGCCTCGGTCACCGCGCTGATCATCTTGGCTCCATGTCGGATGATGCCTTGACGCTCCACTGCGCTACCGATCATGAAGCCGGGGACATCCGACAGGAAGATCAGCGGGATCCCGAAGGCGTCACATAGCCAGATGAAGCGCGCGGCCTTGTCGGCGGAATCTACGAACAGGACGCCACCCTTGAACTTCGGCTGATTCGCCAGGATGCCGACGACCTGGCCGTCCAGTCGAGCGAAACCTGTCAGCAGCTCCTTCGCGAACAGCGCTTTGATCTCGAACCAAGAACCCTCGTCTACCAGGCGCAGCAACAACTCGCGCATGTCGAACGGCTTGTTCTGGTTCTCCGGGATGATCTCTACGAGTTCACGGCCACTCTCAGAGTCACGACTCTCAGAGCGGGGCGCACTCTGAGAGTAGTTGCTCGGAAGGTACGAGAGGTAGCGCTTGCAGAACTCGAGTGCCTCAGTCTCGGAAGTAGCGAGGATGTCCCCGCAGCCCGACACCGAACAATGCATCTTGGCGCCACCCATCTCCTCAAGGGTGACCTTCTCGCCGATGACCTCTTGAGCCATGCGCGGAGAGCCCAGATACATCGAGGCGTTACCCTCGACCATGATGACGATGTCGCAGAACGCAGGGATGTAGGCGCCGCCCGCGGCGGAGGGTCCGAAGAGGACGCAGACCTGAGGTACCTGGCCACTCATCATCACCTGGTTGCGGAATATCCGTCCGGCTCCTCGACGCCCTGGGAACATCTCGATCTGGTCTGTGATGCGCGCACCTGCAGAATCGACGAGGTAGACCAGAGGGATCTGTAGCCGCTCGGCTGTCTCCTGGATGCGAAGGATCTTCTCGACGGTTCGCTTGCCCCAGGATCCCGCCTTGACCGTCGAGTCGTTGGCCATGATCGCTACGGGTCTGCCGTCGATCGCGGCCGTCCCGGTGATCACGCCGTCGGCGGGCAGATCACCAGCGAGAGCGTTGGCATACAGACCGTCCTCTACGAAGGAGCCTTCATCGGTCAGGTGGGCGATCCTGTCGCGGCAGAACATCTTGCCTTTGGCGGCGGCGGCTTCGTGGTACTTGGCGGCGCCGCCTTCCCTGATCTGCTCGGCTCTCTTGGCGAACTCGTCTGGAGCATGCGTCATGCCCCTAGTTTGCCCTATACGGCCACCTTGGCTCCTGGGCGCGGCAGTGGGATGCCCTCGAAGTCGTCATCGGTGATCTGTATAGGCCCCCAAACCTGGATGGGTGCCTGCCCGATGTCGCTCCAATTGAAACTTCGGAGGAAGAACGCGTCGGTGCTGCCCTGCGTCGCTTCCAGGACCGCCCTCCTAGACAGCAAGATCTGGTCCCGGCATCCGATGGGAACGCCGGGAACGCCGAGACCGCTGCAGGTCCCCACCAGGTTCGCTCCGCTGACCAAGACCGACGGCTCGGTTGCACTGCAGACGAAGATGTCGTAGTCGACGGTCGGTTCGATGATGAACCCAGCGAACGCCAACTCGGAGTCCGCCAGCCATCCGAAGTAGGTCTGATCGTATGTTCCGGGCGTGTTGGGTCCGTTACAGATTCGACCGTTGTCCTCGAGATCCCAGTGGGGACACAGAACGCTGCACGGGATCGGAGCATCATGGATGATCTGCTCCGGCTGGTAGTGCCCGTCCGCCGACGGCTGGGCGGTGCCCGGCATCGCAACCAGCACCGACGCGATCACGGCTATAGATAACCTCATCACATACCCCCCTCCGCGTCTGGTGGACCTCATCTGAGTAGACCTCCGGCCCTAAGGCTATGGCAACCCCGGGAGGCCGAGCGTCGCGTCACTCACCAGCACCGCTCCGAGGGTTCGGCTCGGATGCAGCAGGTACTGATCGGTCGCCGGAGCGCTCACCAGATAGATCTTCTCTCCGACTTCGGCTCTGACGGCGATCCCGCCCAGGCGGGCAGAGACGCGTTGGTCGAGCGTAGGTCCCTGGATCCTGGTGGGGATCCATTGGCCACCGACCAACTGCGCGTCGTCGGGCGAGGTTCCCAACGCGATACCCCAGAAGATGCGAGCGTCCGGGTCGCTGGTCGTCGCCGTGAACTCAAGGGTGGGGATGCCCGCGATGCTCACAGGTCCTTCTGCCACCTCATCGAACCGGGCAGGTCCCCTAGCGCCGGTCGGCAGGATCGCCTGTTCGAGCGTCTCGATGCTGCGCTGTGCCGTGCTTGGTAACGATGTCTCGTACTCCAAGCAGTCGCCGCCGGTGGTGGTCAGTCGATAGCGCGCATCGAGATCGAGTGGCTCTCCTAGCAAGGTGTGCTTGAACCAGTCGACCTCGCCGATACCGTCACACGCATCATCACCGCGCGGGGTGTAGGGAACGGGTCAGCTGGGAACCTGACCGGGGATGTTGTGCCCTCCTTGATCGCTGATGAAGATGCTCTTCTCCTGCGCCGCGGGAGTCAGCGCCTGCTGGAAGTTGTCCAAACCCTCGGTCAGGTTGAAGACCAGGTCGGCTGCGCCCTGGCTGAGGTACACGGGGATATCCAACTTCATGCCTTGCTCGACGAACCAGGCCGAGGAGTGTTGATGGAGTTCCGACCCGAAGTTGAGCGGTTCTGGTCCGTCGACGACCACTCCTGTTGCTACCGCGCTTGCCATCGCCGCATGCACCCACGGGGCGAGGTTGTTGTTGCGAACGCCTCCGGCGTACAGACCGCCGACGATCACCGAGCGCATCACGCCGTTGGGCGCTAGCGACTCGCGCAGGTCGTACCAGGT